>JACQGO010000355.1 GCA_016199485.1 Betaproteobacteria bacterium
GCGACGTGCTTTCTTCGCGCTGCCTTTCGCGATTGCCGGCGCGTGGCTCGGGCGTTCGGCACACGCCGCCGAGACCCGTTTCACCCCGGTCATCCCGGGCTATACGCTCCAATTTCCACGCGACGAAGGCGCGCATCCCGGCTTTCGCACCGAGTGGTGGTATGTCACCGGCTGGCTCGAAGATGCACGCGGCGCGCCGCTCGGCTTCCAGGTGACCTTCTTCCGCACGCAGCCCAAACTCAAGCGCGAAAACCCCAGCGCCTTTGCGCCGCGCGAGATCCTCATCGCGCACGCCGCGCTGAGCGATCCGGCGGCCGGGCATCTGCAAAGCGAGCAGCACGCGGCCCGCGCCGGGTTCGGACTTGCCGGCGCGTCACAGGAACGCACCGAAGTGTGGATCGACGACTGGTCGCTCCGCCAGTCGGGAAACACGTATACCGCGGTCATCCCGGGAACGCGCGTGAAGATGGAGATCATCTTCACCGCGACGCAGCCGCCGCTCCTGCACGGCGAGCGGGGCTACAGCCGCAAGGGCCGCGATCCGGCTTCGGCGAGCTATTACTACAGCTTGCCGCAGCTCAAGGTCTCCGGCACGGTAAACCGCGCGGGAATCAACGGGCGAGTCACCGGCACGGCGTGGCTCGATCACGAGTGGTCGAGCGAGTACGTCGAGAGCGGAGCAGTCGGCTGGGACTGGATCGGAATCAACCTCGACAACGGCGCGGCGCTGATGGCGTTTCGCATGCGCGGCAAGGACGGCGGCCAGGTGTGGGCCGGCAGCACGCTGCGCCGAGCCGACGGCAGCGTGCGGATCTTCACGCCGGAAGACATCGACTTCACCCCGCGACGCACCTGGCGCTCGCCGCGCACCGGCACGACCTACCCGGTCACCTGGACCGTTCGGCTCGGCGCGCTCGAAATCGAGATCGAACCGCTAATGGACGACCAGGAGCATGATGCGCGCGCCAGCACCGGTACGATCTACTGGGAAGGCGCAGTGCGCGCGCGCCGCGGCGGCGCGGACATCGGTCGCGGTTATCTCGAACTCACCGGTTACTGGCGGCCGCTCAAGCTGTAGTTCCACTGCGCACACGCCAAGGCGTAGGTTGGGGTGAGCACAGCGAACCCCAACGCAAGGTTACACGCACCGCGCTCGCCGCCGAACATGGGCTTGCAGTGCTGTTGGGGTTCACATTGTTCACCCCAACCTACGATGCTCACCCCACGCGCAGTCCCAACCCGCGTCGCCCGCACGCTTCGCCGCAGCCGCACTCGTCTCTCGTCTCCCGTTGACCCTCAAGCACGCGTCTGGCATAGTCATTTCGTCACGCCCTAAGGTCTAACGCTTTCGTTATGATACCCACGCGTGCTCGCAACTCGCCGCCCTCCGCCCGGGCCGTGCACTGCCCCTGCTGCTTCATTACAAAACCCAAAGCAGCGCGCGCTGAATCCGGCGGTTTAGTCCTACTGACCTTATCCACCATGCTACCGCACGGCGGATAAAACCCTATTCGTTAGCCGCAGAAAGATGAACGTGGTCGAAGAGCCGACGGACAGCTTACGAGGCGTACAAGCGACGGACTCCCTTGAAGACGAGGCGAGCGAGAGCTTCCGAGCCTACTTGGAATACAATCGGGTCCTCCGCACATGGTTCGTCGCTTTCGGTGTTGGTGGACCGGCACTGTTCCTGGTGAACGAGCAGATCGCGACTCGCCTTGCCGAAGCGCAGCGGTTCCGGCTTGTCGTCATTCTCTTCTTGGCGGGCGCTGCGGCGCAGGTTCTTGGTGCCCTCCTGAACAAGGTGGCCAACTGGTACGTGTATCACGCTACGATAGACACGAAGCGGCTTGACACTTGTCGTTACCGCGTAGCTGACTGGTTCGTCAACTGCTTTTGGCCAGATATTGTTTTGGATGTCTGGACCATCTCCGCGTTCGGCTATGCGGGATGGCTTCTTCTCAATGTGTTTGCCTGACCGGGCGGTCGATAGCGACGCGCACCAAGAGCCGCCGCGTGCGCTTCACCACGGACGTTGAAGTTGCCCATGCTGCGTTCTCTTGAAAAGCAGTTTGAGCCGAAAAAGGCTGCCCGACTCAAGAGATTAGTCGAACGCCTTAGCCAATTTTCTTTTCCACCTGGTGCAAGCCGCTATTACGGGCTAGAGCTTGCCTCCTGCATCCAAGCTGGTGCACTTCTTGGCGCCCTCGTCGTGGGCTCATCACTGCTTGAGCTTTACGTTCGTGCATTGGTGGTCAATCACTCCCACACGGTCCGTCAATCAATAGCTCCAAGAAAGAAAAGCCTCGAAGGTACCTTGGAGGACAACAGGAAGGTCGGCTTCGAGGAACTGATCGACAATTTGGCATTAGTAGGCTTGTTCGAGAAAGCCGATAGCGAGAGCGCTAAGGCACTATACAAAAACGTTCGCATACCATTACTCCACGGGTTGTCACGCCGTTTTGTGCGCCAGCATCAAGAGCCCTTCGCTGAAGACCTCGCTCTGCTGCTTGGCAGAGAGACAATATCATCGAGCGAGCTAGAGGCGATCATTGAAGATCACGCGCTCGAATATTTGGAGAATATCGTTGGCATTATCGAAAGAAATCGCTTTTAACGCTGCGCTTAAGCGGACCTGCGCGAATAACCGCGCAGTACAGTTAGGTCGACGTCATGTCCTGCAAATGTAAACTTCAACGCAGATGGACGGAGGGAAAAAAATGAAGGTTGCTTATATTTTCTCGACCCAGGGACACACGGTTTCCTACAAGCTGGGAACAATGATCCTTCCCCAGCTCGAAGAAGACGCTCACGGCGTCGAAGTCGTGGGAATGTTCTTTTTCGAGGACAACAACTATGTCCTGGTGAAGGGCGATCCGATCGGCGAGCGGCTGGCGAAAGTGGCGAAAAAGAAGAACATCCTTCTGATGGGATGCGACCAATGCTGCTACGAGCGGAACATCGATGGAAAGCTCGTGGAAGGCGCGACCATCGGTTGCTTCCCGAACTTGTATTCTGCCTTGTCACGTAACATGCCGGATCAGGTAATTACGCTCTGAGCAAGACATGACGAATAATCAACAGGTGACGTGAAACAACCCTATCGCATCCTCTGCCTCGTCGTTCCATAGTCTGATCGCCTGCGGCGTGGGCATGATGACGACCTCGCATTTCCGCTTCGCGAAAAACTTCTTCGCCTCGTCGGAAAGCCTTACATTGCCAGCGTGTCCGGAACCGATGATCAGCTTGCGCGCCTTTTTCCGAAACACGTGTTCGGCCTCGGCGAGAGAAACCACGTGGGAGGTGCCGTAAACTTCCTTCGAGAGCTTCTTCTTGCGCTTCTTCACCTTGCCGCCGGGCCTGATGAGCACGTCATGCTCGTAGGTTTCACCGTCGATGGTGATGGAGCCGAACTCGGTTTTATCTATCCTGGGTTTCATCGGCGTAGCCTCATCTCTCAACGGCGGCGCGCGCGCACCGCCCGATGAATTCCACGGTTGCCTGGGCGCAGCGATCAGGGGCGGTCGCTGCCACGTGATACGAGTCTCCGGGCAGCACCAGCAGCTCGGAGCGCGGAATCCTGCTTTGCCACTCGCGCACTGTATCGACGGAGTAGAGCGGGTTCTGTTCCGTGGTGACCACGAGCGCCGGACACTTGATGTTCCCGAGGTCCGGACTGATGTCCACGCCGGGAACCGCGGAGATGAAGCCGAGTTGCGTCGAAAGCGGAGTGCGCCCGATGAGCTTGACCCACCATTCAACGCCCTCCGGCGGGAACATGCTGCCCAGCCGTCCGCTCATGGTCATTCGCGCCCAGCTCTCCATGCCGTGCTTCTCCAGGTGCTCCAGCCACGAGAGATAGCGGGCCGCCGCGTTCTTGCCTCTCACCGGAGACGAGAGCACCGTGAGCGTCGTCACGCGGGCCGGATGGCGCGCCGCGAAACGCAACGCGATGGTGCCGCCGACCTTGGCGCCGACCAGGTGAAACCGCTCGACCCCGAGTTGATCGAGCAGCGTGGTGTAGTCGTCGATGATCCGGTCGAGCGACCACGGGTAGTCCCGCGGCATCGGGGTCGAGGCGCCAAAGCCGCGCATGTCGGGGCGCACTATGTGATATGCATGCGCGAGGTGCGGCACCCAGCCGTACCACACGGCGGAACTCTCGGCGTTTCCGTGGAGCAGCAGCACCGTTTCATGGGGCCGCCACGGATCGGCGAAGTCGTCGACCTCGTAGTACATCTCGAGGTCGGGCGTGATCCTGGCAACCGGCATAAGTACTCCTCGAACAGTCAGTAGGCGCGGATTCCCGCTTCCTTGATCACCTTGGCCCATTTCTCGATGTCGGCGCGGATGGCCGCGCCGAATTCGGGGGGCGTGCTGCCGACGGGGGTCGCCCCCTGAGCGGTAAGCTGCTCGACAAACTCCGGTGAGCGGACGATGCGCACGATCTCCCGGTGCAGGCGGTTGATCACCGCCCGGGGCGTGCCGGCGGGCGCGAGTATGCCATTCGTGCCGCGCGCCTCATAGCCGGGTACCGCTTCCGCGACAGGCGGCACCTCCGGCAGGATCGGCAGCCGCTCTTTTGTAGTGACGGCGAGCGGCCTGACTCTCCCCGCCTTTGCCAGCGGCACCACGGTTCCCGCCGAGGCGATGAAATACAGGTTGATCTCGCCCGCCAGCAACGCGCTCAGCACCTGCGGGCTGCCCTTGTACGACACGTGCGTGATATTCACTCCGGTCATCGAGCGAAGCAGCTCTGCGCTGAGATGGCCGAGGCTGCCGCGGCCGACGGAGCCGAAGTTCATCCGGCCGGGCCTCTCCCTCGCCATCGCGATGAGATCCCGCGCGGATTTCGCGGGGGAGTCGGCACCGACGATCAGAACCGAGGATACCGCGCTCACCATCGTGATCGGCGCGAACGCCCTGACGGTGTCGTACGGCATCTTGGGAACCAGGCTCGGATTCACCGGATGCGATGGAAATACCATGAGCAGCGTGTACCCGTCCGGCGTGGCCTTGGCTACGATCTGCGAACCGACGATGCCGCTCGCCCCGGGCCGGTTGTCGACGACCACCTGCTGGCCAAGGTTGTCGGTGACCTTCTGCGCGATGATCCGCGCGAGGATGTCGGTGATCCCGCCCGCGCCGCTCGGCACGACCAGGCGAATGGGACGCGCGGGGTAGCTCTCTGCCGCGTCGACCCCCGCGCCCGATATGAGCAGCAGCACTGCGGCAAAAATCAAGGCTGTTGTTCTCATCGTGTCCCCAATCCTCCCAAGCCGTTCATTGCAGCAAAGTGCCGAGTCCATGTCAAACGACGCAACGCGCACGGTGTGAGGCGATATGACCCGCGGGGCGGTGGGAAGGTAGACACGCAGCGGCTGCTCTGCCCCCTGGTGCCGTTTCACAGTGGTGGGCTGCGCTCTCTGCGGCGCTCGCGCTACCGGGACAACAATTCATGCGCGGGCAGTGCTAAGCTTCTGCAAGAGGCGTCTTCGACGGGGTCGTTTCGCTGTGTCACATCGACCCGGGAGAGCGTTGCAACCAGTCGTATTGCGAGCGGGAGGTATCTATGCGATTTGACGTGAGCGCTTTGGCTTTGACGGTCGGGCTGTTCTGGGGAGGAGCAATGTTCCTGGTCGGCGCGGCCAACCTTGTCTGGCCGGGGTACGGCCGCGCCTTCCTTGAGTTGGCAGCCTCCATTTACCCGGGCTACCAGCCCACCCCTGTCATCGGGCAGGTCGTTGTCGGAACGCTCTACGGGTTGGTAGATGGGGCGATCGGGGGATTGTTGTTCGGCTGGATTTACAATCTGCTGTCGCGAGCGCTGTCAACGCCGGCAGCCTGAACGGCGTAAACGCGCCGCAGCCCGGCGTGGTCTCAACAGCTATGGCGTCTTGCGCGGATTAGCCGGCCGGGCCGCGGCCGTGATCAGGCGCTGGCTGCCGCCCGTGCGGTGCTCTTCTCGAACACGATCGCGCCCTTCTTCGCGTCCACGCGCACCGCGTCCTTCGGCGCGAAGCGGCCTTCGAGGATCGCCTTCGCGAGCGGGTTCTCGATCTGCTGCTGGATCGCGCGCTTGAGCGGCCGCGCACCGTAGACCGGATCGAAACCCGCCTGCGCGACGTGCGCAAGCGCGCCGTCGGTGATCTCGAGCCTGATCTCCACCGCGGCGAGGCGCTTCTCCAGCAGCCGCAACTGGATCTTCGCGATCGCCTTGATGTGCTTCTCGTCGAGCGCGTGGAACACCACGATCTCGTCGATGCGGTTGATGAATTCGGGACGGAACTGCGTCTTGACCTCGGAGAGCACCGCGAGCTTGATCACCTGGTAGTCGTCGCCCGCCATACCCTGGATCATCTGCGAGCCCAGGTTGGAAGTCATCACGATCACGGTGTTCTTGAAGTCCACGGTACGGCCCTGGCCGTCGGTCATGCGCCCGTCGTCGAGCACCTGCAGCAGCACGTTGAACACGTCGGGATGCGCTTTCTCGATCTCGTCGAGCAGGATGACCGAATAAGGTTTCCTGCGCACCGCCTCGGTGAGATGGCCGCCTTCCTCGTAGCCGACATAGCCGGGAGGCGCGCCGATCAGCCGCGCCACCGAGTGCTTCTCCATGAATTCCGACATGTCGAGGCGGATCATGTGGTCCTCGGAGTCGAACAGGAATTCGGCGAGCGCGCGGCACAGCTCCGTCTTGCCCACCCCGGTCGGCCCGAGGAACAGGAATGATCCGTACGGCCGCTTCGGATCGCCCAGCCCGGCGCGGGAGCGCCGGATCGCGTCGGCCACCAGCCGCACCGCTTCGTCCTGGCCCACCACGCGCTCGTGGATCTTTTCCTCCATCGCGAGCAGCTTCTCGCGCTCGCCCTGCATCATCCTGGCGACCGGGATGCCGGTCCAGCGCGACACCACCTCGGCGATCTCCTCCGCGCCGACCTGCGTGCGCAGCAGCCGCGGCTTCCCGCGCGCGGCATCGGGCTTGTCCGCCTGCTTCAACTGCGCCTCGAGCTGCGGGATGCGCCCGTACTGGATTTCCGACACCTTCTGCCAGTCGCCCTTGCGCTTCGCCGCTTCCATCTCGATCTTGAGGCGGTCGAGCTCTTCCTTGACGCTCTGCGCCCCCTGCACCTGCGCCTTTTCCGCCTTCCAGATCTCATCGAGGTCCGCGTACTCGCGCTCCAGTCCCTTGATCTCCCGCTCGATGAGCTGGAGCCGCTTCTGGGAAGCCTCGTCCTTCTCCTTCTTCACCGCCTCGCGCTCGATCTTGAGCTGGATCAACCGCCGGTCGAGCTTGTCCATCTCCTCCGGCTTGGAATCGATCTCCATCTTGATGCGCGAGCCCGCCTCGTCGATGAGATCGATCGCTTTGTCGGGCAGGAAACGGTCGGTGATGTAGCGGTGCGAAAGCTCCGCCGCGGCGACGATCGCCGGGTCGGTGATCTCCACCCCGTGGTGCACTTCGTACTTCTCCTGCAGCCCGCGCAGGATTGCGACGGTGTCTTCCACCGTCGGCTCGTCCACCAGCACTTTCTGGAAGCGGCGCTCGAGCGCGGCGTCCTTCTCGACGTGCTTGCGGTACTCGTCGAGCGTGGTGGCGCCGACGCAGTGCAGCTCGCCGCGGGCGAGCGCGGGCTTGAGCATGTTGCCGGCGTCGATCGCGCCCTCGGCCTTGCCGGCGCCGACCATGGTGTGCAGCTCGTCGATGAAGACGATGGTGCGGCCGGCGTCCTGCGCGATCTCCTTGAGCACCGACTTCAGCCGCTCCTCGAACTCGCCGCGGTACTTGGCGCCCGCCAGCATCGCCGCCATATCGAGCACGAGCACGCGCTTCTCCTTCAGGCTCTCCGGGGCCTCGCCGTTCACGATGCGCTGCGCGAGTCCTTCGACGATCGCGGTCTTGCCCACCCCGGGCTCGCCGATCAGGACCGGGTTGTTCTTGGTGCGCCGCTGCAGGATCTGGATCACGCGCCGGATCTCGTCGTCGCGCCCGATCACCGGGTCGAGCTTGCCGGCGCGCGCCCGCTCGGTGAGGTCTATGGTGTAGCGCTTCAGCGCCTCGCGCTGCCCCTCCGCTTCCGGGTTCTCGACCTTCTCTCCCCCGCGCACCGCGTTGATCGCCTGCTCGAGCGCCTGGCGCGATGCTCCATGCTGCTTGAAGATGCGCCCGGTCTCTCCCTTGTCCTGCGCGAGCGCGAGCAGGAACAGCTCGGAAGCGATGAACTGGTCGCCGCGCTTCTGCGCTTCCTTGTCGGTGAGGTTCAGCAGGTTCGCAAGCTCGCGCGAGACACTCACCTCGCCGCCGGCGCCCTCCACTTTGGGCAACCGCCCGATGCCCGCTTTCAACGCCGTGCGCAGCGCGGGCACGTTGACGCCCGCGCGTGCGGCGAGCGACGCGGTTGCGCCGTCCTCCTGGTTGAGCAACGCCCGGAGCAGGTGCTGCGGCTCGATGTACGGATTGTCGTTGCCGACCGCGGCGCTTTGCGCGTCGGCAAACGCCTGCTGGAACTTGGTCGTGAATTTGTCAAAACGCACGGCTGCTTTCCGAAACCATTCGCTGATCGGTAGATGGGGATAGCTCCCGCCCTTTCAAGCCGTCTCCGAAAAAACGCCATTCAAAACATGCGGTTGTCTCCCGCGCGCCGGCGCCGGCACGCTGCATCCCACACCCGATGATGAAATCATGGTCGTCGCGAGCAGCGCCGCTCTGGCGGGCGCGATTCTGACCGCGGGCTTTTCGCGTTCCCGTTCATCATCCCCTCGTACCGGGTGCCGGATTCGCGCCCGCCTTCGGTATCATCAACGTGATGCGGCTGGGGGCCTCGTGCGCCTATGGGGAGCTTGACGAAAGCACGAGCCTCAGGCGCTTCCTCGACAGCGGCGACGATACTTGACATTTGGATGAGGGCATTTAAAACTATCTACTGCCAGCCGCAGCTCCCGAGCGCCACAAGAACAATACCGCGCGAGCAGCGAACACCGGGGCGACACAAGAATCCACCAGAACAAAGACATGGCGGGCATCCGCGCTGTCCGGTGAAGGGCTTTGACTCACCTGCGCCAGAAGGAGGAGCACATGGAAGAGAACCTCGACCGCGGAAGTGCATTGATCATCTTCACGAGCGACATCCAAGAGGACGTCGCGGCGTTCGCGATCGCGCTGGTGATCGCGTTTCTTGTCTATCTGTTCGTCTAGGTGAGTATTGCGGGGCGGGCGTTTGAAACAAACCCTCGCTCGATGCTGTTGCCCCGCTCGTGCACGACGCGAGCACCGGGGGGGCACTTCGCAGATAGACAAACAAGAGCGCATCGCAAGCACATCACACTTCCACGAAAGGCAGGCGCAGTCGGACTAAGCCCTGCGGCCGCGCCAGTGCTAGTCGACTGCAATAAAGGAGGAGCGCATGGCCTGTCCGCAAGAAATCCCGTAGTAGCTGCTTGTCTTCGGCCACATCGTCGCTTTCGCCGCTTGGAGGCGTGACGAAACCAGGAAGGAGGATTACTCATGGCTGCAAAAGAATGGCGCACGGAAGACTGGGTAGCGGTCTATCTTGGTATTTTCGTTATCGCCGCAACCCTCGTTGTTTTCAGCGGCAAGATTTTCGACCTCAGGAGCGTCAACGTCTCGTTCCGCTGGACGACCGACGCGCAGATCGTCTCGCGCACCCCGGGATGGAACAGCGCACTCGACGCGATCGTGAAGGAAGCCGAGACCAAGGGCCAGGCTGACGTAGCGGTTAAGGCCAAGGCCATGAGAGATTCCCTGCAGAAAGGCGAGCGCAAGGGTATCGAAAAAGCCGCCGGCGATCTGCAGAAGACGGGCAAGCGCACGGTCCCATCGGCGCTGGGAGGCGAGATCCGCGGGCACGCGACCGCCGTTGCGGGGACGCGGGTCTTCAGCCAGGACAATCTTCTCAGGTCGCTCTACCTCGGGATCGCCGCGCTCATCGTCGCCGCCGTCGGAATCGCGCTGATCGGCGGCCCGGTGTGGGCATTCGTCATCGGCTTCCCGGTGGTTTTCGTTCTGGCTTGGCTCTCGCGCTTCCTGGCGGGGAATGGTCTGGCGATCGACGGGGGGATCGAGTACGTGATCTTCGCTCTGATCCTGGGCCTGCTGATCAGCAACACGATCGGGGTCCCCGAATGGCTGAAGCCGGCGGTCCAGACCGAGTTCTACATCAAGACCGGGCTGGTGATCCTGGGCGCGGGCTTGCTGTTCTACGAGATCCTGGAGGCGGGCGCGCTGGGGATCATCCAGGCGCTGCTCGTGGTCGGGGTTGTTTGGTATTTCTGCTTCTGGCTGGCAAGGAAACTCAGAGTGGATGACGACTTCGCCGCGATCCTTTCCTCCGGGGTCGCGATCTGCGGGGTCTCCGCGGCGATTGCGACCTGCGGCGCAATCCAGGGCGACAAGAAGAAGCTGTCATACGTGACCTCGATCGTGCTGATCGTCGCGGTCCCGATGATGGTGCTGATGCCGTGGGCGGTGAAGGCGCTCGGGATTCCTGACCTCGTGGGCGGCGCCTGGCTCGGCGGCACGCTGGATACCACCGCAACAGTGGTCGCGGCGGGCGCGCTCATCAGCGACGCTGCCATGAAGACGGGGGTCATCGTCAAGTTCTCCCAGAACGCGCTGATCGGCGTCGCCGCCTTCATCCTGGTGCTCTGGTGGACCTTCAAGGCCGGCGCCACGACCGGCGAGAGGCCGAACGCGGGCATCATCTGGGAGCGCTTCCCGAAGTTTATTCTGGGGTTCCTGGTCGCGTCGGCCGTGTTCTCGTTCTTCCTGCCCACCGGGCTGGTGGACGGCACCAAGGGAGCGCTCGCGACCTTCCGGACCTGGTGGTTTGCGCTCGCATTCGTTTCGATCGGGCTCGAGACGCGCTTCTGGGATCTCGCGAAGATGGAGGGTGGGCGGCCCGCGCTGGCCTTCCTCGGAGCCCAGGCATTCAACATCGTCTGGACGCTGATCCTCGCCTTCCTGCTCTTCGGCGGGTACATCTTCCCCGTGCCTGACATCAAGTAGGCGGTTCACCCTGGAGAGCCAATCCAGGTAGATTTTTTCGGAGTCCGTCAACCCCGCAGCCCGCCGGGTTTCAAGCCCGGCGGCAGTGCGGGGTTTCTTTTGGCGGCCGCACATTCTGGCCGAGCCGACCGGCTCGGCGTAGCATTGTGTGAATGGCCATAGGATTGGCGAGCTGGTTCGGGAAGCGCGAAAGGGAACGGCCCTTCGAGGCGTTCCAGATCGAGGTTACCTCGCGCTGTAACCTCCGGTGCGTGATGTGCCCCGTCACGGTGCTGGCGGATCGCTGGCCGAGCGTGGACCTTTCCTGGGAGAGCTTCCAGCGCATCGCCGGCGCTTTTGACAAGACACAGTGGGTCTATCTCCAAGGGTGGGGGGAACCGCTCCTCCACCGCCGCCTCTTCGACATGATCGCCCTCGCGAAGCGTGCCGGCTGCCGCGTCGGATTTACCACGAACGGCACGCGGCTCACGCGCAGCGCGAATGAGAGACTCCTGGAAGCCGGCCTCGACGTGCTCGCAGTGTCCATCGCCGGCGCGAACGCGGGCACGCACGAAGCGATCCGCGCGGGATCCGATTTCCACAAGCTGCTCGACAATTTGCACCGATTTCTCGCCCTGAGGGCAAGCCGAAAAAGCGCGACACCCAGGCTGGAGCTGCTCTTCCTCATGACCAAGACCAACCTCGCCGAGCTTCCTGATGTCGTGAAACTGGCGGCGGAGCTCGGCGCCGATGAGCTGGTGGCGACCAACCTGGACTACGCGATCACCCCTTCGCTCGACGAGATGAAGGCCTACTCGCTCTCGCCCCAGGCCCGGGCGGCGCGCGAGATCGTGGACCAAGCGAAGCACGCGGCCCGGCAGGCGGGGCTCGCGTTCCGCCCTTATTCGCCGCAACCGCGGGAGGTAGCGGTGTGCGATCTCAACCCGCTGAAGATCCTCTTTATCTCGGCCGACGGCTGGGTCTCGCCGTGCGTCTACCTGGGGGTGACGGGACAGCAGGAGATCCCGCGCGTATTCGACGGCAAGGCCGCGTCGATCCCGCTCGTGCGGTTTGGCAACGTCAACGATCAGAGCCTGGTGGAGATCTGGGAGGCACCTGCCTACCGCGCTTTCCGTCGGCAATTTTCGGAACGGCTCCTCGGCGTGGTAAAGATGGCCGTCGGCGGCGTATCGCGCAGCGCCGCTTCGGCGCCGTTGCCCCCCGCCCCGGAAGCGTGCCGCACCTGCCCCAAGCTCTACGGGCTGTAAGAGCGTGTGACGAACCCAGGAACATCAGCCACAGAGATCACAGAGAACACAGGAGACTGCGGTTCAAGGACTCTCCATCGATTTGCCCTTTCTCTGTGAACTCTGTGTCCTCTGTGGCTA
>JACQGO010000357.1 GCA_016199485.1 Betaproteobacteria bacterium
GGATTGAGGATTGAGGATCGGGGATCGAGGATTGAGGATCGAGGGCATCAGGCGCGCGCGCGTTCTCGTTGTCGGGGACGTGATGCTCGACCGCTACTGGTTCGGCGATGTGGAACGCATATCGCCGGAGGCGCCGGTGCCGGTGGTGAGATTCGACCGCAGCGAAGAACGGCCGGGCGGCGCCGCGAATGTCGCGCGCAATGTCGCGGCGCTGGGCGCGCGCGTGACGCTGCTTTCGGTGGTCGGCCGCGACGAGCCCGGCCGCAGCCTGCGCGCGCTGCTGCGCAGGGAGAAAATCGCGGCGCGGCTGCACCACGACCGCGCCATGGACACCACGGTCAAGCTGCGCGTAATCGGGCCGCGGCAGCACCAGTTGCTGCGCGTCGATTTCGACATTGAGCCCACTCACGAGATTCTGCGCTCCAAGCTGGCTGATTACGCGAGGCTCGTCGCGGGCTGCGACGCGGTGGTGCTGTCCGATTACGGCAAGGGCGGGCTCGCTCACATCGCGCGCATGATCGGCATGGCGCGCCGCGCCGGCAAGCCGGTGCTGGTCGATCCGAAGGGCGATGACTTCAGGCGTTACGAGGGCGCAACCCTGATTACGCCGAACCTCAATGAATTCCGCGCCGTCGCGGGGAGCTGGAAAAGCGAGCGTGAGCTGACCGAGCATGCGCAGCGGCTGCGGCGCAGGCTCAAGGTCGAGGCCCTGCTGGTGACGCGCGGAGCGGACGGCATGACCCTCTTCAAGGCCGGCGGGCGGCTGCACGTGCCCGCGCAGGCACGCGAAGTGTCGGATGTGAGCGGCGCCGGCGACACCGTGATCGCGACGCTTGGCGCGATGCTCGCGGGCGGAGCGGATCTGCCGACCGCGGTGCGCGTCGCGAACCGCGCCGCCGGGATCGTGGTCGGCAAGTTCGGCACCGCAGTCGTTTCCCCGAAGGAGCTGTTCGGGGAAACGACTTAGGACTCGCGATTTGCAGGCGAATGAACCTCTACACGCATTCCGCTGGAGTGGGCTTATGCTTCTCCGAATCCTGAATCCTCGGGATCCGCCATGTATTACGTCGTGACCGGCGCGGCCGGGTTTGTCGGCTCGAACATCGTGAAGGCGCTCAACGCGCGCGGCGAGACGGCCATCCTCGCCGTCGACAACCTGACGCGCGCCGACAAGTTCGTCAACCTTGTCGATTGCGAAATCGCCGATTACCTCGACAAGCAGGGCTTTCGCGAACAGCTCGTGCGCGGGGCGTTCGACGGCGTGCTCACCGCGATCCTGCACCAGGGCGCGTGCTCCGACACCACCGAGTCCGATGGCCGTTACATGATGGACAACAACTACCGCTACTCGCTCGCGCTGCTCGATTTCTGCGTCGACGCGCAGGTGCCGCTGATCTACGCGTCCTCGGCCGCGGTCTACGGTGCGGGCCCCTCGTTCCGGGAGGCTCGTGAGTGCGAGGCGCCGCTCAACATCTACGGGTACTCGAAATTCCTGTTCGATCAGGCGGTGCGCCGCCGCCGGGAGCGGCTGACGGCGCAGGTGGCGGGGCTGCGCTATTTCAACGTGTACGGAGAGCGCGAGCAGCACAAGGGGCGGATGGCGTCCGTCGCGTATCACATGTTTCAGCAGTACCGGGAGTCGGGCAGGGTGAGGCTGTTCGAGGGCAGCGGCGGGTTCGCCGCGGGTGAACAGCGGCGCGATTTCGTCGCGGTGGAGGACGTGGTGCAGGTCAACATGTTCTTCCTCGATCATCCCGACAAGTCGGGAATCTTCAACGTCGGCACCGGAAACGCGCAGAGCTTCAACGAGGTGGCGGCGGCAATGGTGAACGGCTGCCGCAAGACGCGCGGCGAGGCGCCGCTCGCGCTGCGAGCGATGCAGGAAACCCGCGTCATTGAGTACATTCCGTTTCCGGCCGAGCTCGGGCGCAGGTATCAGAGCTACACCCAGGCCGACATCACCGCGTTGCGCGCCGCCGGCTATGCGCAGCCGTTTCTGACGGTTGAGGAAGGCGTCGCTCGCTATTGCGAGCGGCTGCTCGCCGGCGCACCGGTCGGCGTGCGGGCACGCTGACCCGCCGCGCCCGCGCGCCGGTCCGCGGATCGCGTGCATGGATGGCGTGTCGTCGAGTATCATACGGAGCGGGAACATTCCGGAACGCACAATGTACAGCACGATCTACAACACGCTCGAAGATTTTGTCGGCAACACGCCATTGGTGAGACTGAAACGCATCCCCGGCAGCACGACGAACACGCTGCTCGCCAAGCTGGAGGGCGACAACCCGGCGGGATCGGTGAAGGACCGGCCGGCGCTCTCCATGATCAAGCGCGCCCAGGAGCGCGGCGAGATCAAGCCCGGCGATACGCTGATCGAGCCGACCAGCGGCAACACCGGCATTGCGCTCGCAATGTGCGCGGCGATCATGGGCTACCGCATGATACTGGTGATGCCCGAGCACCTTTCCGTCGAGCGGCGTCAGACGATGGCGGCGTTCGGCGCCGAGTTCGTGCTGACCCCGAAGGAAGGCGGAATGGAGATGGCGCGCGACGTCGCGGAGAAGATGCGCGCCGAAGGCAGGGGCGTGATTCTCGACCAGTTCGCGAATCCCGACAATCCGCTCTCGCACTACGAGGGGACCGGCCCCGAGATCTGGCGCGATACCGGGGGCAGGGTCACGCATTTCGTGAGCAGCATGGGCACCACCGGAACGATCATGGGGGTGTCGCGCTTCCTCAAGGAAAAGAACCCGGCGGTCCAGATCATCGGCTGCGAGCCGAGCGAGGGCTCGCAGATTCCGGGCATACGCAAGTGGCCCGAGGCATATCTGCCGAAGATCTGCGACTGGACGCGCATCGACCGCATGATCGAGGTGAGCCAGGCGGACGCGGAGGAGACGACGCGGCGACTCGCGAGCGAAGAGGGCATTTTTGCCGGGATCTCGTCGGGTGGCGCGCTGTGGGCGGCGCTGCAGGTGTCCAGGGAGGCCGAGAACGCCGTGATCGTGGCGATCGTGTGCGACCGTGGCGACCGCTATCTCTCGACCGGGGTGTTCCCTGCATAGCCGCGCCGCCGCGCGCGCGGAAAACTTGCTTCCCGCGGCCCGTCTCGCCGTCGCCCTCGGCGCGTGTTGCGCAGCCGCCGCTGCAGCCCAGCATCTCGCGCTGAGCATCGACAATATCGAGGCGCCGGCATTTTCCGCGCGCGCCCTCAAGGTCGAGCTCGAGCCCGGCAATCCCGGCACGCTCGCGCTCGCGGTGGAGGAAGTGAATCTCCACGGGCAGCGCTGGCGCAACGTGCGGCTCACCTGCACCAGCCTGCATCTCGAAAAGACGGAGATCCGCTGCGCCGCGGGCACTCTCGACGCGGGCGAAAAATGGCCGGTTGTCTTCAGTTACTCGATGCGGAGGAAGACGTTCGAGCTCGCGCTGAGCCCGACGCCCCAGGAGCGCTGGCGCCTCTCCTCCGAACTCAATGCCGCCGGACGCGAGTTCCGCGTGACGATCGAAGACGGGCGGCTCGCGCGGCTTGCACCGTGGCTGCCCGGGGGCTGGCCCAGGATCAATGCCGGTACGGTGAGCGGCACCTTGCTGTTCACGGGGGCGCCGCAACTGCAGCTCAGCGCCGGATTGGACATCCGTGGCGCGAGCTTCAGCGATGCCGCGGGCCTGCACGCCGGCGAAAAAGTCGCCGCGGGACTCGAGCTCGAGGCGCGGCAGACGGAGCGGCAATGGCAGGGCCACGCCGCCGTCACCTGGAAAGACGGCGAAGTATTCTGGCAGCCGCTTTATTTCACGGGTCGTGGGCAACGGCTCATCGCGAAGGGCGCGGTGGACGAAAGCCAGGTGCGCGTCGAGCACGCGAACGTGACGCTGCCCGGCGTCGGTGAAGTCCGGCTCGACGGCACCTGGGATCGCCGTTCGGGAACGATCGCGGCGGCCGGCGCGCGCGCGGCGAAACTCGATTTCGGCGCGTTCTATGCGCAGATCCTCAAGCCGTTCCTCGAACGCACCGTGCTTTCGGACCTGCGCACCGAGGGCGAGGTTGCGCTGGAGGCCAGGCTCGAAGGAGGCGGGCTCGCGGCGGTCGACGTGAGGCTCGCGGACGTCTCCGTCGAGGACCGCCAGCGCCGCTTCGCGTTGTTCGGTGTCAGCGGCAGGATTCCGTGGCGGCGTGACGGCGCCGCGGCGACCGAAATCCGCCTCAAGGGCGGCGAGCTGCTGCGGCTGCCATTCGGCGCGTTCGCGCTCGCGCTCGACATGCGTGGCCTGAGCTTCGCGCTCAAGAGGGCGCAAGTGCCGCTGCTCGATGGCGCGCTCACCGTCAACGATTTCGCCGCCGCTCTGGACAGCGATGGGTGGCGCTGGCAGTTCAGCGGAGCGCTGTCGCCGGTGTCGATGGAGAGGATCACGCAGGCGGTGGACCTGCCGGTGATGCACGGCAGCCTTTCGGGGGTGATCCCGGTGGTCACCTACGCACGGTCAACGCTCGAGGTCGGCGGCGCGTTGTTGTTTCGTGTGTTCGATGGAACCGTGGTGGCGAAGGGACTGACGCTGCTCGACCCGCTGGGCAGGGCGCCGCGGCTCAAGACCGATCTCGAAATGCGCAACCTCGATCTCGACCTGCTGACGCGCACGTTTTCATTCGGCAGCATCACCGGGCGGGTGGATGTCGAAGTGCGCGATCTCGAGCTCGCCGGCTGGCGGCCGGTGAAATTCGATGCGCGGATCGGGAGCAGCCCCGGCGAGTATCCGCGCCGCATCAGCCAGACCGCGGTGCAGAACATCTCGGCGCTGGGCGGCGCCGGTGCGGCGGGAGCGATACAGCGCAGCTTTCTGCGATTCTTCGACCAGTTCGGCTACGAGAAGCTCGGACTCGCGTGCAGGCTCGCCAACGGCGTATGCGCGATGGGCGGCGTCGAGGACGCGCCGCAGGGCTATGTCATCGTGAAGGGGGGCGGCATTCCCGCGCTCACGGTGTTGGGCTACAATCGCAGCGTGAACTGGGAAGAGTTGCTGAATCGGCTGACGCGCATCATGCAGGACAATCCGAGCGCCATCGTGCGCTAGACAGGTGACGGCAATGCAACGCGGATTACCGACGGTGTTGATTGCGCTGGGCGCAGCTTGGGTGCTCGGCGGGTGCGTGACGATCAACATCTATTTCCCCGCGGCCGCCGCGGAGAAGGCGGCCGACAGAATCATCGACGAGGTCTGGCAGCTGCAGCGTCAACCGGCCGGGGGCGAAGGCGCGCCGCCGGCGGCGCAACCGAAAAACTGACGCCGCGCCTGCCGGACGCACGAAACGGGCGGGAGGACAAGATGAGAAGCTGGCTCACCGTGTTGACGTGGATAACGTGTGCGCTCGCGGCGGGCGGGTTGGCGCGCGCACAGGCGAATCTCGAGATCAATACTCCGGCGATCGCGAGCCTCAAGGCGAGCATGCAGCAGCGCCACGCCCAGCTTGCCGCTTTCTACGCGAGCGGCGCGGTGGGATTGACGCGCGACGGGCTGATCGCGCTGCGCGACGCAAACGCGGTGCCGCTCGCGCAACGCCAGCAGGTGAACGCGCTGATCGCTGCGGAAACCCAGGACCGGCTCGCGCTCTATCGTGAGATCGCGCGCGCCAACGGTCGCCCCGAGTGGGAGAACGACATTCGTGCCACGTTCGCGCAGCGCTGGATCGAAAAGGCGCAGCCGGGGTGGTACTATCAGAGTGCGAGCGGCGCCTGGGCCAGAAAGTGACGCCCATTCTCGCCTTCGACGTCGAGACGGTTCCCGATGTCGACGGGTTGCGCAAGCTGCACGGGCTAGCCGCGGAAGTGCCCGCCGCGGACGTCGCCAACATGGCGTTCCAGATGCGGCGCCAGGCAACGGGCAGCGACTTTCTTCCGCTGCACATGCACCGCGTGGTCGCGATCTCGTGCGCGCTGCGCGACCGCGACAGCTTCCGGGCATGGTCGCTCGGCGATCCGGGAGAGGGCGAAGGACAGCTCATCCAGCGCTTCTTCGACGGCATCGACAAGTACACGCCGCAGCTCGTCTCGTGGAACGGCGGCGGCTTCGATTTTCCCGTGCTGCATTACCGCGGGCTGATCCACGGCGTACGCGCCTCCCGCTACTGGGAGCTGGGCGAAGAGGATCGCGATTTCAGGTGGAACAACTATATCAGCCGCTACCACACGCGCCATCTCGATCTCATGGACGTGCTAGCGCTCTACCAGCCGCGCGCCAACGCGCCGCTCGACGAGTTGGCGCGGCTGCTCGGGTTTCCCGGCAAGCTCGGCATGGACGGCTCCAAGGTGTGGGAGGCCTTCCACGGCGGACGTATCGCCGAGATCCGTAACTACTGCGAAACCGACGCAGTCAATACCTATCTCGTGTTCCTGCGGTTTCAGCTGATGCGCGGTGTATTCACCGAAGCGCACTACCGCGGCGAATGTGCGCTGGTGCGCTCGACCCTGGGCAGGTCCGCGGAGCCCCACTGGAAGGAGTTCCTCGAGAATTGGCAACGCGACGCGTGAACCGGCGATGCGGGTCGGCGTAACCGGCATCTCGCCTGCTCGCGCCGCGCGTTTCCATGAGCCGTCGAAATCCGGCATGTCTCGCGTGAGCAGCGTGGTGGCTGGCGTTCCGGGCGTTGCGCGTCCGCGCGAACACGGCCCGGCGTCGATGGTGCGCGTGGAATCGCTCGATCAGGAGGGGCGGGGGGTAGCGCACCGCGACGGCAAGACGATATTCATAGAGGAGGCGCTTCCCGGCGAGACGGTGACCTTCACGCCGTTTCGCAAGAAGCCGGCATACGAGCTGGCGACGCTTGACGGGGTCGTGCGGGCGAGCTTTTCCCGCGTGACGCCGCGCTGCGCATACTTCGGCGTGTGCGGGGGATGCAGCGTGCAGCATCTCGAACCGCGGGCGCAGGTCGCGGCAAAGCAGCGCCTGCTTGAAGACACCCTGTGGCACATCGGGAAGGTGCGGCCGGCCCTGATCCTGCCGGCGATCTGCGGCCCCGAGTGGGGCTACCGCCAGCGCGCGCGTTTTGCGGTGCGCTACCTGCCGAAAAAAGGAGGTGCGCTGGTCGGCTTTCACGAAAAGCGCAGCTCCCACGTCGCAGACATGGCGAGCTGCGAGATTGTCCCGCCCCGGATTTCCGCGCTGCTCGGGCCGCTCCGCGAGCTGATCGGCGGCCTGTCGGTGCGCAACCGCATCCCGCAGGTCGAAGTCGCCGCCGGCGACGCGCTCGACGTGCTGGTGCTGCGCATACTGGCGCCGCTTACCGGCGCGGATGAGGCCTCGCTGCGCGTGTTCGCCGAGCGTCATCAGGTGCATCTCTATCTGCAACCGGGAGGTCCCGAGACCGCCCATCTCTTTCACCCTCAGGACGGAACCGAACCGAGCTACCACCTGCCGGAGTACGACGTCACCATCCGCTTCGGCCCTACCGAGTTCACCCAGGTCAATTCCGCGGTGAACCGGGTGCTGGTGCGGCGCGCGGTGAGCCTGCTCGCCCCGCTCCCCGGCGAGCGCATTGCCGACGCGTTTTGCGGCGTGGGCAATTTCGCGCTCGCGCTCGCGCGCTGCGGCGCGAGCGTGGTAGGGCTCGAAGGCAGCGAACAACTGGTGCGGCGCGCGGCGGATAACGCGCGCCTCAACGGCCTTCGGTGCACGGAGTTTGTCGTGCAGGACCTGTTCCGCGTGGACGCGGATGCGTTGCGGCGCCTCGGGCATTTCGACAAGCTCCTGATCGACCCTCCGCGCGAGGGCGCGGTGGAGCTCGCAAAGTCGCTCGACGAGCAAAATTCGCCGCAGCGCATCGTTTACGTGTCATGCAACCCGGCCACGCTCGCGCGCGACGCCGCAGTGCTCGTCCACGTCAAGGGCTACCGGCTCGCCGCGGCGGGCGTGGTCAACATGTTTCCCCACACTTCGCATGTCGAATCCATCGCGGTCTTTGACCGCGATGGATGAAGAAGAACGACGGAAAACAAAAAGGGCGCCGAGGCGCCCTTTTTCTTGATCGGCTGTAGGCCGATCAATCGCGCTCCCCGGTGAGCGCCATCAGCAACTGCAGCAGGTTCGCGAAGATGTTGAACAGGCTGAGATAGACCCCGGTCGTCGCTATGATGTAGTTCGTTTCGCCCCCATTCACGATGCGGCTCAGGTCGTGCAGCAGGAACAGCGAGAACACCACCACCACCAGCGCCGATATGGTGAGCGCCAGTGCCGGAATCTGCAGGAACAGGTTCGCGATCAGCGCGAGCAGCAGTACGATCATGCCCACGAACAGGAACCTGCCCATGAAGCTGAAATCCTTGCGCACGGTGGTCGCAATGACCGCCATCACGAGCATCACGCCCGCGGTTCCGCCTGCCGCGAGCCCGATCAATTGCGGCCCGTTCTTGAGCGACAGCGCTACCGCGAGCAGCGGGCCCAGCCACCAGCCGAGGAGACCCGTCATCGCCAGCAACAGCACCACGCCGAGCCCGCTGTTGCGGTTGGCGACAATCGCAAATTGCAGGCCGATGACCACCGCGATCATAATGAGCGAGCTCGCGACAGGGTACGCGAATATGACGCCCCCCGCCCTCATGCCGATGAAGGCGCCGATTACGGTCGGCACCATCGTGAGGGCGAGCAGCAGGTAAGTGTTGCGCAGCACCCGCTGTTGCTGTACCGCGATCTCCTGCGCCGACGTCTGGGCCTGATAAGCGGAGCGGGCCGGTTGCAGTTCGGGTTGCATGTGTTGTCCTCTCTCGCAATACCGAGCGTTTTGCTCAACGATAAGACTACCGAAGTTCCCCCAAAGTTTCAAATGCGAACGGTATCGCTCGCCGTGGCCCCGGGTTCGGACAACCGGTTGAAACGCGTGGTATTATCGTCTTCGGCGCCGCCCGCAAGAGCGTGGAGGGTTGGCAGAGCGGTTGATTGCACCTGACTTGAAATCAGGCGTACTCGCAAGGGTACCGGGGGTTCGAATCCCTCACCCTCCGCCAACACATAACAGGTTGTGTTGTCAGTCTTTTATCCGTTGTGGGCCTGTCAGCGTAATCGTCTCCTGCGCGGAGTTTTCTGGTACCGCGACGGCGTAATCCGTTCTTTTCGCAAAAGGGGAAAGCCGATGGATACCGCTTACACCCGGCACTACTGGATTACTGCCTATCTCATCGTTGTTGGCTTGAGTCTGTTCCCAGGACCGAGTCCGGCACAAGCGTATCCGCAACGCCCGGTGCGGCTGATCGTGCCATTCCCGCCAGGCGGCGGTGCAGATATTCTGGCGAGAATCGTGGGCGAAAAGCTCGCCGAGAAATGGCGGCAGCAGGTGGTGATCGACAACCGCGGCGGGGCGGGCGGCACGATCGGGACGGAGATCGCAGCCAGAGCGCAACCCGATGGCTACACGCTGCTCATGGCGTCCTCCAACCATCCGATCAACATCCATCTGTATCGCAAGCTGCCTTACGATCCGATCACCGATTTTGCGCCTGTCATGCTGGTCGGCTCTGCGCCGCTACTGCTCGTGGTGCATCCATCGGTCCCGGCGCGATCGGTGAAAGAACTGATTGCACTCGCCAAGGCGAAGCCGGGCGCACTCAATTTCGGCTCTCCCGGGAGCGGCAGCACACCGCACTTGGCCGCGGAACTGTTCAACTCGACCGCTGGGATCAAGCTTGTTCACGTGCCGTACAAGGGTAGCGCGCAGGCGATGACGGATCTGATCAGCGGGCAGCTTTCGTTCACATTCAATAACATGCTTTCGGTGCTGCCGCATGTGAAATCGGGAAAACTGCGGGGGCTGGGCGTGACGAGCAAAGTGCGCTCGCGCGTCGCGCCGGATATTCCGACAATTTCGGAATCCGGGTTGCCCGATTACGAGGTTACCCAGTGGTGGGGCATGCTGGCGCCGGCAAAAGTGACCAGCGCGATTGTGGCGGCGTTAAACCGCGAGCTTGTTGCCATCTTGATGATGAATGAAGTCCGCGAGAAGCTTGCAGGCATGGGCGTGGAACCCAATGCCGGCACGCCCGCAGAGTTTGGCGATTATCTGCGCTCGGAACTGGTGAAGTGGGGTCGAGTCGTGAAGGACTCCGGCGCGCGGGTCGAGTAGTGCCGTCCCAACCATCGAATGATGCGCGCGAGAGGTCGCCGCCGCGGAATGCCTTGATCGGAGACCGATATCCGGGAGATCTGGGACGCGGGCTTACGCCAGGCAAGCTTTGTTACGGACTCTTGCAAAGAAGTCCGGGGAGGGAACGAGTGCTCACCCCCAGCCGTTGCAATACGGCCCACAACGTGGCTTGGTTGCTGCTGAAAACCGGCTTGCCCAGATCGGCCTCGAGGCAGTCGAGCACCTCGATCGTCCTCACATCAGTGCAACTCAGGAACACGGCTTCGGCGTCCGGCGTGTCCACCTCGCGCCCCAGTTGATATACGCGCTCGGGAAGAATTAATCCTCTCTTACTGGGTCCTAGCACGCTGAGATTCACGGTGTTGACGACTTTTAGTCCGTCGATGCTTTCTTCAAGGAAGCGGCGCTCGATCTCCGTAACGCTGTCGCGGTAGGGTGTTCCCATGGCGAGGCGCGAAATTCCGAGTTGACGGATAGCCTCGAGCACCGCGGTGCTGGTCGTGACTGCCGGCGCACCCACAAGCTGCGTTACTTCCCGGGCGAGCTCGATGTCATAGCCGGCTCCAGTGATAAAGCTTCCCGAGGTGCACGTCCACGCGATGATGTCCGGGTTTACGTGTGTAACTTCCTGCGCAGCCTTGATTACCTGTGTCTTGTAGGCTGCCAGGCGTTCCACCTCGTCCTCGGCCACGATGGACACGACACGCGCCGTGGACACGGTCAGGCCTTCCGGGATCAACTTCCAGAATTCCCGCTCGGCGACGGTGTTGGTCGCCGGCACCAATAGCCCGATTCGCCCTCGCCAACCCAGCATTGTGAATTTGCAGCCTCAGCGACCACGCCACACCGGCGTGCGACGCTCCTTGAAAGCGCGAATCCCTTCCTTGGCGTCTTCGGTTTCGAATACGCGATCGGCGATCATCTGCGCAATCTGCATGCGGGCGGCGAGAGGCAGGTCCTGGGCGTGACGCGCGGCTTCTTTGATCCCGCGGATCGCCAGCGGTGCGTTCTCGAAAATTTCTTCGGCGCATTTCTGCGCCGCGCCGATCAGTTCTTCGTGCGGCACGACCTGACTGGCGAGGCCCCACTGCAGGCATTGCTCCGGCGTGAGCGGCTTCGAGCGCATGATGTACCACATCGCCACGTGCCACGGCAGGATGTGCGCGCCGCGGCTGGGGCCGCTTACCGAGCCTATACCGTACTTGGCCTGGGGCCAGCCGAAGCTCGCCTTGTTGGACATGATGACGATGTCCGAATTAAGGGCGAACCCCACGCCCTGGTTGTAGCACGCGCCGTTGATGGCGCAGATGAACGGCTTGAAGATGCCCATCTGGAACGCGTGCAACTGCCGGCTCGACATGATCCCGGGGTTTTCCTCCGGAACGTTCTCCGTCAGGTCCTTGCCCGAGCAGAACGCCGATCCCTGCGCGGTGAGGATCGCGACCCACACCTCAGGATTGAATTTCACGTCGGCGAAGACGTCCTGCAATTCCTTGCGCATCGCGAGGTTAATGGCGTTTCTCTTGTCCGGCCGATTGAGACGGATCCAGCCAATCCGGTTCTTCACTTCATAGATTACCGCGCTGCTCATGCTGCCTGGACTCCAGGGTTGGGTTCATGGACGGTGCAGGCGGCCGTTCCCACGACGGCGATCTCGCCGTCGTGCCGCTCGCACCAGACGTCGAAAGTGTATTGGGTGACGCCTGCTTCTGCTCTGCGCGCGGCAAGCCGCGCCTTCGCCTGGATACTGTCCCCGGCGAATACCGGGCGGCGAAAACGCGAGTGGAAAGAGCCCGTGCGGGACCACGCATCCCCGAGCAGGTCGATCAGGAGCCGGATGATATGGCCCTGGGCTTGCAAGCCCGATGCGACCGGAGCCGGGAAGCCGGCTTCCGCAGCCTTTTCCGGATCGATGTGCAGGTTGCGAGCGGGCCAGTGGTTCAAGGTGAAAGGCCCACCCGAAAACGCGAGAAGGCGCTCGATGCTCATGTGGTGCACCCGGCCCTCGAACAGCGTGCCTTCCGGTGTTGCCGGACCGATCACTTGGCCCGCCCGAAAATGAGGTGCGACTCGCGCTTGAGGATGAGCGTGCCTTCCTCGTCGGTGACGGTGGATTCAACCACGTGAAAACGCTTCTCCTGCTTGGTGTAGATCCTGGTGACCCGGAAGGCCACGTCGATACGTTTGCCGACGTGCGCCGGGTGAAAGAAACGGCAGAGCTGCTCGCTCAGAATGGAACCGGTATCGGGAGCGAGCTTGAAGCCCGGCGACTTGGTGTTCGCGCTCATGCTGAGAAGCAGTGTAGGGTGCACCTCGGCGGGCGTGCCCGTGTAGCGGGGATCGAAATCCTCCTGCGCGTAGCAATACTGCTGGTTCCACTCGGGCGTGACGGTGAAGGACAGCGGAGCGAGCGCGTCTCCTGTTTCCAGGTCCTGGGCGAACTTGGTCATGCGCGGCGGCACCTCAATTGGGCTTAATGCCCATTTCGCGGATGACCCTGGTCCATTTCCCGATCTCGGATCGGATGAAGCTGTCGAACTCGGCGGGGCTGCTCAGCGAGGGTTCCAGTCCCATTTTCAGCATCTGCTGCCTGTTATCTTCCAGCCCGACCTGTCTGGCTGTTTCCTGGTGGATTTTCTCGACGACGGGCGCCGGCGTACCGGCCGGTGCGAGGACGCCGAACCAGTTGGTAACTTCGAAGCCTGGCACACCGGATTCCGCGATGGTGGGAATCTCCGGCATCAGCACCGATCGCCTCGCGGTGGTCACGCCCAACGCCCGCAACCTGCCGGTCTTGATGTACTGTATCGAGCTGGTGAGACCGGACGCGCCGACCGTCACTTGCCCTGCCACCAAGTCGATGAGCGACGGACCGGCGCCTTTATACGGCACGAAGACCATGTTGATTCCGGTCATCGACTGGAACAGCACTCCGGTCATGTGCGAGGAAGTGCCCAACCCGGGGGATGCGAAGTTGAGTTCGCCCGGACGCGCCTTGGCGAGCTGCATGAATTGCTTGACCGACCTGGCCGGCAGCGACGGATGCACGAGCAGCACCAGCGTCTGATTGGCGATCCGGACGATGGCCGTGAAGTCCTTGACCGGATCGTAGGGGAGTGACTTGAGCAGTCCCGGATTGACCGTGTGGTTGGCGTTTGCCAGGTAAAGGGTGTAACCGTCGGGTGCTGATCTTGCGACGAAGCTGGCCCCGATATTGGTGCTGGCGCCCGGCCGGTTCTCCACAATGATCTGCTGTCCCCACGCTTCGCTTAGCTTCGGACTCATCAGCCGGGCGACCATGTCGGAACTCCCGCCGGGGGCGAACGGGACAACGAGTCGCACTGGTTTGACGGGGTATTCCGCCGCGGTCGCGAGGCTTCCGGCATGAACGGCCGCCAAAGCGGACAGGATAGCGAAACAACGATGCGAGTCTGGCAGATGCAGCAAGGCGCGGATGTGCTTCAACATGCGGGTGGCTCCTCCTCTTATGCGGACAGCCGCAGTATCGGACGCTCGATTCTTGCGTCGCGTCCATGTCGTGGTGATTGCCGGTCGATTGCCGACAGTTTTATCTTGACACGCGTCCCATCCACAAGCTCTTTCGAACAATAAGGTTAGCACGCGATGATAGAATTTGCAGCAATGCAACGATGAAGACCCCGCGCAGGGGAACGCCGGCCGTGGGGCGGTGGTGCGGTAATCGCTGACGCGGAGGGAGGCACAATGCGAGCATGTTTGTTAAGGGCTTTCGGTTCCCCGGAAGAGCTGAGACTGGAAGAGATACCCGATCCCATTCCTGGGGAGACCGAGGTCCTGGTAGAGGTGCGCGCGGCGGGCGTGACGTACGCTGAGCTTCTCGTGATTCAAGGCAAGTATCAGGTCTTGCCGAAGCTACCCTTCGTGCCGGGCAAGGAGCTGGCGGGCGTAGTGCTCGCGGTAGGGGACGGAGTGAAATCCCTGCGGCCTGGCGATCGCGTGCTGGGGCTGGCGCCTCTGGGCGCTTACGCCGATAAAGCATCGATTGAGGAATCGCGGTGTTTCGCGCTACCTGCGGGCGTGCCGTTTGCAGATGCGGCCGCGATGGGCATCGCTTATCAGGCCGCGTATTTCGCTCTGTTCGAGCGGGGCACGTACAAGCAGGGTGAGAGCGTGCTGGTCAATGGAGCATCGGGTGCCGTCGGGCTGGCTGCGGTGCAACTCGCGCGAGCGAGCGGCGCGCGCGTCCTGGCTGGCATCACGACGCCGGACAAGGCCTCGCTCGTGCGAGCAGCCGGCGCAGATCATGTCATCGATCTTTTGGCCGCGGACCTTGATGTCGAACTGCGCAAGCAGGTCCAGGCCGCGAATGCCGGCAGGGGCGTCGACATCGTCATCGACATGCTGGGTGGCGACGTCTTCTCTGCCAGCCTGCGCGCGCTGGCCTGGCGCGGGCGCATCGTCATCGTCGGCTTCGCCGCCCAGAGAAGCATGCCTAGCATACCGGCCAACTACCTGCTCATCAAGAACATCACGGCGACAGGTCTGTTTTGGAATTCGATGTTTGAGCATGTACCCGGGGAAGTCAGGACTGCGCAACGGCGGCTGTTCGGCTGGTATGAGGCGGGTCGTATCAAACCGACGATCATGGAAGCCCTGCCGCTTCACGAAGTACGGCGCGCGTTTTCGTGCATCGCGAGGCGCGAGGCTCGCGGCCGCTTGGTACTCACTCCTGTTTGTTGACGTGGAAACGTTTTTCGCGTTCGATGATTGCGCTGACTGAAGATCGCACCAAATGTTATCTGGCGTCCTGCGGGCTGCCTGTTCCCAAAGGCAAGGTGTGCGTGACGCCGGATGAGGCCGCGGTGGCGGCGCGCAAGCTTGGTGGGAGGGCCGTGGTCAAGGCGCTGGTAGCTGCCGGCCGGCGCGGCAAGGCGGGAGCGGTCAAGCTTGTCGCGACGCCGGAGGAGGCGGCAGCCGCAACCCGCGAATTGTTGGGGGCGACAGTGGCCGGACTGGCCGTTACCCGCGTCTATGTCGAGGAATGCGTCGATATTGTCCAAGAACTCTATTTCAGCTTTGTCCTGGAAGGGTATCCTCCCAAGGCTCTGCTCAGCAGCCAGGGTGGCATCGATATCGAGGAGAGACAGCGGCAAAGTCCCGGTGTCGTGAGCCTGGTCAACATCGATCCGCTCGCCGGCGTTACGCCTTGGGCTGGCGTCGCAATGTGGCAGCGGGCCGGCGTGAAGGGGGCGGCACTGGGCACGCTGGGCAATGTCACTGCCAGGCTGTTTCAGGCTTTCTGCGGTGCCGATGCGGCCATGCTCGAGATCAATCCGCTCGCCCTCGATCGCAACGGGAAACCCGTGCTCGTCGGCGCCATGATGGCGGTCGACGAGTGTGCCATCGCGCGGCAGCGTGGCTTGTTCGGGCCTGAAGATTACGCGTCCGCAAGCCGATCGGACAATCCGCGCGAACGAGCCGTGTTCTCGGCGAACCACCGCATCCGCGGGGGCATGATCCGCTATACCGAACTCGACGGGGACATAGGCCTGATCATGTGTGGAGGCGGGGCGGGCCTCTACCAGCACGATCTCATCCTTTCTTATGGCGGGCGGCCGGCCAATCATTCAGACCAGAACGGGATCAATGTCGCGAAGTTGAAGGTACTCGTTGCCGCGGTATTGGAAAATCCGCGCGTGCGGGGCCTGCTGGTCGGCGCCAATCACCAGCAGATGACGCGCACCGACAGAAAAATGCAGGCCATCATCGAGGTACTGAAGGAGAGGGAGATCGATGCTACGCGTTTTCCCGTGGTGATCCGCATGTTCGGTCCGTACGAGGATGAGGCCAGGCGCATGGCGAGCCAGGTTCCCGGCGTGCGTTATCTGCCCCGGGAAGCGAGCATGGCGGACGCGTGCAGGCTGATCGTCGCACTGACGGGGCAGGCCAGCGCCACGGGGGTTGCCTGCGCATGAGCATTCTCCTCGACGAAAACACGCGGGTCGTCGTGCAGGGGATCACCGGAACACAAGGCCGAGTCGACGCGGTGATTTCGAAAAAATACGGCACACGCATTGTCGCGGGCGTGACCCCCGGCAGAGGTGGAGAAGAGGTCGACGGTATCCCCGTGTACGATACGGTGGACGAGGCCGTGCGGCTGCAAGGCGCCGAGGCGAGCCTGCTCTACGTGCCGCCACTTCTTGTCCGAGACGCTGCGCTGGAGGCAGTCGAAGCCGGCATCACGCTCTTGGTGGGAACCGCCGAGGCCGTGCCCCA
>JACQGO010000006.1 GCA_016199485.1 Betaproteobacteria bacterium
GTATACGCCACAGTGTCAAAACTCGGTTGGATCGCCCCTGAGCCTTTTCTCATGCGGGATTGCTGATCGTCCTGGTCCCCACTGTATCTCCCCATAGCGGGTCTCCCCTTCGGAAAAGTGACCATTTCATCGCATTTCTGGGCCCGGCCTCTTGAAAACTTGTCAATCCATGTGATACAATTGGGATGAAATCCAAGCAGTTGGTCCCAACTGTATCAGGAGGCTCGCGATGCTTTCTCCAGAGGAGTCCCGGAAGGCACTTGTTAAGTTGTTCCAGCGGCAGCCTGTTGCCGACCTGGATACCCTCCTCGATGTTTTGAATACCACGTCCCGAATGAGCGTCTTCCGCCGGCTCTCGCTGCTCGGGTATCTGACGAGCTACAGTCACAATGGCAGATACTACACCCTGGCCAACGTCCCGGAGTTCGATGCCGAGGGCCTGTGGCGGTGTCAAGGGATCTGCTTCTCACGCCAAGGTTCATTGAAGGCTACTGTGGAGGATCTTGTCCACGTTGCAAAGGCTGGACGGACGCACGCAGAACTGTCGGTACGCTTGCAGGTGCGAGTACACAACGCGCTGCTGGAATTGGTGCGGCAGGGCCGGATCGGTCGCGAGCTCTTGGGAGCTCTCTATCTGTACGTCAGCGCCGACCCCGAAGCAGCCCTGGCTCAGGTCGCTCGGCGCGAGGAACTCGAAGCTGCTGAGACGGGCATTCAAACAGCACCGCTGAGCGTGAGCCTGATCGTCGAGGTCCTGGTCGAAGTGATACACGGGGCCCAGGTGATTTCAGACCCCAGTACGGTCTGCGAGCGCCTGAACTCGCGGTCCGTGAGCGTCACCCTCGAGCAGGTCGAAGATGTCTACCGAGTCTACGGACTAAAAAAAACGCTCAAATCACGCTCGCCGCGCTCGCAGTAATGAGACAGCATCTTCGAGACCTGGGAGAAGACAACCGGAGGCGGCTCCTCAGCACCAATGGCGTCATCGTCGGAGTCGCCCCGGAGCGCGGGCCGTGTCCACACTGCGACGGACCCACGCGGGTGCAGAAGACAAAAAGGCACCGTGTGGCGACGCTCGAACACGGGACCTTCACAGCAAAGGAGACGGTCCTCGTATGCAAGCAGGGATGCACCGACTCGGCCGGCCACCTGGTCACCCTGAGGTCGGCGCAACTCCAAGAGCGGGTGAGCCCGGGCGCGGTCTATGGATACGACCTGGAAGTCCGGGTCGGCCTGGAAAGATACCTCCATCACCGCCAACGCTCGGAGATTCAGGGTGCCCTGGCAGAGCAGGGCATCGCCCTTTCCATGGGCCAGATCAGCGTTCTGGCGGCGCGCTTCATAAGACATCTCGAAGAACTCCACCAGGAACGCGCTCCACTGCTTCGAGAAGCGCTTGCGGCCGATGGAGGCTACCCGCTCCATATCGATGCCACCGGCGAAGACGGACGCGGGACCCTGTTCGTGGCGTACGCCGGCTGGAAGAAATGGGTGCTGGCATCACGGAAACTATCCACTGAACGGGCTGAACTGATCCTGCCTTGCCTGCGCCAGGTGGTGCACGACTTCGGCATCCCCTGCGCCGTGATGCGGGATCTGGGGCGCGCCGTCATCAAAGCGACCAATGATCTGGCGTCGGAACTTGATGTCGACCTTGTCATCCTGAGCTGCCATCTGCACTTTCTGAGTGACATCGGCAAAGATCTCCTGGAGGAATCGCACAACCAGCTCCGTGAGTTGTTCCGGCGAGCCGGTCTCCGAGCGGCACTTCGCGCCTTGTCACGGGACATTGGACGCCATCTGGGCTCGCAGCTTGCGGACCTCCGCCCAGACGTCGCCCGGTGGAGCCAATCCGATACCGAGCACACTCTGCCCGAGGGCCCCGGCGGCAGGGCTACTGTCCGCGCCCTGGCCCAATGGGCGTTGGATTTCCCTCAAGACGGCGAATACGGCTCCTTCCCATTTGACCGTCCCTACCTGGACTGTTATCACCGCTGTCTCAAAGTCCGTCGTGCGGCAGACGCCTTCCTGCGCACACCGCCGACGGATAAGACGGTCCGTCGCGCCCTGGAACGATTGGCACGCATCACTGAGCCGGTCATCTCCCAGGTGCCGTTCGCCACCACTGCTGCAAGGCTCTCGCGTCGGGCGGCGTTGTTCGACGAGCTCCGCACGGCCCTGCGACTCACCCCCCGCTCGAAGCCCCATGAGCCGACCGATCGCAGGGCAGCTAAGGACGTGCTCGAAACATCGGTCGCCGAGCTGAACGACATCCGTCAGGCCCTCGACGTTCTGACTCTATCGCTTCGTCGGCGCCGTCCTGAACGTGGCCCTGCCCAGGAGCAGCGTCAGGCGATTGACCTCATCCTGGAGCACATCGAGCGTCACGGCGAGTCCCTCTGGGGCCATGTGATCAACAGCGTGTCCGGGCAAGACCCGGGAATCCGCGTGGTTGCCCGAACCAACAACGATCTCGAAGGGTTCCACCGCCGTATGAAACACGGGGAACGACGTCGCAGCGGGCGCAAGATCCTCACCCATGACTTCGAGTCTCTCCCTGCAGGCGCAGCTCTGGTGTACAATCTCAACCAGCCCGACTACGTGCAACTCCTATGCGGCTCCATCGAGGAACTCCCCCGGGCTTTCGCAGAGCTCGACGCCGAGCGACGAGAGAAGGAGCGGAAGGGCGTGGATACGGCACCTTGCGATTCCGACCCGCCAACAGACAAGGACCTCATTGCATCCTCGCTTCCTCGTATCGACCGACCCGTAATCCGGGCAAATAGCTTCCGACGACGGATTGAGGCAGCGGCTAAGAGCAGAGCGCCGCACAGTCGCTGTGGGTAGGGTAGGGTGCCGAGACTCGTCATGCGCAACCGAGTTTTGACGCTACGGACCATTTTGGTACACAAGCAGCCCGTATGTCGGGACGGTTGCCGGTCCTAGCGGTGTGTTGACCGTAATGTTCCCGGAAGGGGTGCCAAGCATGATGACAGTCGTCTCCAGCCCTTCCGGATCGAGTGATCGGGTCGTTTTGGCAGTACGCGTAGAGGTTCAGCCCGATCGAGGAAGCTTTCCTGAAGACGGCGGCCTCGGCCGAGGGCGAGTTGCGGCGCCTGGCGGAAGCGCTGGCCCAGGAGGGAAGACTGGACAAGCCAAGGGAGTGTTGGGGGCCGCCGTAGGCGCGAGCCTCGGCGCGGCGCTCTCGGCCGTCGGCTACGGATCGGCCGGAGTGGTCACCGCCCTGGTGGGCGGCGTGATGGAATCGATCCAACAGATCCACATCGCCATGTTCACGACGAAGCAAAAACGCTAAGGCTGCAGTTCCTGCGAAACCCGCTCCAGGGCCGGCCGCAGGCTCCGGTCCAGTCCCAGCGCATCCGTGAGGATCTGCCCGGCGGCCACGGCGTCGCAATTGCCGTCCGCCACGTCGAGACCCTCGAGATACGGCCGGTCGGCGGCCCGAATCCCATCCTGCAAGACGTCGAACAGCGCGCGGGCACTCTCCACGTGCTCGTCGTCGAGCCCTTCCTGCCCCCAGCCTTCGCTGGCGCTCTCCACCAGCGCCTCGGCATACTCCGACGGCTCGACGGAGTAGTTCTCGGCGCCGACCCGGATGGACGGCTCGAGAGCCAGCCCCGGGTCTTGCGGACTGGGCAAGGCCGGGTCCCCGAGATGCCGGGAGACGTCCTGCATCATCAGGGACAGAGCCGATGCGTGCGCGAGCGCCGAGGCCACCACCAGTCCGAGCCCTGCGTCCCCGAGGCGGCCCTTGAGCTCGGCGGCTTCGGCCCCATCGGTGCGCACGATGGAAGCCAGCTTGGACAAGCTGACCTTCTCCTCCGGCTCGAGCTGCTGCGCGGATTCCGCAACTTGGGACAGATACTGCGATTCGGAGACGCGGCTGCGGGCCGCCTGCTCCCGCACGGTGTGGGTAAGCGAGATGTTCATGCCCGGATGGTACCAGGGAACAGGGCGGAACGTGTTAAGGGCGGGTTACCAACCTCCAGAAGAGGCCACCAGGTGTTTCCAAACAAACCCCTACCCCTTCTAGAGCGTGGACACGACTCCCGAACGGATGATGTTGGCGTCCGCGGTGATCAGCCGCGCGCCCTCCACCAGTGCGGTGGAGACGATGAGGCGGTCGGCCGGATCACGGTGAAAGCTGTCGGGAAGAGCAGCCACTGTGGCGGCCACAGCGGGGGTGATGGGACAGACCCGGACAAGCGGCGCGGCCACGGCCCGGTCCAGCCATTCGCGCAGGGGCAGGTTCAAGACGATCCTGCCGAGTCCGTAAAGCGTGGCGATCTCCCAGAGACTCACGTCGGCCACGAGCAGGGGTTGGTTCGGTGCCGCCTGATCCAGGGCCGCTTTCTGGCGGGCTGATAGATGGGGCAAATCCTCGCTCCACCAGATCAGGATATGGGTATCCAGCAGACACCTCAAAGCACACCCCGATTGGCGCTCCAGTCCTCTGGATCCATTACGGGAGAGACGATGTCACCGACGATCGTCAGGGTGCCCCGAAGCGTCTCCTGCGGGTAGCCCAACTTGCTGTAGGCGGGGGGGACGATCCGGGCCAGGGGCTTTCCTCGCTTGCAGATGGTGATCGTTTTCCCCGTGCGGGCCACCTCGTCGAGAATCGAGAGGCACCTGGCCTTGAATTCGGACACGTTGATACTTTCCATCTGAC
>JACQGO010000361.1 GCA_016199485.1 Betaproteobacteria bacterium
AGTTCTCGCCGGACGCGATCCGCGGCGTCCGCGTGCCCCCCGAGGGCCTCAACTCGGACATCCACGCGAGCGCCGAGTACCGATCGCATCTGGTCACCGTGATCGCGCAGCGCGCGGTGCAAGCCGCCCTCGCCGGAAAGTGAATGCCGCAAAGCCACCGAGGACACAGAGACCACAGAGAGATTGCGGAAAATTCGCGTTGGCAATGGCGTCCTCCGTGCACGCTGTGATCTCTGTGGCTATAGCTTTTCCGCTGTGCTGGCGGGGCACAATGTGAAAAATTTCAACGATCGGCGCGGGCGTCAAGCCGCTCCGGGCGCGGCGCACAAACGATGACCGAACACATGAAGGAAAAGACCGGATGGAGATGAAGGGCGAGCAGTTGATCCCGCTCACGCAGACGGCAACATGGGAGGCGCTCAACGATCCCGCGGTACTGAAGGAGTGCATTCCGGGCTGCGAGTCGATGGAGAAACACTCCGACACCGAATACCAGGTCGTCATGACGGCCAGGGTTGGCCCCGTCAGCGCCAGGTTCAAGGGAAAAATGACGCTCGCCGATGTCGATGCGCCGCGCTCCTGCACGCTGCGGTTCGAAGGCCAGGGGGGAGTCGCCGGTTTCGCCAAGGGGCAGGCGAACGTGGAACTCGTTCCCGGTGACGGCGGTACCCGGTTGGGCTACACGGCCAAGGCGATGGTCGGCGGCAAGCTCGCGCAGGTCGGCGCGCGATTGATCGACGGAGTCGCCAGGAAACTCGCCGACCAGTTCTTCGTCGCGTTCACCAAGCGATTGAGCGGCGCGGTGGAGACAGCGCCGGCGAACGAGGAAGGGCAGCAGCGGTAGGGTGGGCACAGCCCACCGCCGGGACATCGGCTTGCGCTTCCCCTGAACAGGCGGGTTACGCTGCGCTTACCCGCCCTACCCGGATTATCCACCCTGCCCGGCTTCGCTCCCACCGGCGATGCTAAACTGGCGCGGTTTTCTCGCGATTATCGACCTGCAAGGAGAACGACAACATGCTGAAGATCTGGGGCCGGAAAAACTCGATCAACGTGCAGAAGGTGCTGTGGTGCTGCGGCGAAATCGGCCTGAAGTACGAGCGGGTCGATGCCGGCATGCAGTTCGGCGTGGTGAACACCCCGGAGTACCGCAAGTTGAATCCCAACGGGCTGGTGCCGACCATAGAGGACGACGGCTTCGTGCTGTGGGAGTCGCACGCAATCGTACGCTATCTCGCGCGGCGCCACAGCCGCGGCAAGCTGTGGCCGGAGAACGACAAGGCGTGCGCGGACGCCGACCGCTGGATGGACTGGTACAACACCACCGTGTGGCCGAACATGCGCACCGTGTTCTGGAACCTGGTGCGCGTGCCGCCGGAGAAGCGCGACGTGGCAGCGGTGGAGGAGGCGCGCAAGAAGCTTGCGGAGAGCTTTGCGATCGCCGACGCGCAGCTCGCGGGAAACGCCTACCTGGCGGGAAAGGAATTCACGATGGGCGACATCCCGATGGGGGTGGCGGCTTACCGCTGGTTCAACCTGCCCATCGAGCGGCCGGCGCACCGGAACGTGGAGCGGTGGTACCAGCGCATCTGCGAGCGTCCCGCCTACAAAGAGCACTGCATGCTGCCGCTCACCTGAGCGCAGCGAGTTCCTGAGCGATGCCGTTGGGGTTCACGTTGTTCACCCCAACCCACGAAGCTGCATGCTGCCGCTCACCTGACGGCGACGGGCTGCCGGCGGGTCATTCGCTCCACAACATGCCGACGGTCGCGCCCGTGAGCAGCGTCGCCAGCGTCCCCGATACGATCGATTTCAGCCCCAGCCCCACGATTTCTTCGCGGCGCTCCGGCACCATGGTTGCAAGCCCGCCGATGAGGATGCCGAGGCTCCCGAGATTGGCGAAGCCGCACAGCGCATAGGTCATGATCACGCGGCTGCGCACGCCGAGCGCCGCGTCGGGGAGCCGGGCAAGGTCGATATAGGCGATCAGCTCGTTCAATATCGTTTTCGTGCCCATCAGCGCGCCGGCGGTTGGCGCTTCCGCCCACGGGATGCCGATCAACCACACGATCGGCGCCATCCCGATTCCCAGGATGCGCTGCAGCGTGAGCGGTGCCCCGCCCGCGTCGGGCGCGAGCCCGAGCATCATGTTGGCGAGCGTGACCAGCGCCACCAGCACGATGAGCATCGCCACGATGTTAAGCAAGAGCTGAAGGCCGTCGAGCGTGCCGCGCGTCACCGCGTCCATGCTGCTCGAAGCCGGCTGGGCCGGCATGAGCTCCCCCGCCGTAACCGCGCCCACGGGCGGCACCATCAGCGCCGCCACGACGATGCCCGCGGGGGCGCTGATGATCGACGCCGCGAGGATATGTCCCATCGCTTCCGGGACAACCGGGCCGATGATGCTCGCGTAGAGCACCATCACGGTGCCGGCGATCCCGGCCATGCCGCAGGTCATCACGATGAACAGCTCCCCGCGATTCATCTGCTTCAGGTAGGGCCGGACGAAGAGCGGTGCCTCCACCATGCCGACGAAGATGTTGGCGGCGGTGGACAGCCCCACCGCGCCGCCTACGCCCATGCTCTTCACCAACACCGCGGAGATCGCTCTTACGATCACCGGCAGTACCCGCCAGTAAAACAACAGCGAGGAGAGCGCGCTCACCACCAGGATCAACGGCAGCGCGCGGAACGCCAGCACGAAACTCGCGCCCGGGGCGGTCTCGGCGTACGGCAGCGGCCCGCCCCCGAGAAAGCCGAAGACGAACGCCGTGCCCGCCTGCGCCGCGCGCTCCAACGCGAGCAGCGCGTCGTTCAACGCGAGAAAGAATTCCTTGGCGAGCGGGATCTTGAGCAGGAGTACCGCGAACGTGAGTTGCAGCACGATGCCCGAAGCCGCGATGCGCCAGGGCACGCGCGTGCGGTCTTCGCTGATCGCCCACGCCAGCAGCAGCAGCGTGACGAAGCCCGCGGCGCTTTGCAGCATGAGGAGCAAGTGCGCACACTCCCTCTAGGAGTGTGTCGGACTTTGTCCCGACACACTCCTTACGCAAGACCGCCCGCCGACAAACGGCAGATATGAATTCGAAATACCTGAATGCAGCCCCGCTCCTGCGCTCCTCAACGGCGAAAACACGTATTTTCACTCCACTCTGTTGTAAGTCGGCGGGCGGCTTTGCATTTAGCAGCCTGTCGGAACGTCAAGTCCGACAGGCTGCTAGAAAAGCAGTCAGCCGCGGCGCCAGACGGTGCCCTGCGGCGTGTCCTCGAGCACGATGCCGGCCTTCAGGAGCTCCGTGCGGATGCGGTCGGCCTCGGCGAAGTTCTTCGCGTTGCGCGCTGCCGCACGCTCGGCGACGAGCCGCCCGATGCGGCCCGGAGTCATCGCGGCCCGCGCCGCAGCGCCCGCCCCCGCCTGCAGGTACGCTGCCGCGTCACGCTCGAGCAGCCCGAGCACGGCGCCGAGCGATTTCAACAGCCGCGCGTCGTCCGGCGAGCGCGTGCGGTTCACTTCACCGGCGAGATCGAACAGCACCGCCACCGCTTCCGGGGTGTTGAAGTCGTCGTCCATCGCCTGCCTGAAGCGCGCGGCGCGAGACATGTTCCAGTCGACCGCCCCGGCCCGCGCATCGATGCCCTTCAACGCGGTGTAGAGTCTCGTGAGCGCGTGTCTCGCGTCCTCCAGGTGCTGGTCCGAGTAGTTGAGCGGACTGCGGTAATGCGCGCGCGCGATGAAGAACCGCAATACCTCCGGATCGTACCTGGCGAGCAGCTCGCGCACGGTAAAGAAGTTGCCGAGCGATTTCGACATCTTCTCCTCGGCGACCCGCACGAAGCCGTTGTGCATCCAGTAGTTGACGAACGCGTGTCCGTGCGCGCCCTCCGACTGCGCGATCTCGTTCTCGTGGTGCGGGAACTGCAGGTCCTGCCCGCCGCCGTGGATGTCGAAGTGCGCTCCCAGATGGTGCTCGCTCATCACCGAGCACTCGATGTGCCAGCCGGGCCGGCCCGGCCCCCACGGCGAGTCCCACGCAGGCTCCCCCGGTTTCGCCGCCTTCCACAGCACGAAGTCGAGCGGGTCCTGCTTGTGGATCTCGACCTCGACGCGCTCGCCGGCGCGCAGATTCTCGGGCGATTTGCCGGAAAGCCTGCCGTAGCCGGGAAATTTGCGCACCGCGTAGTAGACGTCGCCGTTGGGTGCCCGGTAGGCAATGCCCCTGTCCAGCAGCACCCGGATCATGCGCAGCATGCCGTCCACGTGCCCGGTCGCGCGTGGTTCGAAATCCGGCTTTTCGACCCCCAGCGGCGCGGTATCCTCGTCCATCGCCCGGATGAAGCGCGCCGTAAGTTGATCAATCGGCTCGTTGTTTTCCTGCGCGCGCCTGATGATCTTGTCGTCGATGTCGGTGATGTTGCGCACGTAGGTCACGTCGTATCCCAGGGCGCGCAGCCAGCGGCGCACGACGTCGAACACCACCATGACGCGCGCATGGCCGAGGTGGCAGTAATCGTAGACCGTCATCCCGCACACGTACATCCCCACCTTGCCGGGAGCGATCGGTACAAAATCCTGCTTTTCGCGCGTCAGCGAATTGAAGATTCTGAGCATGGGGAGCGCCCGGGACGCAGTCCGGGCCCGTGATCAGGCGCTACCGGAACATCGCCGCCCGCGGGAGACCGGGTCCAAGGAAGCGCGCCGGCCCGCCTGATGCGTGGTTGTGGTTGCGGCCGAGCCCGGCAAAGAGTTTGAAATACCCAAGGTTCTTGGTAGAATTTCTCGGAATTGGCAACTAAGCCCCTGAAAAATTCGGGAAAGTATAGCATAATGATCACCCTTCGCGCCGTTGCGCTGGCCGCGTGTCTTCTCGCCACCCTGGCCTTCGTCAGTCCCGTATTCGCGCAGCAAGCCGACGAACTGCAGGAAGCGACGCGCCTGATGAAGCAGGGGCAGCTCGCGCAGGCGATGGACCGCGTCGACCGCTATCTCCGTACTCGCCCCAAAGACGCCCGTGGACGCTTCCTCAAGGGCCTGATCCTCACCGAGCAGAAGAAGGCTGCGGAAGCGATAAATGTCTTCACTGCGCTCACCCAGGATTATCCCGAGTTGCCGGAGCCCTACAACAATCTCGCCGTGCTCTACGCCTCGCAGGGGCAGTACGACAAGGCGCAAACAGCGCTCCAGATGGCGATCCGCACCCATCCGAGCTACGCCACGGCGCACGAGAATCTCGGCGATATCTACGCCAAGATGGCGAGCCAGGCCTACGACAAGGCGCTGCAGCTCGACCGCAACAATCCCACCGCGCAGACCAAGCTCGCCCTGATCCAGGAACTGTTCTCGAGCAGCCCGCGCCCGGCGAAAGCTTCCTCGCTCAAGCCCGAACCCGGTCCCAAGGTGGCGAGCGCCTCGCCGACGCCTGCCAAACCTGCGGCGACTGTCGCACCAGCGCCATCCAAGCCCGCTGCGACGGCGACGTCCGAGCCTGCCAGGGCGGCGCCGTCGGCCCCGGCCGCCAAGCCAGCGGTCGACGAGACCGGCGAAATCTCGAAAGCGGTGAACCACTGGGCCCAAGCCTGGTCGGCCAACGACGTCGGCGGCTATCTCTCGTCCTATGCGGCGGATTTCAAGACTCCCAACGGGGAACCGCGCAGCAAGTGGGAAGCGACACGCAAGGCGCGCATCGCCAAGCCGCGCACGATCCAGGTGACGATCGAATCGCTCCGGGTGAGGCTCGATGGCAGCCAGCGCGCCACCGTCACTTTCCGGCAGCATTACCGCTCCGGCACGCTCAAGGTCTCGAGCACCAAGACGCTCATCATGGTGAAGTCGGGTAACAAGTGGCTCATTCAACAGGAACGGGTCGGAAGTTGAACACCTGCCGGCGCCCCTCCCGCGTACGTTCCGCAGCCGGGGTTGCCCGTCGTCTTTTCGGCTGTCCGCTTGTTGGCGCACTTGCGCTTGCCGCAGCGCAGGCGCTCGCGATGGGCGGACAGCCGGCGCCAACGGGCCTGAACGGCAAGCCCGTCGACCTGGTGCGCGTGTCCGAGCCGGAGGCGATGCTCGTCAAGACCCTGATCGAGATCAGCCGCAATCGGCTGGCGGCCGCGCTGGAGGAAATCGACAAGGTGATCGAGGAGTATCCCAATTTCCGCCTCGCCCATCTCATCAAGGGCGA
>JACQGO010000360.1 GCA_016199485.1 Betaproteobacteria bacterium
AAGTAGCGCTTTCCCGCACCATCTTGAATATGGCGAAACTTCTTCTGTTCGTTCGCGAGCGCCCGCTTAAGTCGGGTAGCGCGATCACGAAACTTCTTGCGTACATCGGACAACGCTCGGTACTCCTTATTGACGGCTAACGTTCCCAGCCACCGGCGCGCGCAGCCGACGACCGTTGATGCAAGTTCACCCTGGCGCGCGCGTCCGTGTGCGCTGGGCTGTTAGCCGTCGCTTGGAGTAGTTGTGCCAAGTATTCCCCTTAGTTCAGCTTCTAGTGCCGCGCGGGCGCTCGGGACTTCCTTTTCGAAGTATTCATGCGCCTTAATCCAGACATCCATCTTTTCCTTGGTGAAGTGCGGCGGGCCGTGGCCGGTGTCGTGAGTGACGTAGACGCCGAACTCGATGACTTTGCTGCGGATGTTGCGGAAGAACGTTTCCAGTTTCCGGCACAGCGCTTCAGGAAGGTAAATGCGATTTTTATCAAAGAATCTGTAGAACTCAGCGGCCTTGTTTATGGCGGCGGCGTACTTCTCTTGCTTTGATGGTTCTCCAGACCACTCTGCCAAGGAAATGAAACTCTGCGATGCCCAGTGAGCCTCTACAAGAAGCCCATATAGCTCCGCAATTACCTCCGCGCGCCGTTCGTGCAGCTTGGAGAAGCGGACTTGATGCTCAAGAGCGGCACGTTGTAATTCGTGCTTCAAGTGCTCAGTGGTGGCCGAAGATGCCGCCGCCACGTCCGCTTTGAATTTCTCCAAATCCTTAGCTAGGACTTGCGATCCGAGAGATCGAGCTAGCCACCCAAGGACGAGCAGCAGCATCGCGTTTCCGCCAAGTGCGATCAAGATCGATTGCCAGGCGTCCATGTGCGGCGGCTAACGTGGAGCCAACCGGCGCGCGCGCACGGTCCTCAGCATTTGGCGCAACGCTGGCCGCGCGTCCGTGTTGGGCGCCAGGTTAAACCGCAAGTCAACCTGCGGGTGTAACCATCGTCGTGCCGCATACGCTACATCGCCACACATTGGCTTTCGAGACGGTGCCGACGGGATGGATCGTTTGATTGGCGCAAGTAGTGCACTTGTACCCTTTGCGCGGACCACCGGCAGAGGGTTGGTCAAACGGGGCCCACCAGATAGAGCTACACCGGCCGCAGTGATACGCGCCCTTCTGGTACTTCCCGGACAGCTTTCCGCACTCTGGACACTTGTGACCTCGAGACATCTTCGTTTCCCCCTCGCGGTGAGTGCTGCAATTGCGGTTTAACGTCTTGGTCTGCGGCGGGCCGCCACAGTCGCACGCATCGGCACAACGCTTCCGGCCCGTCCGCAGCACCTGAAGTTAGAGGTCAATCTTTCAGATAACTCGCAACCCAATTCCATCTCGAAACATTATCCGTTCGTCATCAGACCAGCTTCCAGCGATGGTTATTTCAAGTAGCTTTGTCACGGGCCGCGCATTGGCGGCAGCAATTTGAAGTTCAAGGCGATACGTTCCTGGCGCAAGCAAATGACTTCCAGTATTGGGAGGAAACTCGAGATCCAACGCAAACAAAGGACTGGTGGGCGACACGCCTTCGATATTTTCGCCACACTCGGTTCGGTTGGCGGGGTCTATGACGTGTCCAAGGTCACAATGCTTACCCATCTTTGGAGAGATTCCGTCTGCGTACACTTCCGGACCGCCTTCAGGACCGCGGGAATGCGCATGAGCCCAGCGCAAATTCATGGGCAAGAAGTGTACGTCGTGCTGAAATGAGCCATCTGCAGCTCGCCGAAAGAGTCTTGCAGCAAAAACCTGGACTTGCGTGGCTCTTGTCTTCCCTTGGTTTTCGATCCAAAGCCGAAAGTAGTAGCACTGCGCCTGCGCAAAAGTGAGTGCGGTTCGTTGGACCGTGTACCGGAGAATCGTCTTGTGGCAATAAGGTGGTTCCAGCGACACCGAGACAGCAAGTATCGGTCGGCGCCACCATTGCGCGACCTCATCTTTGAACAAAGCAACAAGCACAGCAAGAAATGTAGCTGTGGCAACGGCCCAGTCGGCGACGGTTCCCCAATTCGTAACGGGCGATTCGGTAGCCACGGTTGCTATTGACCTCTAACGTATAGTGAACTTCCGATTTGCAGCTTAATTAGACACCCAATCGGGCTTGCTTGTCATCCGCCGTTTTGGTTCAAGCGTTTACCCGAGTATGGATGGATGTACAGGTCCGGATACGCTGCGTTGGCAGCAGCCTTGATCGGAAATAGGCTGCGGAAGAGAACAGAAATGCCAACGGAATCAATAAACTCGGCGAATGCAGCAAAAGCGGCAGGCGCAGCCGAGGCCGTCCCCCGCCCGCGGCTGCTCGACCAGGTGCGGGGCGCGATCCGGCGGTTGCACTACAGCCGGCGCACCGAGGAAAGCTACATCCACTGGATCAAGCGCTTCATCTACTTTAGCGGCAAGCGGCATCCCGCTACGTTGGGCGAGAGCGAGGTAACGGCGTTCCTCAATCATCTGGCGACCGAGCGCAGGGTGGCCGCGGCGACGCAGAACCAGGCCCTGTCGGCGCTGCTCTTCCTGTACCGGGAGGGGCTTGGCCGGGAGCTGCCGTGGCTGGATGGCTTGGTGCGTGCCAAGCGGCCAGCGCGCCTGCCGGTGGTGCTCACGCGCGAGGAGGTCGGGCGCCTGCTCGGCGCGCTGGAGGGCACGCGCTGGCTGATGGCAAGCCTGCTGTATGGCGCAGGGTTGCGCCTGGTCGAGTGCCTGCGGCTGCGCGTGAAAGACATCGATTTCGGCTATCGGCAGGTGCTGGTCCGTGACGGCAAGGGGCAAAAGGACCGCGTCACCATGCTACCCGGCAAACTGGCCGAGCCCTTGCGCCGGCATCTCGAACGTGTACGCCGGCTGCACCAGCGCGACCTGCTCGGGGGCTACGGGGAAGTGCATCTGCCCTACGCGCTTGCGCGCAAGTATCCGCGCGCGGGCGCCGACTGGGCATGGCAATACGTGTTTCCGTCAAAGAATCGCTCGGCTGATCCCGAGGACGGCGTGATCCGCCGCCATCATCTGGACGAGTCTGTGCTGCAGCGCGCCGTGAAGGAGGCCGTACGCGCCGCTGGCATTGCCAAGCACGTGAGCTGTCACACGCTGCGCCACGCATTCGCTACGCACCTGCTGGAGGCGGGCTATGACATTCGCACCGTGCAGGAGTTGCTCGGCCACGCCGACGTCAGCACGACAATGATCTACACGCATGTTCTCAACAAGGGCGGGCGCGGGGTGAGAAGCCCGCTCGACCGCGCCGAGCAGCCGGTCGCGCGGTATGGCGCCGCCCGATTCCACATCCATTGATCGGAGTTTGCCAGCGTGCATCGGCGTTCGTCGGCGGCAGGATATTTTTCCGTCTCACTCCTCCCGCCTCGCCGCTTTTACCCGCCGCATGCTTCCCGCCACCAGCCGGTACTCGTACAGCCGGCATTCGAGCGCGCCGTTGTAAAGCGGCGTGCGCCGCGACGCCTTGAGCCCGATCAGCTTGGGCAGTTGCGCGTCGGCGGAAAGAACGTAGGCGGTCCAGCCGGCGAAGTTGCGCTTCAGCGCATCGCCGAGCCGGGGATAGAAGACGGCGAGCTTCTGCTGCTGGTCGAGACGCACACCGTACGGCGGGTTGGTGATGATGGTTCCGGCGGGTGCGGGCGGGGAAAGATCCAGCGCGTTCGCATGAACGAGGGTTACGGCGCGCTCGATGCCGAGCGATGCGAGGTTCACGCGCGCGTCGTCGAGCGCGGCGCGGCTCGTGTCGCTGCCCCAGATCGAGAGCGGCCGCACCGCCTTTCTTCGCGCTTGCGCCCGGCGCTTCAGCTCGCGCCACACCGCGGCGTCGAAGTGCGAGAGCTTCTCGAACGCGAACGCGCGCGCGAGCCCCGGCGCGATGTCCAGTGCGGTGAGCGCGGCTTCGATCACGATGGTGCCGCTGCCGCACATCGGGTCGAGCAGCGGCGTTCCCGGCGCCCAGCCGGCGAGGCTCAGGATCCCCGCGGCGAGATTCTCGCGCAACGGCGCCTCGCCGGCCTGCCTGCGGTAGCCGCGCTTGAACAGCGCCTCCCCGGAGGTGTCGAGATAGAGCATGACTTCGCGCGCGTCAAGGAAAGCGTGGATGCGGATATCGGGTGCGCGCGTGTCAACGCTCGGCCGCCTCCCGCACTCGGCACGGAAGCGGTCGCATACCGCGTCCTTGATCCTGAGGGTCGTGAAATCGAGGCTGCGGAGCGGGGAGCGGATCGCGGTGAGGGCGACGCGTATCGTGTGCTCCGGCGAGAACCACCGCGGCCACGGAAGCGCACGGGCCGCAGCGTAGACCTCGTCCTCGTTGCGATAGGGGCTTGCCCCCACACGCCACAGCACGCGGCTCGCGACACGGCTTTCAAGATTCGCCGCGTAGCACAATGGAAACGCGCCCGCGAAGCGCGCGCCGCCTTCGCTCGACGCGACCTCGCGCGCGCCGAGCGCAGCGAGCTCCCGCGCGAGCACGCTCTCGAGGCCGCGCGGGCAGGTGGCAAAGAAGCTGTGCGACCCGGCTGCGGTCAAGCCTGACGGGCTTGCAGTATGCTCAGGACTTCGCGCGCACCACGGGATTGCGCAGCACGCCGATCTCGCGGTGGCAGACCTCGACCACGTCGCCGTCCTTGAGCGCCGGCTCGGTCGGCCCGTCGGTGCCGAGCCACACGACGTCGCCCGGGTGCAGCGTCATGTAGCGCGAGATGCGGGAGATGTAATGCTGGGCCGAGAACAGCATCTTGCCGGTGTCGTACTCGGAGACGACCTTGCCGTTGACCCGGGTGGCGATGGTCTGCTTCATCGGGTCGAGCCCGGTGACGATGAGGGGCCCCATCGGCTTGAAAGTGTCGCAGTTCTTCGCGCGCCACAGCGTGCGGTCGGACTTCTGCCACGTGCGCTCGCTCACGTCGTTGCCTAGCGTCCAGCCGAGCACGCATTCCAGCGCCTCGCGTTCCGAGAGGTTACGCGCTTTTTTCCCGATCACCGCGACGAGCTCCCCCTCGTACTCGACCGGGCCGGGCGAATCGGCGGGGATCACGATGCTCTCTCCGCTCGCCACCAGCGCATTGGGTGAGCGGTAGCCGACATCGGCCTGCGCGGGCGGCTTCTTCGAGGCGCCGGCACGCTTGTTGGCCCATTCGATGTGAGCGAGATAATTGAGCCCCGCGGCGTAGAAATTCGCGGGAATGCACGGAAGGAGAGGCTTGAGCGCCGGCAGCCGGTGGCGCGGTCCGCTCGCGCGGTAACTGCCGAACGGCGAGCCGTCGAGCTCGCTCACCTCCTCGCCTTCGAGGATTCCGTAGAATACCCGCCCCTGCTGCTCGAAACGTCCGAATTTCATGCTTTCCCCCTGATATGGTTGCGCCGCGATGCCGGTCACGGCAGAGGCGCGACGACTTCGAATTCGAGCCGCACGCGCCGGTTGCGGCTCTCCTCAAGCCGCGTGACCCGTGCCTCGAGCCCCGCTCCGTGATCGATCTGGCGCGCGACCGCGGCGTTGTCGCGACGCGGGACGTACCCCAGCTTGTGCCCGCGCCACTCGACGCGAATTGCATTGGCATCATACGGATTATCGGGCTCGCGCACCAGATCGAGCCGATCGCCCACGTTCATCTCCCGCCACACCTGGCCGCCGTCGTAATACCGGAACCCGGCGAGCGGCGAGCGTTGTACCAGAAGCCGCGCCGAAACCACCGGTGCTTGTGCGGCACCGGCCGTCGCCGCGAGCGCGAGCAGTGCGATGAGCAGGAAGGTCCGGCAGTGCGGCATAGAAAAGTGGTTACACCACGAGGACGATGTGCAGCGTCTTCACCCGCAGCATGCGGCGGGCAGTCCTGTCAGTCAACGCAGCCCCCGGGCATCGCGTTTACGTCAGCAAACGGCGGCGCGTCAGGACCAGCGCCGCGTAGAAGCTCGCCGCGGCGTAGAGGGCGAGCACCGCGAGGTGGATGAGGGGAGCTGTGGGAGCCACACCGCTCATCATCGGGCGGGCGAGCGCCACCGCGTGGGTGAGCGGCAGGAAAAGCGCGATGTCCTGTACGAGCTGCGGCAACTGCTCGACGGGAAAGAACACCCCGCACACCAGCATCATCGGCGTCACCACCAGCGTGAAGTAATACATGAAGAAATCGTAGCTCGGCGAGAGCGCGGTCACGATGAGCCCCATGCCGGCGAAAGTGAGGCCGACGAGAAAGGCGAGCGGAATCACCCACAGCGCGAGCATCGAGTGGGAGAGCCCGAGCAGCCAGGCGACCGCGAGCACCGCCATGCCGGAGAGGAAGCTCTTGCTCGCGGCCCACAGCGCTTCTGCCACCAGCACGTCGTCGAGCGTCACCGGAGCGTTGAGTATCGCCTCCCAGGTCTTCTGCACGTGCATGCGCGAGAAGCCCGAGTACATCGTCTCGAAGGATGCGCTCATCATCGTGCTGGAGCAGACGATGCCGGCGGCGAGGAACGCGATGTACGACATCCCGGCGAGCTCGGGCAGCATCGCGCCCAGGCCGTAGCCGAACCCGAGCATGTAGAGCATGGGGTCGGCAAGGTTGCCGAGCATCGAGGGGATCGCGAGCTTGCGCCACACGAGGAAGTTGCGCCGCCACACGTAAATCGGCCGGCGGCTCAGGCGCGGCAGCGCGAAGCTCTTCGCTTTCATCAGTCGCGCAACTCCCTTCCGGTGAGCCTCAGGAACACGTCTTCAAGATTTGCTGGCCGGTGCAGGTAGCGTAGCGCGGGATGCCGCTCGAGAGAGCGCAGCAATGCCTCGGCGCTGCGCGCGTAGCAGAACACCGTCTCGCCGGTCTTCTCGCAGCGCTCGCTCACCGCCCGCCCGTATGCGTGCGCCCATTCGTCCGCCCCGTCGCCGTAGACCTCGACGACCTGGGGCTCGATGTGGGCGGCGATCAGCTCGCGCGGCGCGCCCGCCGCGATCATGCGGCCGCGGTCCATGATGGAGAGGCGATGGCACAGCCGTTCCGCCTCGTCCATGAAGTGGGTGGTGAGAAATATCGTCTTGCCCTGCGCGAGCAGCAGCTTCAGCCGTTCCCAGATGAGATGCCGCGCCTGGGGATCGAGCCCGGTGGTCGGCTCGTCGAGAAAAAGCAGGTCAGGGTCGTTGATCAGCGCGCGCGCGAGCGTGAGCCTGCGCTTCATGCCGCCGGAGAGCGTCTGGATCTTGGCCTCGGCGCGGCCGGCGAGCTCGGCGAACTCGAGCAGCGCCGGGATGCGGCGCTCGATCTCGCGCTCTCTCATGCCGAAATAGCGGCCGTAGACCAGCAGGTTCTCGTGCACCGAGAAATCGGGGTCGAGGCTGTCCACCTGCGGCACGACGCCGATGCGCGCCCGGGCCTCGCGCGCGCGCCACGGAACGGGCAGCCCCAGCATGCTGATCTCGCCGGCATCGGGATCGGTCAACCCTAGGCACAGCCTCAACGTCGTCGTCTTGCCGGCGCCGTTGGGACCGAGCAACCCGAAGCACTCGCCGGATTCGAGCTCGAGATCGATCCCGGCCACCACTTCGCGGTCGCCGTAGCGCTTGCGCAGGTTGCGGGCCGTGAGATACAGCATGCATGTCTTTCGTAGTGGCCCCCCGTTTTCGGCAAATTGAGGGGCGCTGCACGCAGCGCCCCCTCCAATTTGCGCCACCGCCGTCCGGCCGACCAGCGGTGTACGTAGAATTATAAATGATCGCGGCG
>JACQGO010000358.1 GCA_016199485.1 Betaproteobacteria bacterium
CCCTTGCGCGGATACAGGCCCATGATCTTCGCGGCGTTGGTCGAGGTGAGATCCACGAACTTCTGCAGCGAATACCCGCGCCGCCCGACCATCTCGGTGTACATGACCGCAAGCCGCGGCTCGACCCCGGCGTTGCCGCCGGTCGTGTCGTCGATGCGCTTGCCCTGTAGCTTCATCGCCAGCGTGCAGCAGATCTCGTCGGTGCCCACGGCGTGGATCACGCCGTCCGAGGCCCCCGTCCACAGCGCCGCCTGGTCGGCCTTGGACTTCAGCGACGGATAGGTGTGGTAGATCTGCCCGTTCGGCCGCTTGTAGTCCTCGGCGGTGTACATCAGGTACTGGTGCAAGGTCTCTCCGTAAACCGGAGTGCCCCTGGCGCGCGCCTCGCGGATCGCCTGCACCCCGGTCGCGGCGCTCACGTGCATGAAATAGAGCGCTGCGCCGGGCACGCTCTCGGCAAGCCGGATCACCCGGCGGAAGGACAGGTCCTCGGAAAGCGCATTGTGCACCTCGGCAAGGTTCTCGAAGCCGGTCCGTCCCTCGCGGATCAGCCGGTCGTACATGTGCATGACGATGTCGTTGTCCTCGCCGTGCATGACGCAAAGGCCGCCTTCCCGGGCAACGACCTGGAAGATTTCCCAGATGTCGCCGAAGTCCACCATCCTTCCCCGCCGGCTGTGCGTGATGTCGGTGGTGAAGATTTTGACCGTCGGATAGCCGGCGCGAATGGCCTCGCCGATCTGGCCGAAGAGCTCCGGCGGCAGCCGCCCTTCGACCATGACGTGATAGCTGTAATCGCAGTGGCACTGTCCCGCCCAGTCCCGGTCGCGCTGCTCCACGGCGCCCCGGATAGTGGCGCCGTGGGTCCAGCGGGCGAAATCGACGATCGTCGTCGTGCCGCCGAACAGGGCGGCGCGGCTGACGACCGAGGGTGGACCGGTGAGACCGGCCGTTCCGTCCGGATTGGGGAGGAACCACGAGCAATGGACGTGCGGATCGATGCCTCCGGGCATCACGATCTTTCCGCCGGCGTCGATGAGCCGTTGTGTCGCCTCCGGCCCGAAAGTGCCGGCCGCAGCCACCGCGACGATCTTCTCGCCCTTGACAGCCACGTCGAACGCGCCGACGCCCTGCGGCGTTACCACCCGGTCCCCCCGGATTACCAAGTCGAGCATTGCCAGCACCTCCTCTGGGTCTGTGCGGGGCATTCTGCCCCCCGCACGCCAAACGTTCAACTCGCCGTCGCGGCGGGCGCGCGGTGCGTGTACCAGCGGGTGGCCTGCTCGTAGGCGTGCGCGACCTGCAGCAGCGTCTCCTCGGCAAACGGGCGCGCGCCGATCTGCAGACCGATCGGCAGACGGTCGGTCGTGAAGCCGCAGGGCACCGAGATCGCCGGGAGAGCCGCCAGCGCGTACGAGCCGGTGTACGAGCGCCGGAAAAAGAAGCGCGCGCGGACGTCATCGGTGCCGGCGAATGGCGCGGTGAGCGCCGCGTGCTTCGGCGCGGGGTAAGGCGAGGTGGGCGACATGAGCACGTCGACCTGGCCGAAGGCTTCCATGAACTGCCGGCGCAGCAGCACGCGCGCCTTCATCGCCCGGTTGTACACCTTGAAGGGCACGAGCGATGCGGCCTGCAGCCGCGTTCGCGACGCCGGATCGAGATCCCCGGGCCGGTCGCGGAGCAGTTCGTCGCAGGCGCCTGCGCCTTCGGTGTCGCCGATGGCGACATAGATCGCGCCGGCCTGGACAATCAGGGGAATCGAGATTTCCCTGACTTCAGCGCCGAGCGCACGCAACGTCTCCCCTGCGGTCTCGATGGCCTGTTTCACCTCCGGATGTACGTCCGGATGCCCGTGCAGCTCGCGAATCAGACCGACGCGGATCCCGCGGATGCTTTGCCCTAGGCGCGCCGCATAGGCCGGCACCGGGCGGCGGCTGGTGGAAGGATCCTTCGGATCGTAGCCCGCGATCGCGCCGAGGACGAACGCGCAATCCTCGACTGTCTTCGTCATCGGCGCCGCCTGGTCCAGGAACCAGCAGGCGGGCATCAGCCCGTGACGGCTCACGCGCGTGTAAGTGGGCCGCAGCCCCACGGCGTTGCAATACGCGGCCGGGGTGCGCCCCGAGCCGCCGGTGTCTTCTCCGACCGACGCCGCGCACAGGTGCGCCGCCAGAGCCACGCCCGCGCCGGTGCTCGACTCGCCCGGCGTCCGTTCGAGGTCCCAGGGATTGCGCGAGATGCCCCACGCCGGCCTGCGCGTGCCCCCCAGCGCGAGCTCGCTCATCGCGAGTTTGCCGAGCAGGATCGTCCCGGCCTGCGACAGGCGCGTGATGACCGTCGCGTCCTGCGCCGGCACGAAATCGCGATAGGCGCGCGAGCCGTTCGTCGTCGGGACGCCCTTGGTCCAGAACTGATCCTTGACCGCCATGGGTACGCCGAAGAGGGGGCCGACGTCAGCGTCCACCATTAGCGTCCGTTCAGCCGCGCGTGCGGCGGCGAGCGCGTGCTCCCCGAGGACAGTGATGTAGCCGCAAAGCGTTTTGTCGAGGCGGCCGATACGCGCCAGGTAGGCCTGCACGACCTCGACCGGGGAAACCTGCTTCGCCCGGATCGCCCTGGCGGTCTCGATGGCGGAGAGAAACGCAAGCTCGTCATGCGCCATGATCGGTCTCCTCGGGGAATACGGTGACCGGCTGAATCGGCGCCAGGTCGAGCGCCGCGAGCTTCTCCAGCTCGCGCAACAGACTGTCGACACGATCGGCCACCTCGCCCAGCTCGTCCTCGGCGATTGTTATTCCCACCAGCCGCGCCAGTTCCCTGACCCGTTCAACCTTCGACCATGTCATCGCTGTTCCTCCATCACCTGCGATTCGGTGAGCGAGCGACCTACCTACCGTAACTACGATCGACCGCAGCGTCGCAGCTGCTCGGTCAGCACACTCACACTCGTCCACTGGTCACAGTGGTTCACAGCCTGTTCGATGTCAGTGACGCCATCCGCCGTGAACACGAGCCCCGCAAGTTCACGGAATTTTTCACGAATCTCCGACTCCTGGTAGGGTCGCTGAAAGTCGCCCCGAGGGCTCTCGCACGTGTGCGTGCTTCGCCGGCCATCTTTCAGAGTAAGCGTCACACGCGCGGGCTTGAGGCGCGGGACCGCGGCATTCATCGCGGGGTCTTCCGCTACGTGCACGCGATGACGCAGCGCCGCGACGGCGGGATCGCGCACGAGCGCTTCGGTAAACGACCCGTATCCCGCATTCCCCCGCAATACCAGCGCGGCTGCGGCGTGGGGCAGCGAATACTTGGAGGCAAAGTAATTGGGCGGATCCGGGTTGCGCATTACCGAGGCAAAACGGTAGGTCGCGATGTCGATACGCTCGATCTCATCGGGCCGCGGGCGCAGTGCCCCGAGAGCCTCTTCGAGCGCATCGAGCGCAGCGTAGATCGGATTGCAGCAGGCGCGCAGACGGAAGGCGTTGCGGCTGATCTCCCAGCGCGTGCCGAGCTCCTCCAGCAGAGCGCCGGGCTCAAAACCATCCCCTACCAGGCTGCTCAGCGCTTCCTCAATGGCATCGTCCTGCGCCGTAAACCCGGCGACAGCCAGCTCCGGGGCGAGCGCTGCCGCAACACCGCTCATTCCCCCGGCCACGTTAAGCGCCGTCGCGCCGGCAACGACGTTGGTATAACTCGGCGTCAGCACCAGCGTGCCGCCGATACGCAGGGCCCGACTCGTGTCAGCGGCGTTCAGCCCACGCAAGCGGGCTCCCGCAGCGACTGCGCCCAGCAGCGGCGCCTGCCCGTTCTGGTGCGCGAGGGGGCGCCTCGTCATCGCCGCACCGAGGCGCACGGCAACATCGTAGCCCAGGACCAACGCGGTAAGCATCTCACGGCCGCTGCTCTGCGCCCACTCGCCCACGGCCAGCACCCCGGGCAGGATCTGCACCGCTCCCTGGCAGGAGACGTAGCGATGGCCTTCGCACAGTTCGATCGAGCGACCGGCAATGCCGTTCAACAGGGCGGCAGTACGGGGATCACTGACGGGCCAACCCCGTGCCAATACCGTGGCGCCCGTGCCGGCAGTCGCGCCTAATCGTTCTCGCAATTGACGCACCTCGGGTTGCTCCGATCCTGCCAGGATCACCCCGAGCGTATCGAGCACCACGAGCTTGGCGTGCCGCTGCACGGCGTCAGAGATCTCCTCCCACCGCGTCTCGGCGACAAACCGCGCCAACTTCTCGATCTGTTCAGCCATTGCCGCTCCTTTTCATGCCCTCACGATGATTGCGAAGTTTACTCTCTCCCACTGGGGATGTAGCAGGGGGCTTTTTCGTGGCGCGCTAATTTTACTTGACAACATTCGATCGCACACTGGAAACTTTAAAAGGCGAGCCGGCTGATTCCTGGAATGCGGGATAGCCGGACTCCGTGATGCCGCGAACCTTGCCCGTCCAGATTAGCGGTTCACCGGCATTCCAGGAGAACGAAATGTGGAAACGACTTTTGTACATAGTGATCTTGGTACATGCGAGCTTCGGCGTCTGGGCGGCCAGTGGTAGTGATGACTCCTATCCGAGCAAGGTGATTAGATTCGTCAACCCTTTCCCGCCCGGCGGCAGTACGGACTATATGGCGCGCCTAATCGGAGCCAAGCTTACGGAACGTTTCGGCCAGGCCGTGATCGTAGAAAACCGTACCGGTGCTGGGGGCAACATCGCTGCCGAAGCAGTGGCTCGTGCCAGACCAGACGGTTACACTCTTTTGGTGGGATCGTTGGTGCCATTGACGTCGAGCCGCAGCCTATATCCGAAACTCGGATATGATCTGCTGAAGGATTTCTCGTATATCTCGCGGCTGGCAACCAGCGCAAATCTCTTGCTTGCTCATCCTTCCATCCCGGCGAAATCTGTCGCGGAGCTTATGGCCCTTGCCCGTTCGAAGCCGAAAACAATGCACTATGGATCCGGAGGGGTGGCAAGTCTCGGGCAGCTGGCTATGGAACTACTGCAAAGACGCGCTGGAGTGCAGCTTGTGCATGTTCCTTATAAAGGTGCTGCGCCCTTTCTGGTCGCGCTGGCAGTGGGAGAAGTAGATATCGGGTTTATAGGCGTCGCAGCGTCGATACCGCTGCTCCAGGCGAAGCGGGTTAAAGCACTGGCCGTCTCGACCGCGAAGCGCCTCGGGACGCTGCCGGACGTGCCCACGGTGGCGGAATCAGGCTTTCCGGGGTTTGACGTGCCGAGCGGCTTTGGCATTTTCGCTCCCGCTGGAACACCCGCGGCTGTCGTCAAGCTGCTTAATGTCGAGATTCGGAACATTTTGCAAATGGACGACGTCAGGGCGAAGTTCGCCGCGCAAGCGTTGGAAGCGGTGGGCAGCACGCCCGATGAATTCAGGGCGATCGTGGAAGCAGAAACAGCGCAATGGGCGCGTGTCATCAAAGACGCGCGCATTACCGTCGATTAGCGGCATGCCCCGCTGAATCGTGATCAGAAGCAACGCGATCGGCAGGGTCGGTATGCGGGATCGTACCGCCATTGCGGAACCTTGCATGTATGGCTATATTGGGTAACAGTAAATGTCAGGAGAGGAGATTGACCGTGGATATGCCGCGCGATTTTGTTGGGTATGGTCGCAAACCACCAAAATTTGAGTGGCCCAACGCAGCGCGCCTCGCCCTGAATATCGTTGTCAACTACGAGGAAGGCGCCGAGCGCAACCCCCTCGATGGCGACCCTGAACGCGAGACCGCCGGTGAGAGTCCCTATCCCGCGCGGCCAGGTGAACGCGAGCCCATGCAGGAATCCGTCTACGAGTATGGCAGTCGGGTTGGGATCTATCGCGTTATCGACGTGTTCGACAAGTATCAGGTGAGCCCCACGATCTTTGCGTGTGCCGTTGCCCTGGAACGCAACCCGCCGGTGACCCAGGAATTCGTCGAGCGCCAGTACGATGTCGTCAGTCACGGCTATCGTTGGCTGTCGCACTTAGGCTTCAGCGAGCAAAAAGAGCGCGAGCAGATGCAGAAGGCGCAGGAATCTTTCCAGCGCACCATCGGGCGGCGAGTCCTGGGTTGGTTCAACCGCACCCCGCAGACGATCAACACGCGCCGCATCCTCGCCGAAGAGGGGTTTCTCTACGATTCTCAGGCCGTCAACGATGATCTTCCCTATTATCAAGACGTGCAGGGCCGGCCGTTCCTGATCGTGCCGTACACGCTTGATCTCAACGACGGCCGCTTCTGGAGAGGGACCTTCCACACCGGCAGGGACTTCGAGGTCTACTGTGTCGACTCGTTCGATACACTGTACCGCGAAAGCGCGCGCACACCACGGATGATGACGGTCGGATTGCATCCCAAGGTCATCGGCCGTCCGGGGCGCATCGGCGGACTCGATCGATTCCTGGCATACGTTCGCGAGTTCCCGGACGTGTGGCTCGCCTCGCGGACCGAGATCGCGCGCTTCTGGGCCGGGCGCTTTGCACCGCCGAACGCCTGGAACTGGCCCCAGTAGATTCAGCGGCGGCGTCCGCAGGGTAAGCCCTTGGTGGGGCGCAAGCGCGTCGATGTGACGGCTTGCGGCTGGCATGCGAGGAGTGGCGTCTCGGTAGAAAGCCAGCCCAGCGCAAGGAGGAAGGGATGACGCACCTGAAGATGGTTCAGAGTGTGGCAGGAGTATTCTACCTGCCGCATTTCATCGCCCAGCAGCTGGGTGCATTTCGCGACGAAGGTCTGACGGTCGAGTTCGTCACGCGCTTTCGCCAGCGGTGGGAACTGCTGGAGAGCGGTGAGGTGGACATCGTCATCGCCGGGCCGACACGCAACATGAGGCTACAAGTGCGCGAGGGCAGGCGTATGTTGGCCTTCTGTGCCGCCCTGCGAGCCAATCCCTGGTTTCTGATCGGCCGGCGCCCGGCCCCTGATTTCACGTGGGCCGACCTCGTTGGCCGAACCGTGCTCGGGTTCGCAGACGATCCCCAGGGTACGTGCCTGCGTTGGGTGCTGTTGCAGCACGGCATCGGTCCGGACCAGGTGACGGTGATCGCTGGGCGGGACACTGCGAGCGAGATCGATTCCTTCCGCGCCGGCCAAGGCGACTACCTGCTGCATTCGCTGCACACGGCGGCGCCGCTCGTCGCCACGGGCGAGGCCGCGGTGATTCGGGAATTGGCGACGCCGACCGGGCCTGTGCCGTGGAGTCTTTATGCAACGCTTCCCGACGTGGCCCGCACCCGACGAGCCGAGCTGGAGGCATTCACCCGCGCCATCGCGCGAGCGCTGCGCTGGGTCGCCGCGGAGCAGGCGAGCTCGGTGGCAGCCCTGCTGGTACCCTATTTCCCTGACTGGACGCTGGCCAGCCTCACCGACGTCATCGGGACCTATAAACCACTGAACATATGGCCGCGCGACCCGCTCATTCCGCGCGCTGACTGGGAGCATTACAACGAGATCTTGTTGGCGACCAGCTGGTTACCGCGGCCGGTGGCGTACGAGGATCAAGTGGATGCAAGCTTTGCCGAGCAGGCGATGACCGCCCTGAATTCAACAGGCAGGTGAGCTTAAGCCTTCGGCGAGACAAGCCGGACTCTATTCTTCGAACTTGAGACCGGCCTCCTTGACCACCCTACGCCACTTGTCGATTTCGGCGCGGATGAACTCCGCGTACCGAGCCCGCGGGATGAGCCTGGTATTGAACGCTTGCACGTTGAACCGCTCCTGCGTATCGGGTGAGTCGGCGACGCGGACGAGCTCACGATTGAGCTTGTCGAGGATCGGTGTCGGCGTTTTCGCCGGCGCGACGACGCCCAGCCAGCCGATCGCTTCGAACCCGGGATAGCCGGATTCGGCGACGGTGGGCAGTCCGGGCGCGAATTTCTGGCGCTCCAGCGAGGTCACCGCAATGCCGCGGACCTTGCCCGTTTGAATCAGGGACAGCGCCGACGGCAGGCTGTCAACCATCAATTGCACCTGCCCGCTGATCAGGTCACCATGGGCCAGGGCGCCGGCTTTGAACGGAATGTGGTTGAGCCTGGTCTTGGTGACGCTTTGCAGCAACTCCATGGCCAGGTGCGTAAACGAACCCGGCCCGATCGAAGCGTAGTTCAGCGCCGCGGGCCGCGATCGCGCCAATTCGACCATGTCTGCCAGGGTTCTCACGGGAATCACGGGATTCGCGAGGAGGACCTGCGCCTGCGTCACGAGATTGGTGATCGGTGCAAAGTCCCGCAGCACGTCGTAGGCGAGCTTCGGGTACAACGCCGGCGCAACGCTCATTGGACCGGCCACACTCATGGTGAGGGTATAGCCGTCCGGAGTGGCCCTGGCCCCGAGCTCGGTGCCGATCCTGCCGCCAGCGCCGGTCCGGTTGTCTACTACTACTTGGTAGCCCCACGTTTCAGTCAGCTTCTGCCCGACGACGCGCGCGACGATGTCGGTGGCGCTGCCGGGCGGAAACTGGGTGATGAGCCGAATCGGGCGGTTCGGATAGCTGGTAACCGACTCGGCGCCGACTTGCCCCCAGCTGACGGTTCCTGCGCCAGCGCCGCAACTCATCACCACTACTGCAGCCGCCATGCGAACGACCGCGTTCAAATTGACGCTGGTTTGTATCGAATGCATTGCCCACCTCCATGCTTAAGTCGCTGACAGTAACATTGCCTGCGCACTCAGCGAACGTCGAAAGATACGGCGGGGGATTCCGATTTGACGTTGAGTCTTTATCCTAGTGAACTCGTGCGCCGGAACAGGTCTGCTTAATCAGCCCCGCTCCGGGGTCACTGCGGCTCAATGCCGGCTTCCTTGATGTCCTTGGACCACTGAACAATTTCCCTCTTGATATAGTCCGAGAACTCATCCGGGTTCAACGGCTCCACGCTAAGCTTCAATTTGGCGAGCTGTGCTTTGGTCTCCGCCTTCGAGAGTATTTTGGATGTCGTGTCGTATAGTCTTTGCACGATGTCGCGTGGGGTACCGGCCGGTGCCACCAGGCCGTGCCAGACAATCAATTCGAATCCGGGGAAAACCTCGGCGAGCGCGGGTAAATCTGGCGCGAACGGCGAGCGCTTCAGCGAGGTCACACCCAGGCCCTTTAACTTCCCTCCCTGAATCTGTGGCAGCGCATTTGTAAGATCGACAAACGTAAATGAAATGTGGCCCCCCATAATGTCGCTCAACGTGGCAGGAGAACCCTTGTAGGCCGCGTCTACCGTCGAAAATCCTGCCCGGGCCTTCAACTTCGCGATCGGCACCTGCGAGCCGGAGGACCAGTAGCCCGATGTCAACGTGCCGGATTTCGCCTTGGCGTAGTCAATGAACGCCTTCAAGGTGTGAGCCGGGGAATCGGGGCTCACCACCAGTACCGTCGGAACTGTAGTCGTCCGAATGATGGGCGCGAAGTCCTTCACCGGGTCATAGGGAAGTTTCTTGAACAACGCAACATTGGTGGCGTGCGTAGTATTTGTCGCCAGTGCGATCGTGTAGCCGTCCGGGGCGCTTTTCGCCGCCTCCATCGTGCCGATGGATGCGAGCGCGCCGGCCTTGTTGTAAATGACGAAGCTTCGGCCGAGAGATTCCTGCCATTGCGGGGCAAGCACACGGGCGACTTGATCTGTGGCGCTGCCCGCCGGAAATGGCACCACTACGGTCACGGTACGGGTTGGATACTGTTGGGCAGTCGCCCCGCCGACAAAGCCGAGAAGTATAATGGTTATAAGGATTCGTTTCATCGGTTTTCCCTTCCAACAACATTGATTCCCCCAAGACGACATGCGTTCACGATATGTTAGCCGGTTGTTATGTGTCAAGCGGCTCGCCCGGCAAGTTGCACCGTACACGATGAGCGGCTAATCTTAATATTTCGATCATCGGGAGAATTCGATTTGGCTGCCGCAGTGGACGAGTTCGAATTTTTTCTCGAGAAAGCATGGTCGGACGGCCTACCGGTGGTCACGCCAACCGAGGAGCGCGTGCGGCGCATGCTCACCGGCACGCGCCGCGACCCGGACGAAGTGATCGGCCAGGTCCCGCCGGCGCTGAACACGGCCACCGTGCGCAAGGTCGCAATCCATGCGCTGATGGCGGGCTGCAAGCCCGAATATCTTCCCGTCGTGCTCGGCGGCATCACGCTCATGCTGCGCGAGGAGTTCAACCTGAACGGCGTGCAGGGCACGATGCACGGCGTTGCGCCGCTGATGATCGTGAACGGTTCGCATGCAGGGAAGATCGGCCTGCACGGCGGCAACGGCTGCTTCGGCCCGGGGTTTCGCGCCAACGCATCGATTGGTCGCGCGATCCGCCTCATGCTGCTGAATCTGGGCGGCGCGATCCCGGGAATCGGTTCCGCCACCGTGCTCGGGGCGCCCCTGCGCTACACCGCATGCATCACCGAGAACGTCGAGCACAGCCCGTGGGAAAGCCTCGCCGTATCCAAGGGCTACTCGCCCGAGGACAACGTGATCACCTGCGTGATGGTCGACAGCCCCAGGCTTTGCGCCGATGACGTGAGCCAGGATCCGCAGCGGCTGCTCACCGGCCTGGCGGACTCGATGACCGGCATGTGCTCATGGAACATGCACGCACGCACGGACATGGTGATGGTGATGGGTCTGCAGCACGCGTCGATTTGCGCCAACGCGGGGATGAGCCGGGCCGATGTTCACCGCCGCTTGTGCGGAATGGCCGGACGCAAGGTGCGCGATTTGAAGGGCGGCGGCAACTGGCGGCGCGAGCGCGCGCTCCGATTCCCCATGAAAGTCGATCCTGACGACGACGACTGTTTCATCCCGGCGATCAAGGATCCCCAGGATCTTCAATTGATCGTAGCGGGAGGCTGGGGATCGTACAGCGCGGTTTGCCACGGCTGGGGTGGCGGCGGCAGCCGCGCAGTGCACGGTACATACGAGGTCTGAAAACAGGAACTGGCGCGCGATCGCAGCGGGCGGGCATGTTTCCCGAACGCGTTATTCTCGAGTGAGAAAGGAAAATCTCATGGCAACCGATCTGGGTTTCATAGACCCGACCGAGGACCCGACTGCAAGTGGCGGCAGGGAGAAGGTCGCAATGGCTCCCCGTCCCATGAACCTCGCCGGCAAGGTGGTGGCATTGCTCGACAACACCAAGGAGCAGGGTGAACTGATTCTCCAGACCATAGGAGATGCTTTGCGCGAGCGCCACGGGATCGCCCGCGCGATCCTCCGCCGCAAGGATCACTATTCCAAACCCGCGCCCGATGAGCTGATCGACGAACTGGCCAGGGAAGCCCAGGTGGCCGTCGTCGCCCTGGGGGGATGAGGGTCTTGCACGTTGTGCAGTGTGCACGACACGATAGAGCTCGAGAAGCGCGGCGTCCCCGCCACGGTCATCACGACCCAGGCATTCAGGAACGTTGCGGTGTTTCAGTTCCGCGCGAAAGGTATGGACGGCCATCCCTATGTGGAGTTGCCGCACCCGATCAGCAACCTCAAGCGCGAGGAAATGCGCGAGGTCACGCTGCGCTTCGTCGATGAGGTTGTGCGCCAGCTCACGGCCTGACGCGGGCGAGGATACTGCGCTCCGCCGTTGATGGTGAGAAAGACCCTGCCTGGTGCAGGCTTGTTTAAACTTCCGGCGCCATTCGCGGACGGATTCGAAGCCGGCACGATCCCCCTGCTAGGGCGTCATCTTTTCGTCATCGCGGCCGCTCGGCGAGAATCGCGTTGACAATGCCCCGCGCCGGGGGGTAGCTTACCGGGACTGTTCGGTGTTCGCGCCAGGTTCTATCGAGCTTTACGTAACTGCGTTACATCGCTCGACCCTCATCCCCAACCCCTCTCCCGAGGGGAGAGGGTAGCGTCGAGCGGAACCGGATTGTCATCCGGTTTCGTAAAGTTCAATAAGCGAGTCTGGGGCGCAGGGTTCCCATCGCAACAGCGCGGGCAAGTCTTCAAGCCTTGCGGTGATGCGGGGCCGGCCCGTACCGTACCCTGATGAACCGGTTTCTCGATATGTTTGTTGGTAAGCTATTAGAAGTAAATCCAGCCTTCAATCACTGGCGGCGCCAAGGAGGGGATATGCGTGCGCATCGAGCGCGAAACACACTGGCGTTGATCGTTGGAACTGCGGCACTCACGGCAGCACTGACGGGACCCTTGGTCGGTCATTCCGCAGAGGCACGCTGGAAGCCGGAGCGGAATGTCGAAATCGTGGCACCCACATCGCCCGGGGCCGGCCTCGACAACTTTGCGCGCCTGATCGAGCGGGTGCTCACGGCGAACAAGCTGATCGAGGTGCCGGCCACGGTGGTGAACAAGCCGGGTGGAGGGGGTGCTGTCGGCGCGGCGTATCTCGCCCAGCATCCGGGCGACGGCCATTTGTTCATGCTGACCAATCCCCCGCTGTTGACGAATCACATCATGGGAAGAAACCCGATCAGCTATACCGACATCACGCCGCTGGCGGTGCTGACCGTCGAGTCCACGATGTTCGCCGTACGTGCCGATTCGCCGCTGAAGACGGCGAGGGATCTCGCTGACCGCTTCAAAGCGGATCCCGCCGGCATCAGCGTGGGCATCGCCAGCGCCGCGGGCAACCACAACCACATCGCTGTAGCACAGGTGGTCAAGGGCACGGGCGCGACCCTCAAGAACATGAAGGTGGTGGTATTCAGTGGTTCGGGGGAGGCGATGACGGCGATGCTGGGCGGACACATCGATGTCATCAACACCTCCCCGTCGGCATTGTTCCCGCACTTCAAGGCGGGCAGGATCAGAATACTGGCGGTCACCGCGGAGCAGCGGCTGGGTGACCCGTTCTCGGCGATACCGACCTGGAAGGAGTTGGGCATCAACGCGGTGACCACCGGCTGGCGCGCAGTGGCAGGACCCAAAGGAATGAGCGAAGGCCAGGTTCGCTATTGGGACGAGGTGTTCGCGCGGATGGCCCAGCTGCCGGAATGGAAGCAGCACCTCGAACAGAGGCAG
>JACQGO010000359.1 GCA_016199485.1 Betaproteobacteria bacterium
AGCTTGCTGTGATCTTCGAAAGCGTAGCCGCGCGCGGCGACCTCGTGCGCGTCCGCGAGTATCGCTTCGACCGCGCGCGGATTGTTCCCGGCGTCGAGCGCGGGCACGAAAAACGTCGCCCTGAGCGCGTGGGCGCGCAGCACGTCGAGCAGCCGCCAGAGGCCGGCGCGCATGCCGTAGCGGCCGTAGGAAAAACGCCCGTAGAGATTGTCTCTTGTCGTCTCGTGCAGGTCGAAGGACTCGGCGTCGAAGTTCACCGTTACCACGACGCCGCACGTCTTGCCCTGCGGCCAGGCGGGTGTTTTCGCGTTCATGGGTCTACTCGAAATCGTCGTGGTGATCGAGACACCACTTCGCGAGGCCGGCGACGCTGAAGAATCGCACGCCCTCGTGCCGCTTGATGTAGTGAATCAGGTCGTCGACGACGCGCGCGCGGGAGGGGGTTCCCGAGCCCCAGCCGCTGCGCGGGTGCACCATCAGCATGAAGTAGCCGTTCTCGTGGTAGAGCGAATCGAACTCCTGTTTCCAGTGCTCGAGGACCTCGGAGGCTGGCGTCATGCTGAACTTGTAGAAGGGAAAGTCGTCCAGGCTGTAGGCGCTGCTCGGTAGCTCCACCATGTCCGACATGCGCCGGCCGTCGATGCGCACCAGGTACGGCAGGTCGTAGTCCTTGTCGCTCGAGTCGTAGATGTAGCCCAACTCCTTCAGCACGCGGATCGTGCGCGCGCTCTTGCGGCCGGACGGGGAGCGCCAGCCGAGCGGCGCCGTGCCCGTGAGATCGCTGAGAATGCGATGGGTGCGCTTGAGCAGCTCCTCTTCCTCGTCGGCGAGATCCCACGCTTCGTGCAGGTAGCCGTGCGCGCCGACCTCGAAGCCGCGGCGATGGATCTCCTTGACGACCTCGGGATAGCACTCGGCGTCGTAGCCCGGGACGAAGAAGCTCGCGGGGATCTGGTGTTTCTCGAACAGGTCGAGGTAGCGCGGGACGCCCCGCCGTCCCGAGTAACGCCCCCACGAATTGATGCCGAGCGGGCGCAGCTTGCGCCCGGTCTCGTGCGACGGCCCGTCGAAATCGACGGTCAGCGTCACCACGCATCGCACACCGTCAGGCCACCTGTACTTTCCCCGCATCGTGCACCTTCACTTTCTACCGAGCCTCGTCATAATGGTTGACGAGGCTCGGCCCTCATCCCCGGCCCTTCTCCCGGAAGGAGAAGGGAGATTCGAGGTGCAAACGGGTTGTCACCCATTTGCACGACTCTCATTAGCCGGCAGCGTGACCGCCACATATTCGCTCTCGCACGGCTGCCCGGCGGCCACCTGCATGACTCCGTTCACGGGATCGAAGATCTGCGACGAGATCGTCATCGTCGGCTCGTTGCCCGGGTAGTCGTGGGGATGGCGGCAGATCGCCCGCGGAAAGCCGAAATGATCGCGCAGCGCTGCCTTGATGTCGTCGATGGTGATCGAGCCGATCTTCGGGTCGAGCAACTGGCGCGCGCGGAAGTCGCGGTAGAGGCTGTCGCCCGTGTAGAACTTCGCCACCCCGGTGGACTGCGCCACCGCCGACTGGAAGTGGTTCGAGTGCGTGAGCAGCCCGCGCTCCGGGTAAACCGCGAACGCGTGATCGGGACTCACCTCGAAGTCGATCGCCACGCCGCCGCGATGGGCGATGAGATAGTTGCCCGAGGCGCCGCGCGGCGAGCGCACCAGCGTGTCGATCGCTTCATAATAGTGTCTCGAATGCAGGATGCGACGCCGCAGGATCGGGATCGGCACGCCGACCTTGCCGCGGTCCTCGTGCGAGACCAGCAGATTGCCGCAGATGACGATGCCGTCCTCGTTGAAGCCGTCGCGGCCGACCATTCCCGCCTCCACGATCAGGGCGAGCGCGGGCTTGCCGGTCTGGCGTACCCTGAGCACCACCACGATGTCGACGCAAGCGTTGCGCCAGTCCCAGTTTTTCCCGATCAGGATCGCGCCGCTGCGGGTCGCTTCCGGCAGCGCGACGATGGTCGTGCATTCGGTGGCGGGCTGCGTTCCCGCCGCGCTGCCGTAGAGGATCTCGGTGCGGCAGTTGACCGCCACGACGTCTTCCACCTTCTGGCGCGAACCCGCGGCGATGCCCTCGATTTCCCGCATGATGTCGCCATCGAGCTGCTTGATGGCGGTGGCATACTCGCGCGCGCGTTCCCGTATCCCGTCGAGCCCGAGTTTCGCCTGCCGCGAGAACGCGGGAAGGTAAATCTCGAGCGTGCGCGCGACGCGTTCGGCGGCCTGGCGTCCGTGACTTAGGCCGCACTCGTAGGCGTCGCCCTCGATGTCGTAGATCGGGAAAGGTTTATGCATGCTGCGGGCGCTGCGGATTCATGCTGCCGGGCAAGCCACGATGTGGACGTCCGGAGAAAAGCGATGAGCTCGGCGCTGCGACATCGAGCCGCGGCCCGATTTCCTCCGGGGCGCTCCCCGCCCGTAATATACTTTAACCGGCCGTCGCGGAAAAGCGGAGCGGTTCCGCGCCCGCGGCCGGGAGACAGTTCTTGACGCGCAGTGATACTGTTGTTCGCTGGGGCATCGTTGGACTTGGCGCCGTCGTTGTCGACCACGTCGCGCCGGCAATAGCGAACTCTCCCGGTTCGCGGCTGGTGGGCTGCGCCGGCCGCACGCTGGAGAAAACGCGTTCTTTTGCCGCGCAGTTCGGCGTCGAGCGCGTCTACCGCTCCCACGAGGAACTCGCCCGGGATCGCGACGTCGACGCGATCTATATCGCCACCCCGAACGCGTTGCACCATGCAGCGGTTATGGCTGCCGCACGCGCGGGAAAGCACGTGCTTTGCGAAAAACCCCTTGCGCTCTGCGTCGCGGACGGGCGTGAAATGGTCGAGGCCTGTCGCGCTGCCGGGGTCATCCTAAGGGTCGCGTTTCAGATCAGGCTCGAGCGTATCCTGCAGCGCGCGCGAAAGATCATCGCCTCCGGCACGCTGGGAGAATTGCGCTCGATCGCGTTCGAAAGGACCGCCCCTGTCGGTCCCCACGCTGAGTGGCGCAGGGATCCCGCTCAGGGGGGTATCCTGTACGACGTCGCAGTCCACCTCCTGGACCTTGTGCCATGGCTGAGCGGCCTGCGCTTCCGAGAGGTGTTCGCGGTCTCGCGCCCGGACCGGCGCGGGGGCGAGTCGGACGAAACGCTGGCGATCCTCGCCCGGCTGGGCGAGGGCTGCCACGCGGTGATCCGCGCGAGCCGCGAGATTCCCTTCGCCGAAAACGATCTGCTCGTCGAGGGAACCGAGGGCATGCTTTCGACTTCCGCGTTGCGCTGGGCGGAGGAATACACTCTCCGGATCAGGAGCGCGTCGGGGCTGACCGAGGAACGTTACGCGGCGACCCCGACCTATCAGCGGGAAATCGAGGCTTTCGAGGGCGAAATCAGCGGCGAACGCAGCGTGTTGCCGACTGGTGAAGAGGGCGTGCGCATGATCGAGATCGCGGCGGCGGTTCTGGAATCGATCCAGTCGCGGCGGGCCGTTGCCGTGTAGGTCGGTCGAATGCCGCTCACGTAGAACGGAGCGTCGCACCTCCGTGTGAGATTCGATCCCGTATGCCTGCCTGGCTGCGCACCTGGTTGATCATCGCCGCCATCGTCGCGGGCGCGGTGCTGCTGTGGATCGGCCTCACACTGACGGTCCTCGTGGTTGCTTTCGTGTTGCTCCCGTTCTGGTTGTGGACGCTCATCGCGGGGAAGCGCTCGCGGCGCGGCCCGGTGACGATCGAGGGCGAATACCAGGTAAGCGAGGCCCCGGAACTCGAAGCCTGGAACGATCCGCCGGAGCGGCACTTCAGCGAGCAGGAACTCACGGCGCTGCGCCGCGTTCCGGTTTGGGTCGTGTGGTACGAAGACCAGTTCGGCTTCGGCGCGGATCGCGACTCGTTCGGCGTCGCAATGTGCCTGTCGAAGGAATCGGCCGAGGCGGAGCTGTCCCGGCGCGGCCGGCCGCTCGAGCCCGGCGGCCAAGGCTACGAGATCTACGGTCCCGAGAATCCGGTGACCACGCCGCTGTTGCTCGGCCAGCGCATCCGGGTGCTGCACGAGCTGCTTGCGCGGCTGGAGTCGGGCTCGACCGAGCCGATAGCGATGCGCGTCCGCTAAACCTCGGCGAAGACCCGCTCTGCGCCCGCGCCCCGCGATGCTTACGAGCCCGCCACGATCACCAGCTTGTTGTCGACCGATTTGACGCCCGGGACGTCCGCCGCCAGCCGCGCGGCCTTGTCGCGATTTGCCGCGGTGTTCGCGGTTCCGAACAGCGTCACGACGCCGCCGGAAGCGCCGACATCGATCGCCAGCATCTTGAGCGCAGGATCAGCCATCAGCGCGGACTTGACCTTCGCCGCGAGCGCCGTGTTTTCGTTGGCCTTCGCCGCCTCGGCGGCCTTCCCGCTCGCTGCGGGTCCCGCCTGCTCGCTTTTCTTTTCCGCCGCCTTTGCCGGCTGCTGCACCTGGGGGCCGCCCTTGCCGGGCTGTTGCGGCGGTGGTTTCTCCCCGCATGCGGAGAGGCTCAGCGCAAGCACGCTCGCCATCACGGCGTATGGCACACGGGGGACACGCTTTCCGTTGCTATGATTCACGGTTTCCTCCTCTTGGTGGTCGAGCACTGGTTTGATCACATAATACCCGGTTCGTTTGGTTCCGGAAAACTCTGCTGATTGCGTAGTCACGTCCTCGACG
>JACQGO010000045.1 GCA_016199485.1 Betaproteobacteria bacterium
CCACGACGCCCGGATCTATCTCGCGAGCCCCTATGTCGCCGCCGCGACCGCCATCGCCTGCGCCATCGTCGATCCTTCGGAGGTCATGCAATGAAGGTATCGGGTGCCGTTCACGTATTCGGCGACTGGAGCCGCGCAGGCTACGGGGTCCGGATCCGGGGTCTCGCGTAACTTGAACACGGTATACACTGTACACGAGACAACAATCACGGATGGAGGAACGTATGACTCGAATCTTTGTAAGGACCTTCGTGCTCATGGCGGGACTTGGCTTTACCACCGCGGGACACGCGCAAGACTATCCTAATCGCCCCATTCGCTTCATCGTTCCATTCGCTCCCGGCGGGACGAGCGACCTGGTGGGACGGTTGGTCGGCGCGAAGATCGGTGAAGCGCTCGGTGAGACCGTGGTCGTCGATAACCGTGCCGGTGCCGGCAGCACCATAGGCGCCAGTCTCGCCGCCAAGGCGCCTGCCGACGGGCATACGATCCTCGTCTCCCATGTGGGGCTGGCGATCAATGAAACGCTTTATTCCAAGCTGCCCTACAGCGCTTTGAAGGATCTCGTGCCGGTAGCACGCGTCGGCGTGGCGCCGAATGCAGTCGTCGTGCCCACGGCTTCGCCGATAAAGACCGTGAAGGATCTGGTCGCGATGGCAAAGAAGGCGCCGGGCAAGCTCGACTACAGCTCCGGAGGCGTCGGCAGTTCCGGGCATCTGTCCGTCGCTCTTCTGGAGTATGTCGCCGGCGTAACATTCAACCATGTCCCGTACAAGGGAGGCGGTCCGTCGATGAACGCGACCGTCGCAGGGCAGGTGCACTTCGCAATCCCGGCGCTTCCTACCGCGGTCCCCCACGTCAAGGCAGGCCGGATTCGAATGCTGGCAGTGACGGGCGCCAAGCGTTCGTCGGCAATGCCCGACGTACCGACGGTGGCTGAAGCAGGCGTTCCGGGATACGACTTCGACGCATGGTTCGGAGTCTTTGCGCCGGCCGGCACCCCGAAAGCGGTCATCTCCCGCCTGAATCAGGTCATCGTAAAAGCGATCGAGATGCCCGAGCTGCGCGAGCAACTGGCGCGGGCCGGACTCGATCCGGAATCCTCAACGCCGGATCAACTCGGCAAGCTGTTGCGCGCGGACGTAGCCAAATGGGCCAAGATCATCAAAGCTGCGGGGATACCGATTCACTGAAGCGTCGCTGCGTCACCGGGCATCTCGTTAGGCTGAAGCGCAATCAACCGGTACGCGGCTTCCCGCGCGGAAAGCGGCCGGTTGCGCCCTGGACAAAGCCGGAATTGAAATGACCGGAAAAAAGAGCGCCACCGTAACGGTGATGGCCGGCGGGGACATAGGCCCGGTGTACGAGCCGACAGAACAGTTTGCCGAGCTGATCTCGCCGGTGCTGCAGCAGGCGGACCTGAGACTTGGCCAGTGCGAGAGGACCTACTCCGACAGAGGGTGGGACCCGCAGTTCCTGTACGGGCCAGGTGGACAACATGCCCGTCAGCACCCGCGCATGGCTAGAATCTGGAAGGCTGCCGGCATCGACATCGTCTCCCTGGCAGGCAACCACGCGATGGACTGGGGCCCCGAAGCGCTTCTGGATACCATCGAGTTGTTCCGTGGCATGGGCAAGCATGTCGTCGGAGCGGGCAAGAATGCGGAGGAGGCGCGCAAGCCGGCCATTGTCGAGCGTAACGGCGTCAGCATCGCCTTTTTGTCCTATTGTTCGGTGCTGCGCGATGGCCAGGCCGCCGGTCCGGGCAAAGCCGGGATTGCGCCGGTGCGGGCGTACACCTATTACCTGCCGGAGGAATTCCAGCCCGGCGCGCCTCCCAAGATCATCACCGTGCCGAATGAGGAGGACGTTAAAGCCTTACAGGAGGACATCAGGAAGGCCAAGCGGCAGGCCGACGCGGTAATTCTGTCAATGCATTGGGGACTCCGCCACGTGCCCAAGACCCTGTGCATGTACCAGCAACCGGTGGCTCATGCGGCCATTGACGCCGGTTGCGACCTGATACTGGGACACCATGCGCACTCCATCAAGGCAGTAGAAGTCTACAAGGGCAAGGTGTGCTTCTACAGTATCGGCAACTTTATGAACACGGGGTCGAAGAGCCGCGCGACCGGAACGTTCGACTGGAACCTGGTCTGGTACCAGATCGACCCGGAGTGCCTGCCTCCGAACGGAATGTACAATTTCCCGTCGCACTGCCGGAAGACGATGGTGGCGAAAGCCGTGATCAGCAAGAAGGGCGTTGAAAGGGTGTCTTTCTTGCCTGCATTCATCAATCACCGGGCGCAGCCGTACGTCGTCGCACCCGACGATCCCAAGTTCCAGGAGATACTGGATTTCGCGGAATGGGTCTCCGACCAGCATCCTCACAAGTTCCAGGTCGAAGGAAACGAGGTGGTGTTGCGGAGTTCCGGACTATGACATGACCTGCGGTGAAGCTCGGACGAGCGATCGCACCGCTGTCTCCTCATTCCGGCTTAATGCCCGCCTCGCGGATCACCTTGGCCCACTTGGCGATCTCGCTCTTGAGCAGCGCGCCCAGCTCCGCGGAGCTGATTCCCCCCGCCTCCACGCCGTCCGCAGCGAAGCGTTCGCGTATCGCGGGCATCTTCAGTACCGCGTTCACCTCGGCGTTCAGTTTCTTGATGACCGCAGGCGGCGTGCGCGCGGGCGCGAGCAAGCCGTTCCACGCGTCCTGCCTGAAGCCGGGCAGCCCGGCCTCTGCCACGGTCGGCAGGTCCGGTATTATCAAGGAGCGCTTTGCGCCGGTGACTGCAAGCGCCCTGAACTTGCCGGCCTTCACGTGCGGCAGCACCGTGGCGATGGGACCGATGTAGAGCTGAACCTGTCCGCCGAGCAGTGCGGTGACCGCAGGTCCCCCGCCCTTGTACGGCACGTGCACGATGTCGATGCCGGCCATCGACTTGAACAGCTCCGCGCCGAGCTGCGTAGGCGTACCCTTGCCGGCCGAGGCGAAGTTGAGCGCTCCGGGCTTTGCCTTCGCCAGTGCGATCAGTTCCTTGACCGAGTTCACCGGCACGGACGGATGCACCACCACGAGGTGCGGATACGACGACAGCAGCGCCACCGGCGCGAAGTCCTTCACCGTATCGAAAGGGACCTTGCTGTACATGCTCGGGATGATGGTGATCGATGAAGAGATGCCGAGCAGCGTGTAGCCGTCGGGCGCCGCCTTGGCGACGAGATCGGTCCCGATCAGGCTGCCGGCGCCGGGGCGATTGTCAACCACCACAGGCTGGCCGAAGCGCTCGGAGAGCGGTACCGCGACCAGGCGGGCGTTGAAGTCGGTCGCCCCTCCGGGGCTTTGCGGCACGACGAGACGGATCGGCCGCACCGGATAGCTTTCCGGCGAGCGTTCAGCCGCGGCTGCCCCGGCAATCGGGGACCAGAGCAGCACGCACGACAACAGGCTGACCTTGTACTTCATGTTTTCCTCCCATGTTAGCGCTTGTTTTGTCTTCCTCACGGCAAAAGCCTTCACGGCCCCCCTAACCCGAGGAGGCCAGCCGCCGTACCGCCGAGGATTTGGCGCGCCGCAGTCTCGCCCAGGCCGAGCTGTTCGATCGCCGCCACCTGGCCGTGATCCCCCATGTCGGCCGGATAATCCGACCCTAGCAAGACGTGTCCGGAACCAACCTCGCCGATAAGAAAGCGCAATGCCGACGCGCTGTGGGTCAGCGTGTCGACGTAGATCCGCTGCCGCAAGACGCCGAGCGGGGTCGTGGTCCGAACCTTGGCCTCGCGGCGCACGCTCTGCCCATGCTCCCAGCGACCCCAGAGATAGGGCGCCGCGCCGCCGCCGTGGGCGAAGCAAATCTTCAGATTCGGACATGCGTCGAGCACGCCGCCGAACATCACGCTGGCGATGGCCACCGCCGTGTCCGTGGGGTTGCCGATGAGGTTACGCAAATAATACTGCCTGAGCCGGTCGGCACCAATCAAATCGGAAACCGTCGGGTGCACGAAGATAAACGTTCCAACGCGCTCCGCGGCCCGGAAGAACGGCAACAGGGCGGGATCATCCAGGCTGCGCCCGTTGACGTTCGACCCGATCTGCACCGCCGTGAGTCGCAGCCGTTGGAGTTCCTCGATGGACGCATCAACGTCCTGCAACGGAACGTGCCCCATGGCGATGAAGCGATCGCGATGGTCGCGGGCAACCTCCGTGAGCGCGTCGTTGACCAGCGTACAGATGCGCCGGGCGGTGTCCGCCGGTTCTGCATAGGCAAAAAGCGGCGGCAGCAGCGAGAGGACAGCGACATCGATGCGGGATGCATCCATGTCGCGAATGCGCAGTTTCGGGTCGCGCTGGCGGGCGCTCCACTTGATCTTCATGCCGGAGCGAAGGCGAAAGTAGTCCCCCTCGAGGCTCGCGCCGAAGGCCTCCGGATCCGCGCTTATGGCGTCGAAATACGCCTCCGGAACGAAATGCTGGTGAACGTCGATCGTGATCGGTCTTTTCTGTCCCATCGCTTCCCTTGTTTCGCGCTTACGAACCCGAGGAACGGGAGCCTCCCCTGCTCGCGGGACGCGGCAGCGCCGATGCCGCGGACACGGTGGCGCACCGGGGAAGGCCGACCGCGCAGAGTCCCTGGTCCGCTGTCTCGCAATGGCCGGATGGAGCGCATTATAGCCCGCCCGGGCGCCAGCAACGCGCATCCACGCACCGTTGCGCAGCAGGCGGCTGTGATATTGGTATACTTGATGACAAGTGGATGGGGCTACCCCGGCGGCTGCCGAAGCAATGCCTCGCCGGGGGTGACCGTGATGCCGTACGGGAATCCACGCATCGGTGCGCGATCGCATCCGCGTTTCCACGGTTCAGCGAGCATCGACCTTTGAGGAGGACGGCCGTGAATGATCGCTCCGCGCTACTCGTCATGCTGCCACCGCTGCTCGCCGCACTGATGTCTGCCGGCGCGGCTTGCGCGCAGAATTATCCGCTGAGAGTCGTTCGCATCGTCGTGCCCTTTCCGCCGGGAGCGGGGGTCGACGCGGCCACGCGGTTGTTCGCACCGAGGCTCGCGGAATCGATGGGGCAGCAATTCATCGTCGACAACCGCGGCGGCGCCGCGGGAAATATCGGGGCCGAGGCGGTCGCCCGCGCGGCGCCCGATGGCTACACCCTCCTGGCGGCGCCGTCCTCGCTCGCGAGCAACGTGTCGCTGTACAAAAACCTTCGTTTCGACCTGCTGCGCGACTTCGAGCCGATCGCCTTGATCGCTTCACTGCCGTTCTTGCTGGCCGTTCACCCTTCGGTGCCGGCAAGAAGCGTGAAGGAACTGATTGCGCTCGCCAAGGCGCGGCCGGGCCAGCTCACCTATGCGTCCACCGGCATCGGCAGCACGCCGCACCTGGCGGCCGAGCTGTTCCGGATGAGGACCGGAATCCAGATCATTCACGTGCCGTACAAAGGCAGCCAGACCGCGGTACCGGAACTGATGAGCGGCCAGGTATCGATGATGTTCGCTTCCACGCTGCTCGCTCCGGTCAAGGCGGGCCGCCTGCGGGGGCTCGCGGTGGCAAGCGCGAAACGCAGCCTCGCCGCACCGGAACTGCCTACCGTCGCCGAGGCGGGACTGCCCGGCTTCGAGGCGGGGACCTGGTACGCCTTGCTGGCGCCCGCGGGGACGCCGGGCGAGATCGTCAGGCGCCTCAATTCCGCGATCACGAAGGTCGCGCAGCGCGCGGAGGTGCGCGAGGGTCTGAGAGCGCAGGGCGCGGAGCCGCTGGGCGGTGCGCCGGAGGAAGTCAGGGCGTTTGTCAGGAACGAGGTGGCGAAATGGGCGAAAGTGGTCGCAGCCACCGGGGCGCGCGCGGATTGAGGACACCCCTGGAGGCGGGTCGCCGCGAAGCCGTGCGACATCGAGTTCTCCCGCGGCATGCGCCGCCGTCGCAAGACCGGGCCGCATGAAGGCGACGCCCGTTGTGGGGCTAATTGGCGCGGATGCCCGCATCCCTGATCACTTTCCCCCACTTGGCGATTTCCATTTTGACAACGGCCATGAGCTGTTCCGGCGGGCCGCCAACCACTTCCATTCCGATATTGAAAAGCTTCTCTTTCACGTTCGGCTGGTGAAGCGCCCGCGCGATATCCCGATTCAGGCGGCTGACGAGCGCCGCCGGCGTGCCCGCCGGCACAAAATAGCCCAGTATAGTTTCCGCCTCGTAGCCTGGCACGCCCGAGGCGGCGATGGTAGGCAGACCCGGCGCCAGCGCCGTGGGTTGCGTTGTAGTAACCGCCAGCGCCTTCAATCTACGCGACTTGATATGCGGCGTCACAGAAGCGGCGTTGGAGAACATCACCTGTACTTCGCCGCTCATCAAACCGGTGAGCGCCGCCGCGGTGCCCCGGTAATAAACGCCCACGATCTTGACGCCGGCCAGGGAGTTGAATAATTCCGAGGCGAGATGCGTGGTGGCGCCTACTACCCCGGTAGCATAGTTCAGCTCTCCGGGCCTGGCCTTTGCGAGGGCGATCAGTTCCTTGACGGATTTCACCGGCAACGACGGATGCACCGCCAGAATATTGGGCTGCTTGATCGTCTGTATGATGGGGACGAAGTCCCGCATCGCGTCCCACGAGGCATCGCTGCGCATGAATTGCCACAACCAGAGGCTGCTGCTGTTGATCAGCAGGGTGTAACCGTCGGGGGGCGCTTTCGCCACGAATTCATTTGCGATGACGCTGCTCCGGTTGTCTATGATCACCTGCCGGCCCCACACGCGCGTCAGCTCCTGCGCCACGAGGCGCGATACGATATCGCCGCCGCCGCCGGCCTGGGTGGCGACGATGCGGACCGTCTTGATCGGATAATCCTGTGCGGGCGCCCCGTTCGCAACGAGAACCGTGAGGAGACCAAGAAACATCCCTGCGACCAGACGCGGCAGACTCATATATCCTCCAACTCGGATGTTCAGGTCAAGTGCGTGCGGCAGATGCATGACCAGCGGCCAGGCTACGGGTACGCGCTTTTCAAGCGGTGCCGGACGCGCTCGAGCGTCTTCTCGTAGAAGTACTGGATGACCATCGTCGGCCGCGGGACTAGGACGGCTCGCACGCCAAGCTCCCAAAGGGATTCGACGCTGTCAGCAATCAACTCCGAGAGATCGGCGCCGTGCCTGTATCCAAGCGCATTCGCGCACACGATCACTCCACGGCTCCGGGCCTTGCCGATGATCTGCCCTGTGACTTTACGGACCTCCGGATGCAGATCGTCGCCCGGGTGGCCGAGCGCCTTGGTGAGATCCCCCATCCCCAGGTAGATCATTTTCAGGCCCGGCACGGCGAGCATCTCATCGACGTGCTCCAACGCGCTGGTGCTCTCGATGATCGGCACAACGCGCAACTCGGGTTCGGCCTCGTCGATCCGGCGCTGCGCCGCCGTTCGACCCTCGCCTCCCTGGCGAATGTAGAACCGGCGATGGGGATTCGCGAGCGGATGAAGGAGCCGCTCGACCTGTCGCGCGGTGTTGACCGAAGCCAGCACGCATTCTGCGCCGAGACCGGACGCCCGCAACACCTGCGCCGGCAGGCCTGCATCCATCTCCTCCGCTCCCCAGGGGTAGCTCGACAGCCTCACCCACGGCGTGACGTCGTAGCGCTTCGCGGCGAGCACCATTGCGGCGACCTCGCTCCAATCGAGCGAAGTCACCATCATGTCGATGCAGATGAAATCAAGGCCGCTGTAGCCGAGGACCTCGACCACTTCCAGTCCGTGGTTCAGCATGATCGTTCCGGTCGCGAGCTGCTCGCGTGCAAAACGATCGAACATGCGCGACACCGCGTCCTCCCAGCCTGTCGCTTATCCCGGATCGCGCTCTGCCCGCCAACGCGGCATGCACGCCGGCGGTATCGGCCTTCGAAGCGCGGCCATTACTTCACTTCACCGGCGGCGGGTTCCCGATCTCGGCCATCCGGCCCTGTTTGCCGAGTATCCCTTCCAGGACCTTCAGCGAAGCCGCCATGCACGGCGAGCCGAAGTAAGGGCCGATGAGAAAAACAACCTCCATGATTTCGCGCGGGGAGATCCCGAGGGCCAGCGCCTCCACGATATGGTCGTGCGCCTGGACGAAATCGCCGACAGCGAAGGTATCGCCCACCGTGCAGATGACCCTGGTCTTGTCGTCGAGTATCCAGCGGCTGTACATCCGCTGGTAGGTGAACTCGAGCCACAGACCCGCCCACTCGGGATCGAGCGCGGCACGGTGCTGGAGAAGGCTGAGATGATGCACGCCCCGGTACCTTATCCCTGTACTCACCCCCAGCCATCCGTACTTTTGCATCAGCGCCTCGCGCCGCGGATCGCTCTCCTCCTCTGCCCTCCAGGTTTTGCGCTCTGCTTTGAGGCTGCGCTCGCGGTCGTGCCCGTCCAGCGGCAACTGGTTCTCGCGCAATCCGGCGAGGACGCCGAGGTCCCGAGCCACCCGGGTGAAGACGTCAAGGGCAGGTGCCACGGCAGTGTCGCCCGCATAGACCTGGCAAAGCAGGATCGACTCGAGCGCCTCGCGCACGGCTAGACCTCCCGAGATCGCCGCGCGCAGGACGTCTTCGAGATGACCGAAGCTCCTGGTAGCGGTGAACTGTCCGATCTGGACCAGCCAGCGGGTGCGCCTATCGAGCACATTCCTGCGCTCCATGCCGGCGGCGAAATCCAGGGATGTCTTCGTGAAGTGCTGGTCCAGCGCATCCCACTGCGAGAGTTTCTCCTCGAGACGGGCGTGCGTCATCGAGGGAGGATGCTCGAAAACCTCCGAACCGTACTTCGTCAAGAGCTGATCGGCGGTGGGCTGGGTGTTGTCACTCTGGTTGCTCAAGTCGGGATCCTTTCTCGCAGCTGACCGCCGCAGCATTCCCGCTTCGGCAGCGCTGGTTGTTCATGTCGCTCGCAGTTTTCGCCCTCAGAGCGGTCGCGAAGACTCATCGACCGCAGCCAGCGCCTCCATCGCGTGACCGTAATGGAGGTGCTGCCGGAGCATCGCCTTGATCGGAGCGGTGAGCAGCAGCCGCGTGTAACGGAGTACGTACGGGTTGTTCTGGATCAGTTGTTCCGCGAGTTCCCACGCGCGAGGCAGGAGCTTTTCCCGCGGCATCACTTCATTGACAAGGCCGATGTCCTTGAGCTCCGCGGCTGAGAGCTTCTGGCCGGTGAGATGGAAGTAGCGCGCGCGGTTTGCCCCCATCAGGTGCGAAAAAAGCACGGCGATTCCGTCGCCGGGCACGACGCGGTTCGAGAAGTGCGCGGAGTCATGGATGAACGCGTCGTCCGCGGCGAGAACGATGTCGCCAACGAACGGGATCTCGGCGTGGCGGTACGCCGGCCCGTTGAGGCACCCGATCACCGGTCCGGGGATGTCGAGCAGGTCGATCATGGTGTGGTTCCCCAGGAACTGGACTCTGTCCCAGTGCTTCACGTCGCCGCGCGACATCGTCTGCCTGCTCGCCGGGGGGCCCGCGAACTGGTCCCCGGTGCCCGTCAGGATCACGACCCTGTTCCCGGCATCCCGGGCGATCTGTGCGGCCGCATCGGCCAGCTCCTGGTGCGAAAGGCCTGCTCTGCCGTCAGGGCGCGCCCTCGCATCCCAGACCCAGGGGCCACCGTTGGTGTGCAGCGTCATTTGGAGAATTCCGCTCTCGGTCCGTTCCAGCTTGATCGTCTGGAATGCGTCCTTGTAATCGGCGAAGTTGGACATTAGCTTCTCTCTTCCGGAAAAAGGGAACGACTCGCGGTGGGCGCTCTCTTCCGACCGACGGGGGTACACCGGGCGCGACACCGCCTTCCAGCGACGTGCTAGCCTTTCTTGACTTCGGCCACGAGCTGGTAGTGACCGATCGGATTCGGCAGCCCTTCGATGAGGTCGATGATGTGAGATCGCCACTCGTCGCGGTGGGCGGCCCGCCAGGCGTCGTGCGCGGCGATGGACGTCCATACGAGGTGCAACAGAAATTCGTCCGGTTTCTCGACGCATCTTTCAAACCAGATTTTGAGACACTCCGGATCCCTCGCTTGCACAGCGAGACCCCGCTTCAGACGTTCCTTGAACTCGTCCCCTTTGCCGGCCTTGCACGCGATGCGCACCACTTCGATAACGCTCATGACCTCTCCTAATGAGAGTCGTGCAAATATGGGTGACAACCCGTTTGCACCTCGAATCTCCCCTCTCCCGTCGGGAGAGGGGCGCCGGAGCGTGGAGCAGGGATCGGCGCCACGCGGAGCAGGGGCCCCGTCAACGGGGATGCGACCGTGGAGCCGATCAGAGCGCGCCGCACGAACGCCGATCCTTGCG
>JACQGO010000362.1 GCA_016199485.1 Betaproteobacteria bacterium
GAGAGAAGGGGTCATAAATGGAAAACATAGAGCAGCGCGTGAAGAAGATTGTTGCGGAGCAACTGGGCGTCAACGAGCCGGACGTCAAGCCCGAATCGTCGTTCGTCAACGATCTCGGTGCCGACTCGCTCGACACGGTGGAACTGGTCATGGCGCTGGAAGAAGAATTCGAGTGCGAGATCCCGGACGAGGAAGCGGAAAAAATCACCACCGTCCAGCAGGCAATCGATTACATCAAGGCTCATCTCAACAAGTAAGCCGGCGCGCGGATACCGGAGTGACGTTGGCAAGACGCAGAGCAGTTGTCACCGGCCTCGGCATCGTCTCGCCCGTCGGGAACGGCGTGCGCGAGGCGTGGTCGAGCATCGTCGAGGGCAAATCCGGGATCGCGAGGATCACGCACTTCGACGCATCCGCATTCAGTTCCCAGATCGCCGGCGAGGTCAAGGGATTTGACGTCGGCCAGCATCTTTCCCCCAAGGAAGCTCGTCGCTTCGACACCTTCATCCACTACGGGCTGGTGGCGGCGATGGAGGCGATGAAGGACGCGGCGCTCGACCTGGAGCGCGAGAACCGCGAGCAGGTGGGCGTGTGCATCGGCTCGGGCATAGGGGGGCTGCCGCTGATCGAGTCCATGATGCGCGAGATGGACCGCGGCGGGCCGCGCAAGATCTCGCCGTTTTTCGTGCCCGGCACGATCATCAACATGATCTCGGGACAGCTCTCGATCATGTACGGCCTCAAGGGCCCCAACCTGTCACTGGTCACCGCCTGCACCACGGCCAACCACTGTATCGGCGAGGCCGGGCGCATCATCGAGTACGGCGACGCCGACGTGATGATCGCCGGTGGTGCAGAGGCCTGCGTTTCGCCGCTCGGCCTCGGCGGCTTTTGCGCGGCGCGCGCTCTGTCCTCGCGCAACGACGATCCGGCGGCCGCGAGCCGTCCATGGGACCGCGACCGCGACGGTTTCGTCCTGGGCGAGGGCGCGGGGGTGCTGGTACTGGAAGAGTACGAGCACGCGAAAGCGCGCGGCGCGCGCATCTACTGCGAGCTCGCAGCCTACGGCATGAGCGCGGATGCCCACCACATGACGGCGCCGTGCGAGGACGGCGACGGTGCGGTGCGCTGCATGGCAAACGCGCTGAGGAACGCCGGAACCAACACCAGCGAGGTCGACTACATCAACGCGCACGGCACCTCGACGCCGCTCGGCGACGTGGCCGAGACGATCGCGATCAGGCGCTGCTTCGGCGATCGCGCGAGGAAGCTCGCAGTAAGCTCGACCAAGTCGATGACCGGCCACCTGCTGGGTGCAGCCGGCGGCATCGAAGCCGTGTTTTCCGCGCTCGCGATCGAGCACCAGATCGCGCCGCCCACGATCAACCTTCTCAACCCCGACCCGCAGTGCGACCTCGACTACGTGCCCAACCAGGCGCGCGAGATGAAAATCGGCGTCGTCGTGTCGAATTCCTTCGGCTTCGGCGGCACCAACGGCAGCCTCGTTTTCCGCAAGCTCTGAGCGCCGCAAGCTGCGCGCCGCCGCGGCCGGCCGGGGCGTTCCATCGATGATATTGGTCAACGGCGTCGCATGTGATACGGTGGACGCGCTCGACCGGGGGCTCGCCTACGGCGACGGCGTGTTCCGCACCCTCGCCATCCGCGCCGCGCGACCGCAGTGCTGGCAGCGCCATTACCGTAAGCTCGCCGGTGACTGCGCGGTGCTCGGCGTCCCGTGTCCCGCGCCCGAGTTGCTGCTCGCCGAGCTCGCCGAGCTTGCCCGGGAGGGCGCGGACTGCGCGGCGAAGATCATCGTGACGCGCGGGGCAGGGGCACGCGGCTACGCGGTACCCGGCGAAGTGCGGCCGATGCGGATCGTGATCTCGGACGCGCTTCCGCAGCATCCGCCGCGATACGCCGAGTCGGGGGTGGCCTTGCATCTGTGCCGGCTGCGGCTCGGGCACCAACCCGCGCTCGCCGGGATCAAACACCTGAACCGCCTGGAGAACGTGCTGGCGCGCACCGAGGCGAATGACGCCGGCTGTGCCGAAGGGCTGCTGCTCGACTTCGCGGGCAACGTGATCGGCGGCACCATGGCGAACGTTTTCATCGCCGAACGCGGCGTTCTCACCACGCCCGATCTCGGGCGCTGCGGCGTTGCAGGCGCCACCCGTGAACGCGTCATCGAGTGCGCGCGTGCGGCGGGCATCGCGTGCCGTGTCGAGGATATCGGCATCGAACGTCTGCTCGCGGCGGAGGAGGTGTTTCTGGTCAACAGCCTGATCGGCGTCTGGCAGGTGCAGGAATTGCAGCACAAGGCGTGGGGCAGGGGAGAACTCGCGCCCCGCGTGAGGGAATGGCTCGAGCGTGAAGAAGATTGAGGTCTGGCTGAAACGGGCGGTGTGGATCGCGGCCGCCTGCGCCGTGCTGGCGCTCGCGTGGCTCGTGACCTACGCGACGAGCGAGCTTGCTCCGCCGCGGACGCCATTGCAGTTCAGCGTGCAACACGGCGCGAGCCTGCGCAGCGTCGCGAGGCAGTTGACCGAGGCGGGCGTGCTGCGCGAGCCGCTCGGCTTCGTGGTCCTCGCGAGGTTGCTCGGCAAAGCGGGGAGCATCAAGGCGGGAAACTACGAGATTCCGGGCGGCATTACGCCCTATGCGCTGCTCGCGAAGCTCACGCAGGGCGACTACACGCAGGACGGCATCACTTTCGTCGAAGGATGGACATTCAGGCAGGTGCGCAAGGCGCTCGACGAGCACCGGGCGCTGCGCCACGACACCGCCGGGTTGTCGGACGCCGAGATCCTGCGGCGCCTGGGCATCGATCTGCCTTCCCTCGAAGGGCTGTTTTTTCCGGACACCTATTTCTTCAGCAACGGTGCGAGCGATTTCACGATCCTGAAGCGCGCCCATGCGCTGATGCAATCGCAGCTCGCCGCGCAGTGGGCGAACCGTGCGCCCGAGCTTCCGCTCGCGAGCCCATATGAGGCGTTGATCCTTGCCTCGATCATCGAAAAGGAGACGGGAGCGGCGGGCGAGCGCGCGCTGATCGCCGCAGTGTTCGTGAACCGCCTGAGGCTCGGGATGAAGCTGCAGACCGATCCCGCGGTGATCTACGGCATGGGCGAGCGCTTCGATGGCAATCTGCGCAAGCGCGACCTCGTCACCGACACGCCCTACAATACCTACGTCCGGGAAGGGCTTCCGCCGACGCCGATCGCGATGCCGGGCCTCGAATCGCTCGGGGCGGCGGTCAATCCCGCGAAAAGCGACGCGCTCTACTTCGTCTCGCGCGGCAACGGGACCTCGCATTTTTCGTCGACGCTGGCCGAGCACAATCGCGCCGTGACAAAATATCAGAAACCCGGTCAGCCCCAACGCTAAGGCACGGATGCGCGGCAAATTCATCACGCTTGAAGGCATAGACGGAGCGGGCAAGAGCACCCATCTCGCGTGGCTTGCGGAAAAGCTCAGGAGCAGGGGGCTCGACGTGACGGTGACGCGCGAGCCGGGGGGCACCGCGGTCGGTGAGAACCTGCGGGAACTGCTGCTCGACCGCGCGCAGCGCATGCACCCCGAGACCGAGGCGATGCTGATGTTCGCCGCGCGCCGCGAACACCTCGACAAAGTGATCCTGCCGGCGCTCGCGCGCGGCACCTGGGTGCTGTGCGACCGCTTCAGCGACGCGACGTTCGCCTACCAGGGCGGAGGGAGCGGGGTCGCCTGGGACAAGCTCCAGGCGCTCGAACACTGGGTGCAGGACGGACTGCAGCCCGATCTCACCCTCTATTTCGACGTTCCGCCGGAGGTCGGGCTGCGGCGCGTGAGCGGGGTCCGGCTGCCCGATCGTTTCGAGCAGGAACGCGACGGGTTCTACCGCAACGTGAGGGAGGCGTACTTGAGGCGAGCGCGGGAATTCCCGGAGCGCGTGCAAGTGCTCGACGGCACCCACAGCGTCTCCGAGATTCAGAAAGAACTTGAGAGTATCATTGCATCCCATTGTGTTTAATCTTTTAAATGTTCCTCATCGCGATGAATCACTGGATTTGATAATTTACATAAGAAAGTCTATTTAGTAGCTTGTTTATGAATATATTCCATTGGCATGAACCGGCCTGGCGGCAGCTCATGGAGGCAAGAACAAGGCTCCCGCATGCCCTGTTGCTCATAGGTCCGGAGGGCACCGGAAAGCTCGATTTCGCGACTTTTCTTGCGCAGAGCCTGCTCTGCGAGGCACCTGCGCCGGGCGCGGAGGCGTGTGGCAAGTGCCCGGCGTGCGGCTGGTTTGCCGCGGGGAACCACCCCGATTTCCGGCTCGTCCAGCCGGAAGCTCTCGAACAAAAAGCAGAAGGCGAGGGCGCGCCCGACGAGAAGCCGTCGAGCCGCCAGATCGCGGTAGAACAGGTGAGAGGGCTTTCCCATTTCATCGTCCTCTCGCCGCACCGGCGCGGACTGAAGGTGATCCTGATGCATCCCGCGGAAGCGCTCAATGTGAACGCAGCAAATGCGCTGTTGAAGAACCTGGAGGAACCGCCGGCGGGAACGCTGTTTCTCCTCGTGACCCATAGACCGCGTTA
>JACQGO010000366.1 GCA_016199485.1 Betaproteobacteria bacterium
ATATACGGTGGATTCGAAGATCACCACCGCGCCGCGCTTCAGGTGCCGGCCCACCGTTGCGGCGGCATTCCTGAGGGCGCTGAAGTCGGGCTGGCGAGCGCCATCCACCGGTGTCGGCACGGCCACAATGATGAAATCGGCTTTGGCCAGCTCCCGGGGGTCGCCGGAAAACCGCAGCCGGCGGGCGGCGCGGAATTCCGCATCCGATACTTCTTCGGTGGGGTCCCTCCGCGAGAGGTAGTTCACGATCTTCTCGCCGGAAAGATCGTAGCCTGTGGTGTCGAATTTTCGTCCGAATGCGATGGCAAGCGGCAGCCCGACATAGCCGAGGCCAACAATCGCGACCGTTGTCAAAACGCGCCTCCGTCCGCTCAGGCCGGCTTGTGCAGCCGGGGTTCGCTGGCGCCGTAGTACGACAGGTACCAGGCGACGTATTGGCGTATGCCTGCCTGCAGCGGCGTGTCCGGTGCGAAATCGATCGCGTCGCGCAGGTCTTCGACATCAGCATACGTCGCCGGCACATCGCCCGGCTGCATCGGAAGCATGTTCTTGACCGCTTTTTTTCCGATTGCGTTTTCCAGCGTTTCGATGAACGCCATCAATTCGACCGGCGTGTGATTGCCGATGTTGTAGATCCGGTACGGAGCACGGCTCACCGCGGGATCAGGCCGCGCCATGTCAGCACCGCTGTCAGGGGTGGCGATGTGATCCACCGTGCGGACAACGGCCTCAACGATGTCGTCGATGTACGTAAAGTCCCGCTTCATCTTGCCTTTGTTGAACACATTGATTGGCTCACCGGCGAGGATGGCTTTGGTAAAAAGAGCTGCCGCCATGTCGGGTCTGCCCCAGGGACCGTAGACGGTAAATAAACGCAAGCCGGTGGTCGGCAGCCGATAGAGATGGCTGTACGCATGGGCCATCAGCTCGTTCGCCTTCTTTGTCGCGGCATAGAGGCTCACCGGATGGTCCACATTATCGTGGACGCTGAATGGTAAACGCGCGTTCGCGCCGTAGACGCTGGAACTGCTCGCATATACCAGGTGCTCGACGCGGTGATGGCGGCAGCCTTCGAGAACATTGGCGAACCCGACGATGTTCGAGTGAATGTAACTGTGAGGACTCTTGAGCGAATAGCGCACACCGGCCTGGGCCGCGAGATGGACGACCCGGTGAAATTGTTCTCGGGCGAAGAGTTCCGCCAGTCCCTCGCGCTCCGCAATGTCCAATTTCTTGAACCGGAAGCCATTTTTCGCACGAAGCTGTTCGAGGCGCGCGAGCTTCAGGTTGACGTCGTAATAGTCATTGAGGTTATCGACGCCGACAACCTCGTCGCCGCGCGTGAGCAGGCGCCGGGCAACGTGCATTCCAATAAAACCTGCTACACCTGTGACCAGCATCTTCATGACTGCGCGAACACCGACTCACCGTCCTTCATGCAACCCAAATCCACATTGTATGTGCCGCGGACCATTGTTTGCATTCGCCGCCTGCGACAGCGCGTTGAACCGCGCCACGCCAAGATCAGCCCGCTGCAGGACTGCGCGCAGCGTGCCACGGTTGAGTTCCTTGCGGTTGGCGGCTACGAGTTTAGTGTCCCCATTGGGGATGGTTGAAACCCCTCGCCTTCAGGCGAAGCGTGTTTTGGCGAAATGTGAGCGAAGCGAACATGAGCAGGATATGCGGCAACGAAGGTAAAACCAGTTGTCATGCCCGCCCCCGATGGGAGCATTCGAGGGCAGGCTGCGGCGGGCATCCAATCTGTAGTGCAGTGAAATTGGATTCCCGCCCCCGATTGAAGCCTTCGAGGGCAAGCTTTGCGCGGGAATGACAGTAGGGGGCATCTTGCCGTCGGCTTCAAGCCGACATCCTGTAAACCCCTCGGCTTAAAGCCGAGGGTTGTTTAGTAGGGACTCGGAATGCGACGTTTTCCGCGGCACGAGTGCCGCGGCCTCATTGAAGCGCGCGGATGGTCGGGGCGCGGTACGCCGTGAGGCGGCCGAGCTCGTAGGCTAATCCATAGAATCGATCGACCTGCTCGTCGCGGGGCCTGGAGTCCATCCAGCGATCGAGGCGCCATGCTTGCTTTTCCGAGGCGCAGGCGCCTCGGGCGCATCGCGGCGATTGGGGGAAATCTGATCACACGAGATTGGCAATACATCTGCGCCTTGTTCGGCCGCCCAAAAATGAGGCTCGTGGTCAGCGGTTTGGGACATGAGGATAGCCACCCGTGGGCTAATTCTGGGTCCCTGCGCGGGGGGTGCGGAGGGACCCGCAAGGCATTTCGTCCGCCGGGGCCGCTCGGCGGGCGCTTCGCCCCGCTCGACGTGCTTGAAACCTGAGCGCGGGCGGCGGCGCGGTCGGCCTTTCGCCTCGGTGCCGGCTCCGGAACCGGCGGCCTCGGCGATGCGGTGATGGCGTTGTCATTGCCGCGGCCCGTTCCCCCGCCTGTCTTTTCTCGCCTAATTGCGGCCTACGGGTTAGAATGATTGCACCGTGCCGTTGCGGAAAACAAGGTCTCGGGAGAAAAGCACCGTGCTAGCCACAAGAATCCGCCAGAAAGACAGCATTTTTTACTTCGTGAGCTATCCTGCGCAGGAGATACTGAAGAAGGTCCGCTTCATCAGCCGCTATTACGGCGAGGGCGAGCAGATCACCCCGCAGACCGTGCCGCATGACGAGATCGCGCAGTTCATCTCCCGTATCGAGCGCACCGATGAAGCATTCCAGCGCGAACTGTCGCGCGCCAAGGTGCGGATGCTCAAGAACTTCTACGAAATGGCAGTAGCGCAACCGCCGATTCCCGGAACGGTGCTGCTGTTTACTGACGAGACACTGCGTTTCGATGCCACAACCTCCGACGACGTCGGCCGGCTGCAGGAGCCGTCCTCGAAGTACCTGATCATCGATGGGCAGCACCGGCTCGCGGCGTTGCGGTTCTACCTCCAGGAGCGGCCGGACGATGCCGCGAACCTCCACGTCCCGTGCGTGATCTTCGACGGCCGCAGCGAGGACTTCGCCTGCGAGATGTTCGTGATCATCAATTCAACGCCCACCCGGATCAACAAGAGCCATCTGGTCGATCTCTACGAGCGGATCTCCTGGGCGGAGCCCGACCGGCGTTTTGCGGCGCGGCTGGTGGAGGATCTCTACACCGAGGGGGACAGCCCGCTCCGCTACCGGATCAACCGGCTGGGCAACCGCAGCCTGCAGGACAAGTGGATCCTGCAGGCGGAGCTGTTCAACGAACTGCACCGCTGGGTAACCACCGAGTGGAAACAGATCCAGCGCGTCTCCAATGTCTACCGCGAGGGCGAGCGCTACTACGGCGTGGTGCGCGATTTCTTCAAGGCGGCGCATAAGGTGTGGGGCGACGCGTGGGGACACACCGGCTACATGGTCACCAGGCCGGTGACGCTCAAGGCGATGGTGCGCGTGTGCGCCGACCTCGCGCGTGAGGACGCCGAGCCGGCCGAGGGGCGCGTGCAGCGCTGGGAGCAGCGTCTCGCCCCATGGGGCGAGCAGGTCCGCGCGTTCCGCGCGGAAGGCTTCTACGAGCGCTTCCCCGCCAAAGGCCAGGTCGAGCGCGTGGCGCGCATCCACCGGGAGCTCGCGCGCGCCGTGGGCATCGAGCCGCGCAGCGCGAGGGCCGGGCGCGAATGAGCCGCGCCCAGGGTCGTATCCCGTGCCGCGCCGCGGCAAATCAAGGTCCGGATACTACTTCGCCGCGGTCACCATAATCTCGACGCGGGTGTCGGGCGTCGCCAGGCGCGCTTCCACGCAGGCGCGTACAGGCTTGTTGTCGGGGTCGACCCACGCCCGCCACGCGGCGTCCATCTGGTCCTTCTCGCGTATATCGGCGACCCACACGTTGGATGAGAGGATCCTCGATTTGTCCGTGCCCGCTGCGGCGAGGCTGGAATCGATCTTCTTCAGCACCTCGGCGGTCTGCTCCCTGCAGCCGGCGGACTTGTTGTCAGCGGTGGTCCCCGCGATGTGGACGACGCCGTTGTACTCGACGATGCGGCACAGGCTGGGACCGGGATTGTGGCGCACGATGCCGTGACTCATGGGTGCAGGCTCCTCTTGGGTGTTGGGCTCGACGCACGCGACGAGTGCCGTGCGGGCCGGCGCAGGCCAAGCTAACAGGAGCGGCGGATGTCGTCAACCGCGACCGATGCCGCCTTGACGCTGCCAACCCGCGCCCATATTCTCTGTGGCGCCGTCTCATTGCATTTGTCTCCTGCGCCGCGGGTCGCAGTGACGGGGGCGGACGCCGACAGGAGAGCGTGTCATGCCTGTGCTCAGACGCGGCGGTAACCCGTCTCTTTTTTATGAGGTCGACGATTACACCGATCCGTGGCGCAATGCGCCGTTCATCCTGCTGCAGCACGGTTACGGGCGATCGTCGAAATTCTGGTATCGCTGGGAGGGATCCTCGGGATGCTGTTCGCGGCGGAGCGCCCGCGCCGGGTGCGCACGCTGAGCCTCGTCTCGGCGCCCGTGTACCTCAATCGGGAACTGAT
>JACQGO010000368.1 GCA_016199485.1 Betaproteobacteria bacterium
CCCCTGAGCAGGGAAGAACGGGAAAAATGGCCGAAGGACGTGATCGTGCCGCTTGATCCGCCGTTCGCCGACGCGCGCGGCGAGATCCAGCCGCTGGTCGACCTGCCGATGGAAAGCTGCGTGCTGATCACCTCGAGGAAGGGCACGGTGCGCGCCAACCATTATCACCGGACCGACTGGCACTTCTGCCACGTGCTTTCCGGTGCGATCGACTACTACCACCGCCCGCACGGCTCGGACGCCGCGCCGCAGAAGGTCACGATCCGGGCGGGACAGCTCTTCTTCACGCCGCCGCTCGTCGAGCACGCGATGGTGTTTCTCGAAGACACCGTGTTCCTGACGCTCGGCAGAAACTCGCGCGCGCAGGAGGTCTACGAGGCCGACGTCGTGCGCGTTGCGCCGATCCACACGCTCGCCGCGTGAGAGACCATTACCACCGCAGGTCGACCTGCCGGCTGTGCGGCGGCTGCCGCCTCCTGCGGGTGCTTTCGCTCACGCCCACGCCGCTCGCCAACGCCTTCGTGCCGCGCGCGGCGCTTGCGGAGAAACAACCCGTCTATCCGCTCGACGTGTTCTTCTGCGAAGAGTGCGGCCACGTGCAGCTGCTCGACGTGATCGACCCGGAAATCCTGTACCGGCACTACGTCTACGTATCGGGCACTTCCCCGGTGTTCGTGCATCACTTCGAGGAATACCGCGATTACGTGGTCGAGCGGCTGCGCCCGCCGCACGGCGCGCTGGTGGTGGACATCGGCTCGAACGACGGCACGCTGCTCAGGTTCTTCCGGGACAGCGGTTACCGGGTGCTCGGGGTCGATCCGGCGCTCGAAATCACGCGGGCGACGATCGCCGCGGGCATCGAAACCATCGTCGACTTCTTCACGTCGCGGGTCGTGTCCGACATCCGCGGCCGCCACGGCCCGGCCGGCGTGGTGACCGCGAACAACGTGATCTCGCACATCGACGATCTCGGCGCCGTGGTGGGCGCAGTGCGTGACCTGCTCGCGCCGGACGGCGTATTTGTCTTCGAGGTTTCCTACCTCGCCGACGTGTTCGAAAAGACGCTGTTCGACACCATCTATCACGAGCACCTCGATTACCACTCGGTCAAGCCGCTCGTGAGCTTCTTCGACCGCTGCGGCATGGAGCTCGTCGACGTGCGGCGCGTGGCGACCCACGGGGGCTCGCTGCGCGGCGTCGCGCAGTGCAAGCGCGGGCCGCGCGACGTGGACCCCTCGATCGCAGTCGCGGTGGACGCCGAGGAGCGGTTAGGGCTGAACCGCGCGGCGACGTTTCACGCCTTTGCCGCGCACATCGGCGACATCAAGCGCGAGCTCCTGGGATTGCTGCGCGGGCTCAAGGCCGGCGGGCGGCGCATCGCGGGCTTCGGCGCGCCGGCAAAGACCACGACGCTGATGTATCACCTGGGGCTCGAACGCGAAATGATCGACTTCATCGTCGACGACAGCCCGTTGAAACAGGGTCTCTACACGCCGGGCATGCACATCCCCGTGCTGCCGACCGAAGAGATCTACCGGCGGCGTCCCGACTACGTCGTGATCCTCGCCTGGAATTTCGCGGGCCCGATCATCGAGCGCCATGGCGCGTTCCGCGCCGGAGGCGGGCGCTTCATCATCCCGCTGCCCGCGGTGCAGGTCGTGTGAGGCGATGGTAAGGCTCGGGCTGATCGGGGCCGGCCGCTGGGGCCGCGCCTATATCAGGACGATCGCGGCACTCGATGGCGTGGTGCTCGCGGCGGTGGCGAGCCGCAACCCGGAGACCGTCACGCTGGTCGCCCCCGGCTGTGCGCTCTACCGCGACTGGCGCGAGCTCGTCGCCGCGCGCGACATCGACGGGGTGCTCGTCGCAACGCCCCCGGCGCTGCACGCGGCGATGGCGCGGGCGGCGATCGAAGCGGGCCTCGCGGTGCTGGTGGAAAAGCCGCTCACGTTGAGCCTGCGCGAGGCGCGGGAACTGATGCAGGTTGCTGCGCAGCGGCGGGCCACCGTGCTCGTCGATCACACTCATCTCTACCATCCGGCGTTCGAGGCGCTGAAGGCGAGGGTGCGGGACCTCGGCGGGCTGCGCGCGCTGTCGAGCGTCGCCGGCAACCGCGGGCCCTACCGCGCGGACGCTCCGGTGCTGTGGGACTGGGGCGCGCACGATGTCGCGATGTGTCTCGATCTCACCGGCGCGAAACCGGCGGCGGTCGGCGCGAGGCGCCTCGCCTCGCAGGCTGCCGGCGCCGCCCGCGGCGAGCTGATCGGGCTCGATCTCGAGTTTCCCGGCGCGCTGCGCGCGCTCATCCGGATTGGCAACGTCATCGACAGACGGCGCTGGTTTGCGGCGTTCTGCGACAACGCGGTGCTCGTGTATGACGGCGTCGCGGCGCACCGGCTCGCGCAGTATCCGCCGCAGGCCGTCGGCGATGAGCTGAGGGGGCCGGCGACCGCGATTGCGGTCGCCGATGAATTGCCGCTCACGCGCGTCGTGCGCGCTTTTGCCGATGCGGTCGCGGCGCGGCGTTGCGATCTCGGCTCGCTGGAGCTCGGCGTCGAGGTGGTGGAAGTGCTTTCGCGCGCTGAAGCGGCGCTCGGCGCGGGGAACTGAAGGCGAACACGCTCACGCGCGCCGCGCGGGGGAGGCCGTAAGCGCTTCTTCGAGCTGGTCGAGCATCATGCCCGCGACGTTGAAGCCGGTCTGCTCCGCGATCTCGCGGAAGCAGGTCGGGCTGGTGACGTTGATCTCGGTGAGATAATCGCCGATCACGTCGAGCCCGACGAGCAGCAGCCCCCGCTCGTGGAGCGGCGGCCCGAGGGTCTCGGCGATTTCGCGGTCGCGAGACGTCAATTCACGCGCGATACCCGTGCCGCCGGCGGCGATATTGCCGCGCGTCTCGCCGGGTTTCGGGATGCGCGCGAGGCAGTACGGCACGGGCTTGCCGCCGATGAGAAGGATGCGCTTGTCGCCGTCGCGTATCTCGGGGATGTAGCGCTGCGCCATGATCGTCTTGCGGCCGTAGTGCATGACGGTCTCGATGATGACGTTGACGTTGGGATCGTTGCGCTGCACGCGGAACACGGAGGTGCCGCCCATGCCGTCGAGCGGCTTGAGGATCACGTCGCCGTGCTCCTCGAGGAAAGCCCGCACCAAGCCGTCGCGCCGCGTGACGAGCGTCGGCGGCGTGAACTGCGGGAACTGCGCGATCGCCATCTTCTCGTTGTGGTCGCGGATCGCGCGCGGGCTGTTGAAAACGCGCGCCCCGGCGGCTTCCGCCAGCTCGAGCAGATACGTCGAATAGACGTATTCCATGTCGAACGGCGGGTCCTTCCTCATCAGCACCGCGTCGAACTCGCCGAGGAGCGCCTCGATCACCTCGCCGCAGCGATACCAGCTCTTCTTCGAAGCGGTGAGCGTGAGGGCTCGCACGCGGCCCGCGACGACGCCGTTCTTCCACAGCAGATCTTCCTGCTGCATCGCGTAGAGCTCGTGGCCGCGGCCGGCCGCCTCGCGCATCATCGCGTAGGTCGAGTCCTTGTAGATCTTGAACGAGTCGAGCGGGTCGACGACGAAGGCAATTTTCATCGAAGCAATTTTCAGGAGGGCGTGTTGGTTTTATAGGGGCCGTGGCCGAAAATTGCTTCAATTCTATTTGTTAGCCGGTCCCGAAAGTCTTCCAACTCACCCGGCTCCCATGCTAGAAAATTGTAATGGTTTACATCGAAATGAATCTTTTCAGGATGAATCAGGTCCTTCCGGCAGGTCCAAACAACCGTTAGTCCCAACGCGAGTGCGAAACCTGCCTCAAAATAGACGCCACCACGAACTCCGCTGCTTCCATACGTGAAATCCGCCACAACAAACTTGCTCCTTCTTATCGACGCTACGATTTCATCGTCAATCTTATTTACATGCTCGTGCTTGTCAATTCGAAATGGCTGGTAGCCCGCATTTCTTATTTCCGGTTCTAGACCTTCTTTCCATAAATCTTCCGTTGCAGAATCAAACCACATGGCACAAAAGCCCAAATGGCTTCTTGGATTTGCTTTGCCAAGTTGGTCTAGATGTGCCCAGCCATCTGGAGATATACGGACGCTGTTCCCGGACCGTAACACGAGCTTTCCGGGGCCGTCGAGATAGTCGTCCAACAGGTATCGGAGCTCGCCAGAATTGAGACTCCAACTCTTGGCGACAGCCTCCATACTGTTGCAGATCTCAGCGACGAGGAATTCTGTTCCAACAATGGGGTATTTCTGACTAAGAAACACCAGCAGTTTATCCGCTCTTTCAGCAACACTCGGAGTGGGTATGGATTGCAGTTGGTCTAGATCATCCGATTTGAGGCGAACACCTTCGTGCTCACGAATCCAACTGCTCGCGTTGGCAATCTGCCTTGGCGAAAGCCTATTAACCGGCCAATCGTCTCGCGCGTTGCGCGTGATATCAAATCGTGCACATCGTTCGCACCTAACTCGTTCGTACGGGTCACTACGGATGTGATCTGCGGGTGATCCACAGATAGGGCAATTGTCCGAAGGCATTGAAGAAGGATGTTTTGCTTTTCCGATTAAGCGGCGCTTGATCGTGTTGCTCGATCAAGCGCCGCTTCGGGCGCCGCTTCGAGCTCGATCGCGGCGGCAAGCAGCGCGAGGCGCGCGACCACCCCGTAGGCGTAAAAGCGGTTGGGCGGACAGCCGGGCTTGCCTTCGAGGTCGGGCTGCGAGCACGGCGTCTCGAACGCGAGCGGCACGAAATGCATGCCGGGTGCGTTGAGATTCTGGTCCTTGCCGCGCTCGGTGTGCACGCGGTAGAACCCGCCCACCACGAAGCGGTCGATCATGTAGACCACCGGCTCGGCGACTGCGTCCCCGACGCTCTCGAAAGTGTAGACGCCCTCCTGCACCAGCACCTCGGTGACCGCAAGCCCCTCCTTCACCACCGCCATCTTCTTGCGCTGCTTGCGGTTGAGCTCCCGCACTTCCGAGGCGTTCTTGACCGTCATGATCCCCATGCCGTAGGTGCCGGCATCCGCCTTGACGATGACGAAAGGGTCCTCCGTGATGCCGTATTCGCGGTACTTGGCGCGGATGTCGTTGAGCAGCTCCTCGACGTAGCCCGTGAGGCATTCCTCGCCCCGGCGCTCCTGGAAGTTGATCTTGCCGCACTTCTCGAAAAACGGGTTGATCAGCCACGGGTCGATGCCGATGAGCTTCGCGAACTCCTGCGCGACCCGGCGATAAGCCTCGAAGTGATTCGATTTGCGGCGCGTCGACCAGCCCGCGTGCAGCGGCGGCAGCACCGGCTGCTCGAGGCTCGTCAGGATCTGCGGGATGCCGGCCGACAGATCGTTGTTGAGCAGCACCACGCACGGGTCGAACCCCTCGAGCTGCAGGCGGTTGCCGCGGCGCACGAGCGGCTCCAGCCTCAGTTTCCCGCCCTCCGGGAGGTCGAGCTCCGCGGGAGCGGTGATCTCGGGCAGAAGGCTCCCGATGCGCACGCTCATCCCCGCGTGGCGCAGGATCCTGGCGAGCGTCGCCACGTTCTGGAGATAGTAGAGGTTGCGCGTGTGATTTTCCGGAATCAGCAGGACGCCGCGGGCGTCGGGACAGATCTTCTCGATCGCGCTCATCGCCGCCTGCACGCACAGCGGGTGGAAATCCGGATTGAGGTTGTTGAACCCGCCGGGAAAGAGGTTCGTGTCCACCGCGGCGAGCTTGAACCCGCTGTTCCTCAGGTCGACCGAGGAATAGAACGGCACGGTGTGTTCCTGCCATTGGGCGCGCAGCCAGTGCTCGATCGCCGGCATCGCCTGCAGCACCTGGCGCTCGAGGTCGAGCAGCGGTCCGCTGAGCGCGGTGGTGAGGTGCGGAACGGTCATCGTGCTCCCCCTGAAAGCGCTATTTTAGTGCCGTTCCAACGATCTATGGAAATCCAAAAAAAACGGGCGCTCGCGCGCCCGTTTTCCCCCGATAGAGCTGCGGTTACACGTGGTAAGCCGCCTCCCCGTGCTCGGTGGTGTCGAGCCCTTCGCGCTCGACTTCTTCGGGGACGCGCAGCCCGACGAGCAGGTCGGCGATCTTCAACGCGATGAACGCCACCACTGCCGTCCAGATGATCGTCACGCCCACCGCCTGCGCCTGGGTCAGGAATTGATCCCAGATCGGATTGGAGCCCACCTTGCCGGTGACCCAATCGGTCACGAGGCCGGGACCGCCGAGACTCTGGTGGTTGAAGATGCCCGTGAGCAGCGCGCCGAGGGTACCGCCCACCGCGTGCACGCCGAACACGTCGAGCGAGTCATCCGCCCCGTGCCAGCGCTTCAGCTGGTTCACCCCCCACAGGCACACCAGGCCTGCCGCGGTGCCGATCACGAACGCGCCCGGGATGCCGACGTTACCGGCCGCAGGGGTGATCGCGACCAGCCCCGCGACGGCGCCCGAAGCGGCACCCAGCATCGAGGGCTTGCCCTTGAAGACCCACTCACCGAAGGTCCACGACAGCACCGCCAAGGCCGTCGCGAGGAAGGTGTTCATGAAAGCGAGCGCCGCGGAGTTATTCGCCTCCAGAGCCGAACCCGCGTTGAAGCCGAACCATCCCATCCACAGCAGCGACGCCCCGATCATCGTCATCGGCAGATTGTGCGGGCTGAGCGCCTCCCTGCCGTAGCCGATGCGCTTGCCGATCACGAAGGCGCCGACGATGCCCGCGATACCGGAATTGATGTGCACCACCGTGCCGCCGGCGAAGTCGAGCGCGCCCCACTGCCAGAGCAGCCCGGCCTTGGCGTTCTGCGCGTCCACCACGTTCGCCGCAGTGTAAGCGTCCGGACCCGCCCAGAACCACTCCATGTGCGCGATCGGCGCGTAGCTGAACGTGAACCAGAGGGTGATGAACACGAGCACCGCGGAAAATTTCGCCCGCTCGGCGAACGCGCCCAGCACCAGGCAGCAGGTGATGGCGGCAAAAGTCGCCTGGAAGGCCACGAACACCAGCTCCGGGATGACCACGCCCTTGGAGAAGGTCGCCCCCATCGCGAATTCGCCCTTGGCCGCGTCGAACGTGCCATTCAGAAACAGCCGGTCGAAGCCGCCGAAATAGGAATTGCCCTCGGTGAAGGCGAGGCTGTAGCCGTAGATGCACCACAGCACCGTCACCAGCGAGAACACGACGAACACCTGCATCAGCATCGAGAGCGCATTCTTCGAGCGCACCATGCCGCCGTAGAAGAGCGCCAGCGCCGGCACGCTCATCATCAGCACGAGCGCGGTCGAGGTGAGCATCCACGCGATGTCGCCCTTGTTCGGTGTCGGGGCAGGCTTGGCCTCTTCCTTTTTCGCCTCGGCCTTGGCGGGTTCGGCCTTGACCGCTTCGGCCGCCGGCTTGTCGGGCGCCTTGTCCTTGTCCTGGGCGCCGGCGCCGCCTGCGAGCCCGAACAGCGCGAGCATCGATACGAGTGCAATCAGCTTCTTCATCGGATTCTCCCTAGATTGCCGCGGCGTCGGTTTCGCCGGTGCGGATGCGCACGACCTTTTCCAGGTCGAACACGAAGATCTTGCCGTCGCCGATCTTGCCGGTATTGGCGGCCTTCTCGATCGCCTCGAGCGCCTGCTCGAGCATCTCGGTCTTGATCGCCGCCTCGATCTTCACCTTGGGCAGGAAGTCGACCACGTACTCGGCGCCCCGATAGAGCTCGGTGTGCCCCTTCTGGCGGCCGAAGCCCTTCACCTCGGTGACCGTGATGCCCTGCACGCCGATGCCCGAGAGCGCCTCGCGCACCTCGTCGAGCTTGAACGGCTTGATGATGGCCGTGACGAGTTTCATGGCGATTCCGTCTCAGAAGGTTTTGCTGACCGAGAGCACGAGGATCGAGCGCCCCGCGTCCTTGAACTTCACGCCCGCCCCGGCAGGCAGCTGGTTGGCGAAGCAGTAGAAGCCCGGGTTGGCGGCGTTGCAGCTGCCCTTGGTGTTGGTGTCGATGTAGGCGGCGCCGAACACCCAGCCGTTGATGTCCTTGGTGACCCCGATCTTCCAGTCGGTGTAGTCGCCGTCGGTGGCATCGGTGCCGGTGCTCCAGCCCTTCAGCTTGAAGCTGCCGACGTGACCGACGACGCCCCAGCCGTTGCCGAGGTCATAGGTTCCCGACAGGTCCCAGTAGTGCGAGCGCTTGGTGCCGGGCAGCGAGAAGTAGTCGTCGAGCGCGTGGAAGTACTTGAGCGAGATCCACTTCCAGGCGCCGCCGATGTAGAGCTCCTTGTTGTCGACGCGCCCGGTGTGGGTCTTGGTCGCATCGCGCGGGTTGACGAACAGCGTCCCGGTGGCGGCGTTGGCATCGCTGCCGGGGTAGTAGTAGTAGATCGCCCCGATATCCAGGCCCCAGTCGCCCCAGCTCTTCTTCCAGCCGCCGTAGAAATCCATCTCGAGGTTAGCGGCCGGAAAGCCCGCGCCCTCGTTGATATTGGAGTTCCAGTTGCCGAGGTAGAGGCCGCTCGAGTGGCTGTAGTCGACGCCGCCCTGCAGCGCCGGCTTGCCGAAGGTCTGGTCGATGCCGCGGAACCGGTAGCTGCTGAACAGCCCGAGGTTGCCGGCGATCGTGTGCGGCGAGGCGGGGGCGGCAGTCGCCTGCGCGGTCGCTAGGCCGGGAGCGGCGAGCGCGGCGGTGGCGAAAGAGGCGGCAAGGATCGTCTTACGCATTGGGAACTCTCCATGATTGGATGGACGCCCGGTACTACTAGCACGTCGTATGCCAGTCTTTTTACATATGGTAATCAATGAGTTAATGTGATATCGGGATCATGCCGGCGCGGTTGCGCACCAAAACGGGGCTGCCGCACCTTGGTCGTGCCCGATGCAAGTGCAGGGCAATCGCGATGCTGCGAGTCGTGTAGGCTGCCCGGCGTGGCCGAAGGCAGTCCCATCGAGGAGCTGAGGGAGCGCATCTCGGAGGCGCTGCGCGCTTCCCCGGCGCAGGACCTGGAGAAAAACCTGCACGCTCTGCTGGCGGTGTTTTTCGACCGCTTCGAGCTCGCTTCGCGCGAGGACCTCGAGGTCCAGCGCAAGCTCCTCGAGCGCGCGCAGGCCAAGCTCGCCGCGCTCGAGGCGCGCGTCGCCGCGCTCGAGTCGCGC
>JACQGO010000363.1 GCA_016199485.1 Betaproteobacteria bacterium
AGCCCGCTCGTCATGTGGCTGGGCGTCGACCGCGCCCAGTTCGTCCGCCCGCCGAAGAAGGACCGGCGCGACGAGCACGAGGGCGCCGTGGTTTAGCTACTTCAGGATCTGCACCAGGTTAGAGTAGTCGTCGGTCCAGGTGCGCCAGTCCGCCCGTTCCTCGGGCGCTTCGGGCGACCGCGCCTCGATCTCATCGGCGTCCAGCGCCGCGCGCTCGCGCGAGACCAGCACCCAGTCGCTCGTGGTGTGGTCGTCGTCGCCCTCCTTGCCCCCGTCCGAGACGTGCACCGCGTGGAGGCCATGCTCCCTCGCCAGCCGCGCCACCACGGGAACGAGCTTGAGAAAGCGGTTGGAGACGTGAAACGCGACGATGCCGTCGGATTTCACGTGGCGCAGGTACACGCCGAGCGCCTCGCGGGTGATCAGGTGCACCGGGATCGCGTCGCTGGAGAACGCATCCACCCCGAGCACGTCGAATTCCTGCGGCGGCTCGCGCTCCAGGTTCAGGCGCGCGTCGCCGAGCGCGATTTCTATCCGGGCCTGGCTGTCTGACAGGTAGGTGAACCGGCTGCGCGCGGCCGTAATGACCTGCGGGTTGATGTCGTAGAAGCGAAACAGGTCGCCGGCGTTCCCGTAGGCCGCCACGGTGCCCACGCCCAGCCCGATCATGCCGATGCGCGCCGGGCCGCGCGCCTGCTTCGCGGTGATCGCCCCGCCGATGCCCGAGCTGCGCTGGTAATAGGTCGTCGGCACCTGCCGTTTCTCCCCGGCCATGAACTGCTCGCCATGCATGATCACCCCGTGAATGAGACGGCGCGAGTGGCCTGGCGTGCCGGTACCCCACTCTTTGACCCGGATCACGCCGTAGAAGCCGCGCTCGGAGTCCAGCGTATCGCGCTGGAACCGCACGCCGTCGTACGCGGCCGCCGCTGCCGTCGCGAGCAGCGCCGCCAGGCTGCCCCAGCGCGCGAGCGCGTTGATCTGCGCGAAGCGCACGGCAGCGAGCAGCGCGAGCGCGACCACGGAAATCCCGAGCTCGTAATACGCGTTGAAGGTGAGCGGCGCAATGACCGCGACCAGCACGCCGCCCATGGCGCCCCCCGCCGACACCGTCAGGTAGAACGCGGTCAGATGGGCCGCCGCGGGCCGCGCCCGATAAAGCTCTCCGTGGCAGAACAGGCAACCCACGAACAGGCCGCTGAGCCAGACGCCGAGCTGCACCGCCAGGTCGAACTGGAACACGGTGTCCCGCAGCAGGAAGGCCATGACCACCAGCCAGGCGAGCACGAACATCCAGGCGATTCGCGGGCGGTAGGCCCGCCCCTCGAAGGCGAGGATGAAGGTGAGCAGGTACAGCGTCAGCGGCGCCAGCCACAGCAGCGGAATCGAGGCGACGTTCTGCGTCACGTGGTTGGTGACCGCGAGCAGCATCGCCGAGCCGGTCACCGACAACGCCAGCCAGACCGCGTAGTCGCCGCGCGAGGGGGATCGGGTTTCGCTGCTATGGGTCGAATCCTCTTTCGGACTGATTCTCGAGACGGCCCAGGCCAGGCCCGCACACAAGATCGTAAAAGCCCCGTAAAGCGCGGACCAGGCGAGGACCTGCTCGCGGTTGTCGAGCAGCGGCTCAACCAGCAGCGGATAGCCGATGAGCGCCAGCAGCGAGGCGAGGTTGGACACGGCGAACAGCCGGTACGGATCCCGGCCGGGCCGCGTGCGCGCGAACCAGGCCTGCAGCAGCGGGCTGGTGGCCGAGAGCATCAGGTACGGCAGGCCGACCGTGATCGTCAGCAGGAGCAGGATGCGCGTGATCGGCTCCTCGCCGCCGGTCGGCTTCCAGATCTCGTCGGGTGCGATCGGCAGCAGCAGCAGCGAGCCGCCGAGCAGCGCGATGTGCAGCAGCGCCTGCGCGCGCGGCGCGAGCCTCGCGTTGCAGGCGTGCGCGTAGGCGTAGCCGGCGAGGAGCAGCGTCTGGAAAAACAGCATGCAGGTCGTCCACACCGCGGCGCTGCCGCCGAACCAGGGCAGGATCAGCCGCGCGATCAGCGGCTGCACCAGGAACAGCAGCAACGACGACAGGAAGATCGTCGCGGCGTAGAACATTGCGACCTCAGATGCGCTTGGCGAGCCGCGCGGCGAGACCGGTGTAGGTCGCGGGGGTGAGCGCGAGCAGCCGCTTCTTCTCGCCGGCGGGGATCGGCAGCCGCCGGAGAAAGGCGGCAAGCTCCTTTTGCCCGAGCCGCCTGCCGCGCGCGAGCGCCTTCAGCTTCTCGTAGGCGCCGGCCATGCCGTGCCGGCGCATCACCTGCTGCACCGCCTCGGTGAGCACTTCCCAGTTGGCGTCGAGATCCGCGGCGATGCGCCGCGGGTCGGCCTCGAGCTTGGCGAGGCCGCGCAGGCAGGCGCCGTAGCCGAGCAGCGTGTTGCCGAGCGCAGTGCCGGCGTTGCGCAGCGCGGTCGAGTCGGAGATATCGCGCTGCCAGCGAGACACCGGCAGCTTGTCGGCGAGGTGGCGCAGCAGCGCGTTGGCGACCCCGAGGTTGCCCTCGGAGTTCTCGAAATCGATCGGGTTCACCTTGTGCGGCATGGTCGAGGAGCCGACCTCGCCCTTCACGGTCTTCTGGCGGAAGTAGCCGAGCGAGATGTAGCCCCACAGATCGCGGTCGAGATCGAGCAGGATGGTATTCGCGCCGGCATAGGCGTCGAACAGCTCGGCGATCCAGTCGTGCGGCTCGATCTGGGTGGTATAGGCGTTGAACTGCAGGCCCAGCCCTTCGACGAAGCGCGCACAGAAGCGCTCCCAGTCGAACTTCGGGTAGGCGATGCAGTGCGCATTGTAGTTGCCGACCGCGCCGTTCATCTTGCCGAGCAGCGGCACGGCGGCGATCCTCGCGCGCGCGCGCCGCAGGCGCTGCACTACGTTGGCGAGCTCCTTGCCGAGCGTGGTGGGGGAAGCCGGCTGGCCGTGGGTGTGCGCGAGCATCGGCACTTCCGCGAGCTCGCGCGCGAACGCGCCGAGCCTCGCGATGACGCTGTCGAGAGCGGGCAGCATCACCTCGTCGCGCGCGCGCTTGAGCATGAGCGCATAGGCGAGATTGTTGACGTCTTCGGAAGTGCAGGCGAAATGGATGAACTCGGCGACGTTCACGGCTTCGGCGTTGCCCGCGAGCTTCTCTCTCACCCAGTACTCGACCGCCTTCACATCGTGGTTGGTGCGCGCTTCGATCGCCTTCACCGCTTCGCCGTCGGCCACCGAGAAGGTCGCGGCGAGCGCGTCGAGCTGCCTGAGCATCGGCTCCGAGAACGGCGGTACCTCGGCGATCGCCGGATCGCGCGCGAGCGCCTTCAGCCATTCGACCTCCACCAGCACCCGGTGGCGGATCAGCGCGTGCTCGCTGAAGAACCCGCGCAGCGCCGGCAACTTGCTGGAGTAACGGCCGTCGAGGGGGGAGAGCGCGGTCAGGGGATCGGGCATCGTCGGAAATCGGCGACTTTTTCGAGCGTATCTTAGCACAGGCGGCACCGCCTCAGCGGCGACGCGCCCGGCGTCGGCGTGCCGGTCCTCGCCCGGGCGGGTCACCGCCGGCATGCGGTGCAGCGGGCGGGGCGGCGGAAAGATCTCCCGCAACCGCACGCCCGACGATGTCGCGGGGCAGCTGCGGCGCGAACATCTCGATGAACTCGTAGACATACCCGCGCAGGTACGCGTTGCGGCGCACGCTGATGCAGATCGTGTTGGGCTTGAAGAGGTGCGACGCGTCGAGCGCGCGCAGGTGCCGGTCGCGCGCCGGGTCGAAAGCCATCCCCGCCACCACCGCGATTCCCACGCCCGACGCGACGTAGGCCTTGATCACGTCGGTGTCGATCGCGCTCAGCACGATGTCCGGTGCGAGCCCCTGCGCCTCGAAAGCCTGCGCGAGCCGCGAGCGCCCGACAAACGCGTAATCGTAGGTGATGATCGGATAGCGCGCGAGCGCGGCGAGGGTAAGCCGCTTTTCCCTGAGCAGCGGATGCCGTGGCGGGGTGAGCACGATGCGGTGCATCTCGTAGCACGGCAGCGCTACGAGCTCCCCGGACTGGCCGGGGGCTTCGGAGCCGATACCGAGATCGGCCGCGCCCGATTGCACGAGTTGCGTGATCTCGGCGGGACTGCCCTGGCGCAGCGTGAGGCGCACCTGCGGGTAACGCACGGCGAAGCGCTTGATCACGTCGGGCAGCGCGTAGCGCGCCTGGGTGTGCGTGGTCGCCACCGTGAGCGTTCCGGCGGCTTCGTCGGCGAAATCGCGGCCGATCCGGGCGAGGCTCTCGGCGTCCGCCAGCATGCGGCGCGCGGTCGCGAGAACCGCGCGCCCGGCCGGCGTGAGGTCGGTGAGCCGCCGGTGGCTGCGCACGAAGACGGCGACTCCCAGCTCACGCTCGACGTGCGCGAGCTGGCGGCTCAGGGCGGGCTGCGAGGTGCGCAGCGCTTCCGCGGCGCGCGTCACGCTCAGGCCGTGCCTCACGATCTCGCACAGGCAGCGCAGGTGCTGCAGCTGCATCAGCAACTTATAACAAAAATGTTATACGTCCATCCGATTATAGTCTTTGTGCGCATGGAAGCGAAAGGCTAGAATGGCGCCGCTCGATGAGGAGGCGCTCATGCACACGCTGACGGTGCTCAATCCCGGGATCGCGGACGAGGTGGCGCAGACCGACATCGCGCAGGCGTTGCGCGACCTGCGCGGAGCCAGCGTCGGCTTCGTCGACAACAGCAAGGTGAACGCCGACCTGTTCCTCGGCCGCCTGAAGCCGCTGCTCGCGGAGACCTACGGCGCGGAGCCGGGCGTGACGGTGCGCAAGCTCGCCCCCAAGGACGAGCTCACCGAGGCCGACCTCGAGCGGCTTGCGCGGCACGACGCGGTGATCCAGTGCTTCGGCGACTGCGGCACTTCGACCTCGATGAGCGTGGCCGACGGCGTTGCGCTCGAGCGCCGCGGCGTCCCCACGGTCACCGTGTGCTCCACCGCGTTTCACCGCGCGGCGCGGCACCAGGCCGCGGGGCGCGGCATGGTCGATCTGGCGATCATCGAGATTCCCCACCCGATGCATACCGCGCCCGCGCCGATCGTGTACCAGCGAGCCGAGGCGGCGGTGGAAGGCGTGGTGGAGGCGCTCACCCGCCGCGCCCGCCCTCGGGCGGAACGCCGCGACGAGCGGCTGCCCGAGAAGCTTACGGTCGACGAACGGCCGGACTCGTTGCAGGAATACTTCTTCGAGCACGGCTGGACCGACGGGCTGCCGGTTGTGCCGCCGACCCTCGAAGCGGTGCGCGCGACCCTTGCCACGGTGGACCGGGACCCGCAGGAGAGGATCGGCCCGGTGCCGCCGCGCATGCGCATGGCGACCATCGAGAAAATCGCGGTGAACGCGGTGCTCGCGGGCTGCCGGCCGGAGTACTTCCCGCTGGTGCTGGCGGCGGTGGAAGCGGCGCTCGACGACGACTGCCGGCTCTACGCCATCCAGACCGCGACCAACACCACCACTCCGCTCATCGTCGTCAACGGGCCGGCGGCGCGAAGGCTCGGGCTCAACGCGCGCGGCAACGCGTTCGGGCAGGGCTCGCGCGCGAACGCCGCCATAGGGCGCGCGCTGCAACTCGTGCTGCGCAACGCCGGCGGGGACATCCCCGGCGAGACCGACATGTCCACCCAGGGCCAGAGCGGCAAGTTCACCTTCTGCATCGCCGAAAACGAGCAGGACAACCCGTGGCAGCCGTTTCACGTCGAATACGGCTACGCGCCCGAAGACAGCACGGTCACCGTGATCGGCGCATCCGCCGGGCACAACGTGTTCACCTACGGCTGCGAGACGGGGACGGAGATCCTCGAACACTTCGTCGGCGCGCTGACCGCGCTCGGCCACAACAACATCATCTTTCCGACCGGGCCGCTGCTCGTGCTGTGCCCCGAGCACGCGCACACTCTGGCGCGAGACGGTTACGGCAAAGAGGACATCCGCCGCCATCTCTTCGAGCACGCGCGCATCCCGCTTTCCCGCTTCGGCGCGCGCACCGTGCGGGGGCTGCATCACCGCCGCTCGCGCTGGTTCGCGGAGGTAGGCGACCAGGAGCGCATCGGGGTCGCCGATCATCCTTCGCACATCCACATCATCGTCGCCGGCGGCGCGGGCATCCACTCGCAGTTCGTGCCGACTTCGTTCAGTTACCGCCCGGTGACCCGGATCGTGCGTTTCCGGTAGCGCAGCCAATGCAGCCGGCGCAAAATGGCGACCGGGAGGGGCGAGGAGGAAGACCATGCGGGCCGAAAGTGATCGTTTGACGGGAAGCGCTGCGCGGTCGGCCGCGATGCGATCCGTGGCATTGATGGCTCTGGCGGCGTTTACGCTGCATTCCGCCGCCGCCGAGTGGCGCCCCGAAAAGAACGTCGAGTTCGTCATTCCGACGAGCCCGGGCGGGGGCCAGGACCGCACCGCGCGCGTCATCCAGAAGATCATGCAGGACGGGGGCCTGGTGCCCACCCCCGTCGTGGTCGTGAACAAGCCGGGCGGGGGCGGCAACATCGCGTATACCTACATCAGCCAGTTCGCCGGGGACGGGCACTACCTGGCGACCGCCTCGCCGACCCTGCTCACCAATCACATTCTTGGCCTGAGCCCGCTCAGCTACACCGGTTTTAGCGCCGTGAGCGTGCTCTACAACGAATACATCGGCTTCGCGGTGAACGCGGAAGGCCCGATCAAGAACGGCAGGGATCTCGTCGAGCGCGTGAAGAGCAGCCCGGAGTCGGTCACCTTCGCATTCGGCACGAGCCGCGGCAACGCCAACCATATCGGGGTGGCGCTCGCGATGAAAGCGGCGGGGGTCGATGTCAGCAAGCTGAAGGTCGTGATCTACAAATCCTCGATCGACGCGACCACCGCGCTCATGGGCGGGCACGTGGACGCGGTGGCGACGCCGACCTCGACTTATCTCCCGGTGCTCGCCTCCGGGAAGATCCGCATCATCGCGGTCGCGGCCCCGCAGCGGGTGGCCGGACGCTTCACGGGGGTCGCGACCTGGAAAGAGCAGGGATTCAACGTCGTGATGCCGAGCTACCGCATGATCATCGCGCCGAGGGGCTGGAGCACGGCGCAGGCCGCCTTCTGGGACGGCGTGTTTGCGCGCTTGTCGCAAAGCGATGCGTGGAAACAGGAGCTCGCGGCGAACGAGTGGGAGGGCAGCTACATGAACAGCGCCGACAGCCGCAGGTACCTCGATGCGCGTTACGATGAGTACCGCAAGATCCTGGCGGAACTTGGATTGGTGAAATAGGATCACGCGCTCCGCCTGCAACTGCCGGGCGGGGCGGCGGATCCGATCTGTAAGCGCTCTTACTGGCACGATCATGAACACCTCTACCGTGGTTGATCCAGGCGGCGCGCTGGCCGTTCACGTCGCCGAGTTCATCGCGGGCACGCGTTACGGCGACCTGCCGGCTCAAGCGCGCTCCAGCGCGAAGAGAGCGATCCTCGACACCCTCGGCGCCGGTCTTGCGGGCGCGCGGGCGGAGGCGAGCGCGATTCTCCACCGCTACGTCGGTACGCTCGGGTGCGGCGGCGGGACCGCGAGCATATACGGCACGGCGCTGCGCGCGCCGCCGCGCTTTGCGGCGCTGGCGAACGGCACGGCGATGCACGCCGACGACTACGACGACACCTTCCACCCGAGCCGGGTCCACTCCTCCACCCCGGTGCTGGCGGCGGTGCTTGCCGCGGCGGAGCACGAGGGATCTTCAGGCAGGGACGTGCTTGCGGCGTTCAGCGTGGGCGCCGAGGTGACCTGCAAGGTGAGCCTGGCGATCGGCAGCGAGCACTACCGGCGCGGCTACCATGCGACCAGCACGTGCGGGGTGTTCGGCGCGACCGCGGCCGTCTGCAACCTGCGCCGGGTTCCGCCCGAGGCAGCTTGCGCGGCTCTCGGCATCGCCGGCAGCGAGTCGGCCGGGCTGCGCGAGAATTTCGGCACGATGGCGAAACCGCTGCATGCCGGGCGCGCGGCGGAAAGCGGCGTGGTCGCCGCCTCGCTCGCCGCGCTGGGCGTGACCGCCGCCCCGACCATATTCGAAGGCCCGCGCGGCTTCTTCATGGCCGGCGGGGGCGGCTACGACGCCGGCGTTCTGCGCGGCAGGCTCGGCAATCCCTGGAGTTATGTCTCTCCCGGCGTCTCGATCAAGCCCTTTCCTTCGGGCAACCTCGTTCATCCGGCGATGTGCAAGCTCAGGGAGCTGGTGCTCGCGCACGATATCAGGCCCGAAGAGATCGAACGCATCGCCGTGAAAAGCAACCGCCTGCTCCCGGTAAACCTCACCTACCACCAGCCGGTGACGGGACTGCAGGGCAAGTTCAGCATGGAATTCTGCCTCGCTGCGATCCTCACGTTGCGGCGCGCGGGACTTGCGGAGTTCACCGATGCGGTGGTGAACCGCCCCGACGTGCAGGAAGCGATCCGCAGGATCGACTACAGCGTGTACAGCGACGCCGAGGCGGCCGCGGAAAAGTATGTGTTCCTCACCACGTTCCTCGATATCGTGCTGAAAGACGGGCGCAGGTTCTCGGCGCGCGCCGATGCCGCGAAAGGCAGTCCCTCCGACCCGCTGAGCGACGGGGAACTCGCGGAGAAATTCCGCGAGTGCGCGGCGTTCGCCGGCTGTCCGGCGGAACGCGCGGAAAAGATCGTCGGCCTGATCGGGCGACTCGAAGAACTGCACGACGTGCGCGCGCTGACCGCGCTGCTGCGGGCCGATGCATGACATGGAGGCCGACATGAGGGCATCCCGGGCTTGGCGGAAGGAGTTCCTGAAAGCGGGGCTTGGCGTCGCCGCGCTTACGGCGGCAAGCGCTGCGCACGTGCAGGCGCAAACCGCCTGGAGCCCGGAAAAGGCGGTCGAGATCGTTGTCCAGTCGAGCGCGGGCAGCGGTGTCGACCGGACGGCGCGCATGATCCAGAAAATCATGCAGGATGGCGCGATGGTGCCGACCCCGATCGTGGTCGTGAACAAGCCCGGCGGGGCCGGCAACATCGCCTATAACTACCTCAGCCAGTTCGCGGGCGACGGACACTATCTGGCGACCGCGACGGCCACGCTGCTCACCAATCACGTCCTCGGTCTGAGTGCGCTCAACTACAGCGATTTCACCGCGGTGAGCGTGCTCTACGGGGAGTACATCGGGTTCGCGGTGAACGCCGAAGGTCAGATCAAGACCGGCAGGGATCTCGTCGAGCGCGTGAAAAGGAATCCCGAGTCCGTCGCCTTCGCCTTCGGCACCAGCCGCGGCAACGCGAACCACATCGGCATCGCGCTCGCCATGAAGGCGGCGGGCATCGACCCGCGCAGGCTGAAGGTCGTGCTCTACAAGGCGTCGATCGACGCGACCACGGCGTTGATGGGGGGACATGTCGATGTCGTGGCGACTCCGACCTCGACTTACGCTTCCGTCATGGCCTCGGGCAAAGTTCGTATCGTCGCGGTCGCCGCCCCGCAGCGGATTGCGGGAAAGTTCTCCGACGTGCCGACCTGGAGGGAGCAGGGACTCGACGTGGTGGCCCCGAGCTACCGCATGATCATCGCGCCGAGGGGCTTGAACCCGGGGCAGGTGGCGTTCTGGGACGGCGTGCTCGGGCGGCTCTCGCAGAGCGCGGCGTGGAAGAAGGAGCTGGAAGCGAACTCCTGGGAGAACATTTACCTGCCCAGTGCCGAGAGCACGAAATACCTGGCCGCCCGGTACGTCCAGTACCGCGGTGTCCTTGCCGAGCTGGGGCTCGCGAAATAGCGTCCTACGCGCCGGCGCTCGCGCAGTGCAGCGAACGGCGTCACCGCCGGCCGTGACGACGCGCCGGCGAACGTATTTTGCTTTCCAGAGTACGACCGTGATACCACCGGAGGAAACAACATGACTGCTACGGTGACCAGCACGTTCGCGGAGTGGCTGTGCGCGGCGCGCTACGACGAGTTTTCCGACGAGGTCGGCGCTAAAGCGGCGGACGTCGCGTTCGATTCGGTCGGCGCCATGATCGCCTGCTCACGGTTGCCCGAGGTCGAGGCGATCGTGCAGTTCGTCGCGCGCATGGGCGGCAAGGGCGAGTGCGCGGTCCTCGGCCATCGCTTGAACACGAGCGTGGTCAATGCCGCGCTCGCCAACGGCGGCATGGCGCACGGCGACGAGGTGGATCCGGTGCACTTGAAGTCGGCCGGCGGACACGTCGCAGCGGGAATCGTTCCGACCGCGCTCGCGGCCGGCGAGTGGCTCGACAAGCCCGGCAAGGAGGTGCTGCGTGCGATCGTCCTGGGGTACGAGATGGGCGGCCGGCTGATGCCGATCTTCTACCGCGCGCGCGATTACGTCACGCGCCGCTTCTATCCTACCGCAGTGGTCGGTACGCTCAGTTCCGCAGTCACCGCCGGCGTCCTGCTGGGCCTTGGCCGCGAACAGATGCAGGTCGCGCTATGCCTTGCCGCGTATCAGGCCGCCGGGCCCGACAACATGATCAAGGATCCGGTGCACATGGGGAAGACCTTCCAGGTCGGTTGTGCCAACCGCAATGGCGTCACTGCTGCGTTGCTCGCAGCCAACGGCTGTCGCGCACCGCTCGACATCCTGGACGGCTCATTCAGCGTGTTCGACGCCTTTCTCGACTCGCCCGACGCCGGCGCCGACATGGCGCAGGACCTGGGGCGGTATTTTGCGATCACCGACGTGATGCACAAGCGCTATCCGGTGGGCAGCCCGAACCAGACGTATTTGCAGGCGTTGTTCGGCTTGGTAGAGCGGCACGCGCTGCGGCCCGCCGACATCGCGCAGATCGAGGTGCAGATTCCGAGCCGCGGCGTGTATCGTGTTCCGAGCACGCGCCACGCGTCGATCTCCGGGCCCACGGTCTGCGCGATTGCGGCTGCCACCGGGACGCTTGATTTTTACATGCTGCACGACCCGACGCGGACCGGCGACGCGCGCGTGCACGACATGCAGCAGCGGGTGAAGTTCGTCGGCCGCGACGACTGGCAGGGCCTGGAACACGGGCGCCACGCAGTTGTGACGATCATCACCGTTTCGGGCGCAAAACACAGCGAGGAGGTCTGGCACGTACCGATGACGCGGCCCGAGCTCGAACGCAAGTTTCATGGCCTGGTGGCGCCGCGGTTTGGCGCCGACAAGGCCGCCCGGCTCGGGCAGTTGCTCACGACTCTGGCGGATGCGAACAGCGTGCGGCCGCTGATGAGCGAGCTGTCGAGCTTTACGTAACCGCGTTACATCGCTCGACACGCACCCTTGATTAGAAGCCACTTGGTCTCAAGTTCCAAGTGCAACGTTCGGAGCGGCTAACGAAGTGCCCTCCCCTCCTCGTCGACGAGGGGCGACGCGAAGCGACGGGGTGGTCGGGCTGCAGCACTCTCCTCGCAA
>JACQGO010000364.1 GCA_016199485.1 Betaproteobacteria bacterium
GACACGCTCCGGCGGGCTGTTCGCGGCGGTCCACCTCGAGGCATACGTTCCGCGCATCTCGGTGTGCGCGGAAGCGATCGCGATCGGGATGGCGGCCGCGGCGGGCGACACCGCGATCGACACCATCGTCGCGGTGAATCGCCGCGGCGAGGTCATTTCGCCGTGCGGCATGTGCCGCGAGCTGATCGCCGACTACTCGCCCGGTGCGCGCGTGATCGTGCCGCGCGGGCGGGGAGAGGAAGTCACGTCAATCGCCGCGCTGCTGCCCAACAAGTACCGGCGCAGGCCGCCTCGCGCCGGCGCGTCTTCGTCCGGCGCTACAGGTGCGAGTACATCACGCGCCCGGCGGTCGGCACGCGCGCGGTGAGCACGAATCCCCCGAGCGAATCGACGATGTAGAGCGTCCTGCGATCGGCGCCGCCGTAGGCGAGGTTGGTTACCATCTCGCTGCGGCACGACTGCACGCGGTAAAGAGGCTCGCCGCGCGCGTTGAAGATCCACACCGCGCCCATCTCCGGGTGCGCGACCGCGAGACCGTCGGCCTCGTCGATCGCCATGCCGTCGGGGCCGCGCCCGCCGGAGAGGTGGATGAAGACGCCCATGCGCGACACCGTGCCGTCGGGCAGCAGCGGCAGCCGCCATACCGCGTTGGCGCGGGTGACCGCGACGTAGAGCACGTCCTCTTTCCTGTTGAGCACCAGGCCGTTCGGGCTCGGGATGTTGTCGGCGATGCACTCGAGCCGCCCGCCCGCAGTGTAGCGGTAGACGCACCCGCTCGGGTCCTGCAGCCCGCTCTGGCCCTGGTCGGTGAAGTAGAGGTCGCCGTTTTCCGCGAACACGAGATCGTTGACGCCCTTGAATCCTTCCGTGTGGTAGCGCTCGAGGAGCGGGGTGATCCCGCCGCTTTTCGCATCGAGCAGCATCACGCCGCGCTTGTGGTCGGTCACGAAGATGCGGCTGTCCTTGTGGATCTTCAGCCCGTTCGGCTCGCCGTCGTATTCCGCGACGAGCTCCCACCGGGCCTCGGGCGAGACGCGGAATATCCGGCCGTACGGGATGTCGGTGAGGTAGAGATTGCCGGCGCGGTCGAAGGAAGGCCCTTCGAGAAAGCAGCCGCCGGGCACCGCCCCCTTGCCCGCGGCGATCCGCTCGGCGGGCGCATCGCGCCTGCGGTACTTGTCGGGCAGCTCCGCGAAGACCTCGGTCTCGATGATCTGCGGCGGTGCGAAGAGGCTCATGCGCGTACTTTCATTTCACCACCCCGAGCTCGGCCAGGATCGCCTTCACTTCGTTGTACTGGTCCTCGAAGTACTTCCGGCTCGCCTTGCTGTTGCGGTAATCGTTCACCCACAGGAACTTGTCGAGGCTCGCCTGCCATTCTCCGGTCTTCACGAGCCTGCCGAGCGTGTCGTCCCAGTACGCGATCTCGGCCTCGTTCATCTTCTTCGGGCCGATTGCGGCGAACCAGTTGGAGAACACCGCGTTCACGCCGTGCTCCTTCCACACCGGCACCTTCGCGAGCGCCCCGCCCATGCGCTTGGGCGCGGCTACCGCGAGCATGCGGAGCTTGCCCGCCTGCACCTGGGGAATCGCGGTCGAGGCGCTGGTCGCGAGCACGTCGACGTGACCGCCGAGCACCGCGGTCATCGAGTCCGCCGAGGAGTTGAATACCACGAACTTCGCCTTGCGCACGTCCGAGCCCGCGGCCCTGATCACCATGCCGCCCGCGATGTGGTTCGAGCCGCCGAGGGCGGCCGCAACCGCAATGCTGATCGAGCCCGGGTCCCGCTTCAGGCGTTCGATCAGCTCGTTCGCGCTCTTGATCGGGGACTCGGCGCGCACCGAGAACGTCACGTACTCGCTCACCAGCAGCGCGAGCGGCGTTACATCGTTGTACTTGATCGGAGTTTTGCCGGTGATGTTGTTGGTGATCATGGTGAGCGATGCGACCGCGACGTGATGCCCGCCCGGGTTCTGGTTGAGGTAGTTGTAGCCCAGCATGCCGCCCCCACCGGGCTTGTTGACCACGGTCGCGTTCGTGACCCGCCCCTGGTCGTTCAGAATCTTGTGCATCGTGCGGGCGATGCGGTCGATCGAGCCGCCGGGACTGGTGCCGACGATGAATTCGACGGTGCGGTCGGGTTTCCATCCGCCCTGCGCGAGCGCGGGCGCAGAAGCGGCGAGCGCGAGCAGCGCGCTGCCGCCGGCGACGCAGCGAAGCAAGGTGACGCTCATGGTGTTCCTCCTCGTTGAAATCAGCGCGACAATTATATCGGTGCCGGTGCCCGCGCCGCCATCTTCCATCGCGGCCGCATCGCGGTGCGGTTCAGATGATCACCGGAAGCTCGGCGCGCGAACCAGGGAAGCGCCGCGCGAAAAATGCCTTCACGGCCTCGGCGCAGGCCCCCGCGTGGGAAAACGGTAGGCCGTGCCGCGCGTGCGCGAAGACCTGCAGCTCCGCGTCGGGAATCATCGCCTGCATTTCCGCCATGTGCGACACCGGAACGAAAGGGCTCGCGTCGGGGCAGAGCAGCAGCGTCGGCGTCTTGATGCGCTGCAGCTCGCCGGTGAGATCGACCGCGGCGAGCAGATCGGCGAGGATCAGCGCCACGCGCGCCGGACATCGCGCGTGCAGCTCGCGCAGCCATTCGAATTTTTCCTGCGGCAGGGTGTTCGGATAGAAGCGCCACGCCATCATCTGGTCGGCCCACGCCTGCTGTCCCTGCGTCTCGATCATCGCGCGCCAGCCGGCGAGGTTCGGTATCAGACCGCCGCGCGCCGCGCAGTTCGCCACCGTGAGGCTCAGCAGCCGGTCGCCGAAACGGCTCGCGAGAAACAATCCCACCGTGCCTCCAAGCGACTCGCCGACGAAGTGAAACCGCCCCGCGCCCGCCGCTTGCGCGACTTCGAGCGCGTCGCCGGCGAGCTGCTCGAGGGACCACGGATACCCGTGGCCCGGCACCGTCGAGCGCCCGGACCCGCGCATGTCGAAGACCACGAGGCGATGATTCTCGATGAAGTACGGCAGCCACTCGGTCCACAGGTGGAGGTCGGCGGCAACACCGTGGTGAAAGACGATGGCGGAGGGATTCCTCACCCACGGCGGCGTGAGGTCGTGGACCTCGTAGTAAAGACGCCCGCCTTGCGAATTGACAAAGGGCATGCGCGTTGGGCTTGAGGGACGGCGAGTTTCGAACCGCGTCCAGTATGCCACAGGAACGACCCGCGACGTTCCGGCGCGCGCCGAATGCCGATGGAGTCAGTCGACGCGCATGCCGGAGGTCTTCACATGCGGGAGCACCGTCAGCATGCTGCTGAATCCAACCTGCACCTGGCCCGCGAGCAGATCGGTGGTGGCGGGGGCGCTGCCTTTATACGGCACGTGCACCATGTCGATGCGGGCCATGCTCTTGAACAGCTCGCCGGCGAGATGCTGCGGACCCCCGTTGCCGGAGCTGCCGTAGCTCAACTGGCCCGGCCGCGCCGCGGCGAACGCGATCAGCTCGCGCACCGAACGCACCGGCAGCGAGGGATGCACGACCACGATGAGCGGTGCCGAGGCGACCATGGTCACGGCGGCGAAGTCGCGCAAGGCGTCGTACGGCAGCCTCGCATTGAGCACCGGGTTTGCCGTGTGGGGATTCGCGGTGAGCAGGAGCGTGTAGCCGTCCGGGCCGCTTTTCGCGACGATCTCGGTGCCGATCACGGCGCCGCCGCCGGCGCGGTTGTCGACGACGACCTGCTGCCCCCATGCTTCCGAGAGCTTCTGGGCGAGGAGCCGCGCGATGATGTCGGTCCCGCCGCCGGCGGAGAAAGGCACGACGATGCGCACGGCCTTGACCGGATAGGCCTGCGCCGGCCAGGCGTCGGTCGGAAAAGCCGCGGCGGAGAAGACGAGCAGCAAAGCGCACCACGCCGCAGCGCCGGGCGCCGCACGGGGTCCCTGCGCCGGGTGGGCAGCGCGGCATGAAGCGGGATGTGTCACCGGTTCCTCCTCGTGTCGTCTGGTCGTGTCGCTGGACCGCTCTTCCGCCTCACGCCGCGCCCACGCGCCTTTCAGCCGCGGGCACACCGGGCTCCTCCGCCTCGCCGTCGCCCTCGCGCAGCGCCCTGGAGAACGCTTCGAGCGTCGGCGCAGGAGCGAGGCTGCGCACGGCCGCAAGGATGCGCTCGACGGTATCGGTGCGCTTCACGCTCGAGGCGAGCCGCCGGAACTTGGCCTCCGCTTCCTGCGGCGAGCACGGGTCCGCCGGAGTTCCGTGCGGATCGAGAATGGTCAGGTGCACCGCTTTACCGGAGCCGAGCGTCACCTCGACCCGCGCCCCGAAGTGGGCCGGATACTGCCGTTCCATCTCCGGGTCCACTTCCAGCGCGGTGCGCGCTGCGAGCTCGCGCACGACCGGGTCGTGCAGATTCTGTTCCGCGTAGGCGCCGGGGTCCCTGGGGTCCTTTGCCAGAGCGACGCCGGCGCAGAACGGGATGCTGTACTGCGCGGCCATCGGCTCGCGTGGATCGGGATCGCCGTTCTGCACGACCGCGCGGCGGCTGGTGCGCACGCGGATCTGCTTCACTTGCGCGGCCGAGAGCCGATGCTCGCGCTTCAACGCCTCGAGCGCGTGCGCGGTCGAGTGGATCAGCCCGCAGCACGGATACACCTTGATCCACGTTGCCGTGATGGCGAACGTCCGGCCGAGCTCCTCGTCGAGCGC
>JACQGO010000048.1 GCA_016199485.1 Betaproteobacteria bacterium
GGTCAAGAAGCGCCTCGAGCATCAGTTGAAGCTCGTCGAAGGCGAACTCGATATCCAGCAGGACGAGAAGCGCATCCGCGGGCGCGTCAAGCGCCAGATGGAGAAGAGCCAGCGCGAGTACTACCTCAACGAACAGGTCAAGGCGATTCAGAAGGAACTCGGCGAGCTCGAGGAAGGCGCGGACCTCGACGAAGTGGAGAAGCGCATCAAGGCGGCGCACATGCCGAAGGAGGCGCGCAGGAAGGCCGAAGCCGAGTTGAAGAAGCTGCGGTTGATGTCGCCGATGTCCGCGGAAGCGACGGTGGTGCGCAATTACATCGACGCGCTGGTATCGTTGCCGTGGAAGAAGAGGTGCAGGATCAGCACCGACCTCATGGCCGCGGAGAAGATCCTCAACGAGGACCACTACGGGCTGGAGAAGGTGAAGGAGCGCATCATCGAGTATCTCGCGGTCCAGCTGCGCGTGGACAAGCTGAAGGCCCCGATCCTGTGTCTGGTGGGCGCACCCGGCGTGGGCAAGACTTCCCTCGGCCAGTCGATCGCACGGGCGACGAACCGCAAGTTCGTGCGCATGTCGCTCGGAGGCGTGCGCGACGAGGCGGAGATCCGTGGTCACCGCCGGACCTACATCGGTTCCATGCCGGGCAAGATCCTGCAGAACATGACCCGGGTGGGCGTGCGTAACCCCCTGTTCCTGTTCGACGAAGTGGACAAGATGGGAATGGACTTCAGGGGTGACCCGGCAAGCGCGCTGCTCGAAGTGCTCGATCCCGAGCAGAATCACACCTTCGTCGACCATTACATCGAGGTCGAGTATGACCTCTCCGATGTGATGTTCGTGTGCACGGCAAACACGCTCAACATCCCGCCGGCGCTGCTCGACCGCATGGAGACGATCCGCCTCTCGGGCTACACCGAGGACGAGAAAGTGAACATCGCGCTCAGGCACCTGCTGCCGAAGCTGATGAGGAACCATGGGCTCAAGCCCGGAGAGATCGTGATCTCGGAGAGCGCGATCCGTGACATCATCCGCTACTACACGCGCGAGGCGGGCGTGCGTGCCCTCGAGCGCGAGCTGTCCAAGATCTGCCGCAAGGTGGTCAAGGAACTGGTGCGCGAGGGCGAGAGCCGCAAGGTCATGGTCAGCGCGCGCAACCTCAACAAGTACCTCGGCGTGCGCCGCTACACCTTCGGCATGGCGGAAAAGAGAAACCAGATCGGCCAGGTGAACGGACTTGCCTGGACCGAGGTCGGCGGCGAGCTGCTCACCATCGAAGCGGCGGTGATGCCCGGCAAGGGAAAGATGACGACCACCGGCAAGCTCGGCGAAGTGATGCAGGAGTCGGTGCAGGCCGCGCTCTCGGTCGTGCGCAGCCGTTCGAAGCGCCTCGGCATCCCGGAGGACTTCTACCAGAAAAACGACATTCACATCCACCTGCCGGAAGGCGCGACGCCCAAGGACGGTCCGAGCGCCGGCATCGGCATCGCGACGGCGATGGTGTCGGTGCTCACCGGCATTCCGGTGCGGGCGGAGATCGCGATGACGGGCGAGATCACGCTGCGCGGTGAAGCGCTGCCGATCGGCGGGCTCAAGGAAAAGCTGCTTGCGGCGCTCCGCGGCGGGATCAAGACGGTGCTGATTCCTGAGGAGAACGTTAAGGATCTCGCTGAAATCCCTGATAACGTTAAGAACCGCCTCGACATCCAACCGGTGAAGTGGATCGATTCGGTATTCGAGATGGCACTCGAGCGCAAGCCGGAATCGTTGCCGGACGAGGCGGAAGTCGCGCAGTTGCCGAAAGTCGACGAGGCGGCGGCGCCCGCAGTCACTCACTAGCGACGGCTCGGCGGGCGCCGCACGGCGCCCGCCCGCTGCGCCGCTCCTGGCCTGAAATTTGCGGTGTGACGGATCGCGCAACGGTGCGACGCGACAGCCGGGTGTTTTCCGTCGATTCCCTTGACATTCGCTTTTCGCGCTTGCTATAAAGTCGATGTGGGTTGATTGACTGCAGCGCTGGCTGAAGATCGGCGGCAGGCGGGAAAAACGCAAGAACTCCACAGTTGCAGCGTCGGCCGAAGATCAGTTCCTCGCGGAAAATGCGCTCCAGTTCCGGTACAATCTCTGCTCCAGTTTCTGCGCGACGGGTTCCGGTTCCGGCCCGCCCTCAAGGCTAGCCTCAACCGAGACCGCGTTTTCCTGTTTCACCTGCCAACACACGAAAGGGGATCGCCGTGAACAAGTCTGAACTGGTTGAAGCCATTGCAAGGTCTGCGGGCCTTTCCAAGGCCGGGGCGGACAAGGCACTCGATGCGACACTCAGCGCGATCAAGGGTGCGCTCAAGAGGGGGCAGTCGGTGACGCTCGTGGGATTCGGGACGTTCAAGGTCGGCAAGCGCGCTGCACGCACCGGCCGCAACCCGCGCACCGGTGCAGTGATCAAGATCAAGGCGGCGAGGGTGCCGAAGTTCAGCGCTGGCAAAGCGCTGAAAGATGCTGTAAACTAACGCTTTTCGACGGTAAGGCACGGGATTTTCGAGCGGGGCGGATGCGGGCGGCGCATCCGCCCGCTGCGCGTTCCGTTGCGAAGTTACCCGTTCCGGGAACGATGTCCCGGATAGGCGGGGTGCGACAGAGGCCGGACGGTGTCCCGGGTGCTTAGCTCAGTTGGTAGAGCGTCGCCCTTACAAGGCGAAGGTCGGGGGTTCGAACCTCTCAGCACCCACCAATAATGCAATGCGGAATATGGAGTGATGGAGACGGGAACGCGTGAAGGGCCGGCAAGGGAACCAGTCCCCCGTTCGCACCCAATATTCCGCATTGCATGAGGAGTGGTAGTTCAGTCGGTTAGAATACCGGCCTGTCACGCCGGGGGTCGCGGGTTCGAGTCCCGTCCACTCCGCCAGAATTCCGAGAAGGCGAACGCGGGTTCGCCTTTTTTCTGCGTGAACGGCGAACACGGTGAACGGAGCGCGAGTCGCCCGCCGTTTCCCGTTCACGATTTGCAATTTGTGTTTTTTCCACCATGTTCGACTTCATCACCAAGAACAAGCGCCTGGTCCAGATCATACTGGTGCTGATCGCGGTGCCGTTTGCATTTTTCGGCGTGGACATCTATTTCCGCTTCACCGACACCGACCGCTTTGTCGCCGAGGTGGGGCGCCAGAAGATTTCCCAGCAGGAATTCGGCCAGGTGCTCAGGGACCGCCAGGAAACGATGCAGCGCCTGCTCGGCGGCAAGGCGGATTCCGCGCTGCTCGATAATCCGGAGCTGCGCCTGGGCGTGCTGGAAGGCCTGGTACGGCAGCGTCTGCTGCTCTCGCGCGCCGCGCAACTCGATCTCGCCGTGCCCGATTCACAGCTCCAGGCGGCAATCGCCGGAGTTCCGGCATTTCAGCAGGACGGCAAGTTTTCCGACGCGCGCTACGAGCAGTTTCTGCGCGCGCAGGGCAAGACCCCCCTCGGATTCGAGGCGGAGGTGCGGCAGGACCTGATGATCCGGCGCCTCACCGAGGCATACGCTGACACGGCGCTCGCGTCGATGAGCGTCGCGGAGCGGCTGCTGCGCGCGAGTGAGCAGCGCCGCGAGGTGAGTCGTTACACGCTCACCGCCGGGCAGTTCGCGCCGCAGGTCAAGCTCGAAGCCGACGCGGCGCAGAAGTACTACGACAACCATCGCGAAGAATTCCAGACTCCGGAGCAGGTGCGGCTCGAATACATCGTGCTGACGCTGGATCATGTCGCCGCCCAGATTCGGGTGAGCCCCGAAGAACTGAAAAAACACTATGACGATCCGGGGCGCGCCGCGCAGTTCCGGGTTCCCGAGCAGCGCCAGGCGAGTCACATCCTGGTGAGCGTCGATGCCGGGGCGGCGGCGGAGGCAAGACAGGCCGCGCGCGCCAAGGCGGAACAGATCCACAAGCAGCTCGCGCAGAATCCAGGAAAATTCTCGGAATTCGCGAAGCAATACTCGCAGGACCCGGGCTCTGCGGCGCAGGGTGGCGACCTCGGTTTCATCGCCCGCGGTGCGATGAAGGACTTGAAGGGCTTCGAGGATGCGCTGTTCGGGATGAGGCCCGGAGAGATCTCGGCACCGGTCGAGTCGCAGTACGGGTTTCACATCATCCGGCTTACCGCCGTTCAACCCGGCAAGACGACGAGCTTCGAGGAAGCGCGTGGGCAGATCGAGAGCGAACTCAGGAAGCAGCTCGCCGGCAGGAAATTCGCCGAGGTGGCGGAGAACCTCAGCAACATCGTGTTCGAACAGGCAGACAGCCTGAAGCCCGCGGCCGAGTTGCTCAAGACCGGGATCCAGACGAGCGGCTGGCTCAGCCGCAGAGGCGCGGAGGAGAAGCTCCTCAACAACGAGAAGCTGCTGCAGGCGGTTTTCTCGGAAGACGTGCTCCGCAACAAGCGCAATACCGAGGTGATCGAGATTGCGCCCAACACGTTGATCACAGCGCGCGTGGCGCAGCACAAGCCGGCGGCGGTGCGTCCGTTCGGGGAGGTGAGCGGCGAGATCGCGAAGAAGCTCACCGCGCGGCAGGCGGCGCAACTTGCTGCCAGCGACGGGCGCGCCCGACTGGAAAAGCTCAGGCAGGGACACGATGCCGGCGTCAAATGGGGGCCGGCGGAGCTGGTGAGTCGCGCCGACCCGCGCGGGGTGCCCGAGGCGGTGCTGCGACAGGTGTTCAGGCTCGACGTGACCAAGCTGCCGGCATACGTCGGCGTGGAGGATGCGGAGAGTGGCTACACGCTGGTGAAGGTAAGCCGCGTGGTGGAGGCGCAGGAGATCGGTCGCGAGGAAACACAGGCTTTCGCGCAACAGCTGCGCCAGCTACTCGGGCAGGAGGAGTTCGCCGCCTATGTCGCGAGCCTCATGCTCAAGGCCGACGTGAAGCTGAGGCTGGATCTGATCGAGAAAAGGTAACAACGAGGCGAAAAAACGCAGCGCGATGACGGTCCCGCGATTCATCCTTCCGCCTTCATCCTTCAGCCCATTCCCCCCACCGTGGTGTTGAATCCGCAATCGACGTAGAGGATCTCGCCGGTGATGGCGCTCGCAAGATCGCTCATCAGGAAGGCCGCGGCGTTGCCCACGTCCTCAATCGTCACGTTGCGCCGCAGCGGTGCGTTCTCCTCGACGAATGTCAGGATCCTGCCGAAGCCGCTGATGCCGGCGGCGGCGAGCGTCTTGATCGGACCGGCGGAGATCGCGTTCACCCGTATGCCTTCGGGTCCTAGATCCCGCGCGAGGTAGCGCACCCCGGCCTCGAGGCTCGCCTTGGCGAGCCCCATCACGTTGTAATGGGGCACCGAGCGTACTGCGCCGAGGTAGGTCAGCGTGAGCAGTGATGCCTTGCCTCCCGCCATCATCGGCAGCCCCGCCTTCGCGAGCGCGGCGAAACTGTAAGAGCTCACGTCGTGCGCGATGTGGAATGCGTCGCGCGTCAGCCCCTCGAGGAATTTCCCTTTGAGCGTTTCCCGCGGCGTGTAGGCGACCGAGTGCACGATGCCGTCGAGGCCGGTCCATTCCTTGCGCAGCGTATCGAACAACGCGGAAATCTCGTCATCGCGCGTCACGTCGCACGGCAGTAACGGTACCCTGCCGAACTCCCGCGCCAGCTCCGCCACCCGCCCGCGCAGATCTCCGTTCTGGTGGGTGAAGGCGAGAGTCGCGCCCTCGCGCCGCATCGCTTGCGCGACGCCGTAGGCGATCGAACGGTTGCTCAGCAAGCCGGTGATGAGAATCTTCTTGTTCTGCACTAGGCCCATGGCCCATCCTTTCTGGGTTCTCGCGGCTGAACGGCGTTCAATGCTTGACGTCCGTTCCAACCGCGGTTGGTGGCAGGAACCAATTATAACAGCGGCCTCGTCATGGATAATCGCGCGGCGGGGTTACGCTGCGCGACCGATTACGCTACACTCTGAGCCGATGGCTGGCTTCGTGCGCATCGCATGGCTGTGGCTCGGCGCGCTGCTCGCCGGCTGCGGCGGCTCGCCGTGGAACGACCCTTACCCTGCGGCGGATGCGGGCGCCAACATCCTGTACGCAGCGTTCGCCGAACGGCCGAAGCACCTTGACCCGGTGCAGTCGTACAGCTCCAACGAGATCATCTTCAACGCGCAGATCTACGAGCCGCCGCTGCAGTACCATTATCTGAAGCGCCCGTATACCCTGATCCCGGCCGCGGCGCAGGCGGTTCCCGCGCCGCAGTATTTCGACGCGAGCGACAGGCGCCTCAAGCCGGATGCGCCGGCGCGCGACATTGCCTACACGGTCTACGAGATCAGCATCAAGCGCGGCATCCGCTATCAACCGCATCCCGCATTCGCGCGCGGTAAGGACGGCGGGCTGCTCTATCACGATCTCGCTGCGCGCGACCTCCGGAATATCCACGCCATCGGCGAGTTCAGCGAGCAGGGCACGCGCGAGCTCACGGCGCACGACTTCGTCTATCAGGTGAAACGCCTCGCGCATCCGCGGCTGCACTCGCCGATTTTCGGCCTGATGGCTGACTACATCGTAGGCCTCAGGGAGTACGCGGAAACGTTGAAGCGGGTGAACGAAGAACTCGTCGCGGGCGGCCGCCGCGACGCGTGGATCGATCTCGCGCGCTATCCGCTCGCCGGCGTGGAAGCGCTCGACGACTACACCTACCGCATCAAGATCAAGGGGCAGTATCCGCAGTTCATCTACTGGCTGGCGATGCCGTTTTTCGCTCCGGTGCCAATCGAGGTGGACCGATTCTACGGGCAGCCCGGCATGGCGGAAAAAAACCTCACGCTCGACTGGTATCCGGTCGGGACCGGCCCCTACATGCTCACCGAGAACAACCCCAACCGCATCATGGTGCTCGCGCGCAATCCGAATTTCCACGGCGAAAGTTACCCGGCGGAGGGCGAAGCGGGCGACGCGGAGGCGGGGCTGCTTGCCGACGCCGGCGGGCCGCTGCCCTTCATCGACCGGATCGTGTTCACGCTCGACAAGGAAAGCATCCCGCGCTGGAACAAGTTCCTGCAGGGCTATTACGACGCCTCGGGAATCGCCTCGGATACCTTCGACCAGGCGGTGCAGTTCGGCGGCCAGGGCGAGGCGGTGGTGAGCGAAGCGATGAAGCAGCACGGCATCCGGCTTTCCACCGACGTCGCGATTTCCACCTTCTACATGGGCTTCAACATGCTCGACCCGGTGGTGGGGGGGCTTTCGGAGCGAGCGAAGAAGCTGCGCCAGGCGATCTCGATCGCGATCGATTACGAGGAGTACGTGTCGATCTTCCAGAACGGCCGCGGCATCCCGGCGCAGGGCCCGATCGCGCCGGGCATCTTCGGCTACCGCGAAGGCAGGGAAGGAGTCAACCCGGTAGTCTACGGATGGGACGGCGCCAGGCCGCGGCGCAAACCGCTTGAGGCGGCGAAAAAACTGCTCGCCGAGGCCGGCTACCCGAACGGCATCGACGCGGCGAGCGGGCAGCCGCTGGTGCTTAACTTCGACGTCACCGCGCGCGGCCCGGATGCCAAGCCGTGGCTCGACTGGATGCGCAAGCAGTTCGAGAAGCTCAACATCCAGCTCGTGATCCGCGCCACCGATTACAACCGTTTCCAGGACAAGATCCGCAAGGGCAACGCGCAGATCTTCGAGTGGGGCTGGCACGCGGACTACCCCGATCCCGAGAATTTCCTGTTCCTGCTCCACGGCCCGCAGGGCAAGGTGCAAAGCGCGGGCGAGAACGCCGCCAACTACGCGAACCCCGAGTACGACCGGCTGTTCGAGCAGATGAAGAACATGCCGAACTCCGCCGAGCGCCAGGCGATCATCGACCGCATGGTCGCGATCCTGCGCGAAGACGCGCCGTGGCTGTGGGGCTTCCATCCCATGGACTACTCGCTCTCTCACTCGTGGTACCGCAACGTCAAACCGAACAAGCTCGCTTACAACAGCCTCAAGTACCAGCGCATCGACGCGAAGCTGCGCGAGCGGAAGCGCCGGGATTGGAACAACCCGGTGCTGTGGCCGATCGCGGCGCTGCTCGCGCTGCTCGCGCTGCTCGCCTCTCCGGCGGCGATCAGCTACCGGCGGCGTGAGCGCGCGACGGGAAAGCCCGCGAACGGTGACAGGGTCGCCGCATGATCGGCTACATCGTGCGCCGCGTGCTCTACGCGATCCCGATACTCGTCGGGGTGAACGTCATCACCTTCGCGCTGTTCTTCCTGGTGAACACGCCGGACGACATGGCGCGCATGCAGCTCGGGATCAAGCGTGTCACCTCCGAGCAGATCGAGCGCTGGAAGCAGGAGCGCGGCTACGACAGGCCGCTGCTGCTCAACACGCGCGCGCCGACGCTGGCCGCCAAGTTCACCGACACGATCTTCTTCCAGAAGTCGATACGGATGTTCGTGTTCGATTTCGGGCGGGCGGACGACGGGCGCGACATCGCCCGCGAGATCACGATCCGCATGGGGCCGAGCCTCGCGATCGCCGTTCCGGTGTTCGCGGTCGGGCTGCTCGCCTACATCACGTTCGCGCTCGCGTTCGCGTTTTTCCGCGCGACCTACATCGATTTCTGGGGCGTGGTGCTGTGCGTGGCGATGATGTCGATCTCGGCCATGTTCTACATCATCGGCGGGCAGTACCTGGTGAGCAAGCTGTGGCACC
>JACQGO010000365.1 GCA_016199485.1 Betaproteobacteria bacterium
CCACAGAGAGCACAGAGAACACCGAGAAAATCCTGTTCTCCCCCGGCCCACCTCCTCGCTTCTCAGGGTTGAGGGCAAAGACTCTGTGACCTCTGTGTGCTCTGTGGCTGAACTTTCCAGGTTTTTGAGATCGGTTCTAGTCAAGGCGCACGCCGGAGACCTTCACGACTTCGCCCCATTTGGCGAATTCGTCCTTTACGTACTTCGCAGCTTCCTCGGGCGTGGCGCTCATCGTCTCGTAACCTCGTTTAAAGAACATTTCCTTGATCTCCGGCAGCCGGACAATGCGCACGATCTCGCGGTTGATCTGGTTTATCACCGCTGCCGGTGTGCCTGCCGTAGTGAGGACACCGTACCAATTCGCGGCTACAACCTCCGGGTATCCCAATTCGGTAAACGTGGGAATATCATCAAGCCCCGGGGTCCTCCTGGGGCTTCCCACGGCAAGCGCCTTGAGCCTGCCCACACGTATGTGCCCGATCACCGCTCCAGGCGCACTGAACATGAGCTGCACCTGTCCACCCACGGTTTCTCTCACTGCGGCGCCGCTGCCTTTATAGGGGATGTGAACGATGTTCGCGCCCGTCACTTTCTTGAACAACTCCATCGTCATATGACCGATCGACCCGGTTCCGGGAGACGCATAGTTGAGCTTTCCGGGCTCGGACTTCGCGAGCGCGAGCAGCTCCTTGACCGAGTTGACCTGGACCGAAGGATGGGCAACCAGCATTTCCGGCGCGGTTCCGACAAGCGTGATGGCCTCGAAGTCCCTCACCGGGTGGTACGGGGGCTCGCGGAAAAGGTTCGGCGAAATGGCGTGGGTGCTGCTCGTGATCATCAGCAAGGTGTAGCCGTCCGGTGCGGCGTTCTTGACGATGAGAGAGGCAACGGCGCCCGTGCCGCCGGGACGGCTGTCGATCACGACGGGCTGTGCCCACGTCTCATGCAGCTTTTGCCCTATCGCGCGCGCCATCAATTCGGTGCCGCCACCCGGACTGAAAGGTATGATCCAGCGTATCGGTTTGGAAGGATAGGTGTCCGCAACGCCAACGCCGGCTGCGGCAAGGATGCTTATCGCCGAAAGCAAGATTCCGAAACGAAGCGTCTTCATGGTTTCCTCCTATTTGCCCTCGAAGCGGGGCTTACGTTTTTCGAGGAAGGCGGGAATGCCTTCCTGCTTGTCTTTGGTCCCGTAGATCATGGTGACGAGAAAGGTCTCGAATTCTATCGCGTTGCGCTTGTCGGGGCGATTGAGCGTGATGATAAGCGCCGCACCGTCCTGCTGCGTGAGTATCGCCCGGTATGTCATGGGTAGCGGCCGTCTCAAAAGCACAATGGACAGGGTTTACGGGATTTCCGGGGAGTCACGGGATTGCATCGAGCTCGCCGCAAATCATCTTGTTCTCATCCTGTTGATCCTGTCAATCGGCTTCCCGGTCTTGACGTCATTCTTGAAGGGATATCGAGCGTCGGACGGCAACAGATTAACCGAATTGCGGCCCGGCACGAAGGGTTTCGTCTGTCGAAACGCGTGCCATAAGTTGACACTCGCGGCGGGCGGCATGTAATGTCGCCTGAGACCCGGCGCGGATCGCGCGCCCGCACATCACGGGAGGAACAGCGTGGACTACCAGGATATCCTTTTCGAGGTCAAGGACGGGGTCGCCACCGTCACCATCAACCGTCCGGAGAAAAGAAACGCGGTGCGCCCGCGCACCTACGAGGAGCTTACGCACGCGATGCACCGCGCCGCCGACGACCCCGAGATCGGCGTGGTGGTGCTGACCGGCGCGGGCGACAAGGCGTTCTGCTCGGGCGGGGACGTGGGCGACCAGGCGAACCGCACGCCGGACGTGGGACGCGCGCACATGCGGCGGCTGTTCGCGCTGTCCTCGGTGATGCGCATGATGGACAAGCCGGTGCTGGCCAAGATCCGCGGCTACTGCGTGGGCGGCGGCAACGAGATCCATCTGTTCTGCGACATGTCGTTCGCCAGCGAGGACGCGAGGTTCGGGCAGACCGGGCCGCGCGTGGGCAGCATCCCGATCTGGGGCGCGTGCCAGCTGCTCGCGCGCTACGTCGGCGAGCGCAAGGCGCGCGAGATGGTGTTCGGCTGCCGCCAGTACAGCGCGCGCGAGGCGCTCGAGATGGGCCTGATCAACTTCGTCTGCAAGCCGGAAGAGCTCGATAAGGTGGTCGACGAGTGGTGCCAGGAGATCCTCGCCAAGAGCCCGCAGAGCATACGCATCGCCAAGCTTGCGCTCAACGCGGGTTCCGACCAGGAATTCTATCCCTCGTTCTTTCCCACGGGCGCGCTGCTCGCCGGAATTTACGGCAACGAGGAGAACATGGAAGGCATCCGCGCCTTCCTGGAAAAGCGCAAGCCCGAATTCCGCCGCTTCCGGCGCAAGGGGCTGTAACGGCGGCTTCGCGATGCCGTAGGACGATTCTGCAGGGCAATCACACGAGGACCGACATGCCGCTTCAATCCGATGATTACTCGCACGTGCGCGACGGAGTGCGCGCCTTGTGCAAGAGCTTTCCCGGCGAGTACTGGCGCAAGATCGACGAGCGACGCGGCTATCCCGAGGAATTCGTCAAGGCACTGACCGACGCCGGCTGGCTCGCCGCGCTGATTCCCGAGCAGTATGGCGGATCCGGGCTTTCGGTTGCCGAAGCCTCGGTGATCATGGAAGAGATCAACCGCTCGGGCGGCAATTCCGGATGTTGCCATGGGCAGATGTACAACATGGGCACCGTGCTGCGGCACGGGTCGGAAGCGCAGAAACGCCGCTACCTTCCGAAGATCGCCTCGGGCGAGTTGCGCCTGCAGTCGATGGCGGTGACCGAACCGACCGTCGGCACCGATACGACCAGGATCAGGACCGTCGCGGTGAGGAAGGGTGACCGCTACGTCGTGAACGGGCAGAAAGTGTGGACTTCGCGCCTGCTGCATTCGGATCTGATGGTCTTGCTCGCGCGCACCACGCCGCTCGACCAGGTGAAAAAGAAGTCCGAGGGCATGTCGATTTTCCTCGTCGACGTGCGCGAGGCGCTCGGCAACGGCATGACGGTGCGGCCGATTCGCAACATGGTCAACCACGAAACGAACGAAGTCTTCTTCGACAACGTGGAGATTCCCGCCGAGAATCTGGTCGGCGAGGAAGGCCTGGGCTTCAAGTACATTCTCGACGGCCTGAACGTCGAGCGCGTCCTGATTGCGGCCGAGTGCATCGGCGACGGCTACTGGTTCATCGACAAGGCGAGCAGCTACGCCAGGCAGCGCGTGGTGTTCGACCGGCCGATCGGTCAGAATCAGGGCATCCAGTTTCCGATCGCGCGCGCCTACGTGAACATCGAAGCAGCGAACCTCATGCGCTTCAAGGCCGCCGCGCTGTTCGATGCTGGCAAGCCGTGCGGTGCGGAAGCCAACATGGCGAAGTTGCTCGCCGCCGACGCGTCGTGGGAAGCGGCGAACGTCTGCCTCCAGACGCACGGCGGCTTCGGCTTTGCCGCCGAATACGACGTCGAACGCAAGTTCCGCGAGACCAGGCTGCACCTGGTCGCCCCGGTCTCTCCCAACATGATCCTGTCGTACATCGGAGCGCGCGTGCTCGGCATGCCGAGATCGTTTTGAGCCACCACGCGCTCAGATCATTCCGGTATCCACGATGCACGTTTTCGCGCGCTCTGTCACCTCGCGCGGAATTTCGTCATAAGCAAGCGCGCAGGCGAACCGCGCGAGCGCCATTGCGGCCGTTGTCATCGGTGCTTCCGGAAAGACGGGATCGGGTCTGGCCACGTTACGGCAGCGCGGTATCGACCACGACCTCGCCGCCCTCCACGCGGAACTCGTGAGGATGCTGGTCCGAGACCCATTCCGTCCATTCCACTATTTCCTGGAACTTCGGATCGTCCGGCGCCACGACGTACGGTTGAGCCTGGGGATTGATGAATGCAGGCAGGAAAGACACCCGCTCGACGCCTTCCTTGCCGATCACCACTTTTGCGACCATGGTTTTGCGGCAGTGCGTCGGGAACTGGTACATGCCGTGCGGCGGCAAGCACTCCTTGTCGATCGGGAACCAGATGAGATTCCAGTCGAAAGTCCCCGCCGTCCTCTTGGACGATCCCGTAGTCATGAAGTTGCCGATGCTGTAGAAGCAGACTTTTCCCTTGTAGACCTCCACAGCCTTGATGGAGTGGGCATGATGTCCCAGGATCAAATCGCAACCTGCATCGATAGCCGCGTGTGCAACGGGCGGCTGATAGGTGCAAATCGTCTTCGGAACGTGACGCAGGCCCCAGTGTATCGACATGATCACCGCATCGGCCTGCTGCTTCGCCTTCCGGATATCGTCCTGCAGGGCTTGCACGTCCTGCTCGTATGGCTCGGTGATGATTTTCGGAGGCGTGCCGGGCTGGAATTCTTCCGGCGCGTAATAAGTATGTGCCCGCATCGGCGCGACGCCCGCCTTGCCTGCTCCGGCCGCCTGCCCGTCGCGCAGCACCGAACAATAGGCGAGAAACGCGATCTTCACGCCCTTGCGTTCGACGATGGCCGGCTTGCGGGCTTCCCCGGCATCCTTGCCGGCGCCGATGACGTGCTTCCCCATGCCGCGGAGGAGATCGATGGTATCGAGAAGCGGCTCCGGCCCCCAGTCCATCGCGTGATTGCTGGCGAGGGAGATGACATCCATGTGAGCAGCCTTCCAGATTCCAGCCATGCCAGGATCGAGACGCGTGCGTTGCCCGCTGGGCCCGTAGGCGAACTGCGGCTCCCATCCTCTCCTGGAATAAGTTCTTTCGCATTGCCCGAAGCGCAGGTCCGCCTGTTGCAGCACCGGCGTGATGAGCTCGGCGAACTTCTCCGCGGGCCCGACCACCGGGCCTATGTCCCCGCCAGCCATGAGCGTGACAGCGGCATCATTTCTTGCGGCCATCTGAACCCTCCCCATCAAGGCTTTCCGGTGCCGATGTCGATCTATAACCACCGCGCGGGACGCCTGTCAAGCATGTTTCGGACATCGATGCGGGTTCCGGGCACCGGAACCAGGATATCCCGGGCGGCCACGATGGTATGATGCGGCAGAACGGCGCGCGCATCGGGTATCGTGCTCGTGCCGCTCAGGAGAAGAGCCATGAACGACGCTGTTCAACCCACGCTGTCCACACCCTCAAGCCGGCTCGTCGACTTCCTGTTGTCGCTCACTACGAACGAGCTGCCCTCAGCGGTCGTGCGCGAGGCGCGCATCCGCCTGCTCGACGGCCTGGGCTGCGGGCTCTACGGCGCGGTGATGCCGTGGGGCAGGATCGCCGCACAAGTGGTGTATGACGAGCAGTCACGGGGTCGCGCCACGATATACGGCAGCCGCGTGCCGGCGGCGCCGGCGCGCGCGGCGCTGGTGAACGGCACCGCAACCCACGGCATCGAGCTCGATGACATCGTTCCCGGCGCGCACGTTCATCCCGGCGCGGTGGTGATTCCGGCCGCGCTTGCGACGGCGGAGCAGCACGAGGCGCCCGGCGCGAGGCTGCTGCTCGGCTTGATCGCCGGTTATGAGGCGATGGCGCGCGTCGGGCTCGCGATCGGGGAAGCCGGATGGGGATTCCACATCACCGGCATCGCGGGCCCGGTCGGCGCGGCGGTGGCGAGCGGCGTGACGCTCGGCATGCCGCACGAGCAGATCATGCGCGCGATCGGGATCGCCTGCTCCAGCGCCGCCGGCATCAAGAGCTTCACGCAGGGCAGCGGAGGCATGATCAAGCGCATGCACGCGGGCCGCGCCGCAGAATCGGGAGTGCTCGCGTGCGCGCTCGCGCACCGCGGCTTCACCGCGCCGCTCGCCGCGCTCGACGGCCGGTTCGGGCTGCTCGAGGTGTACGGCGGCGACAAGTCCAATCCGCAGGCGCTCGATCGCGACCTCGGCACGCGCTACGCCGTGAGCCGGGTGTGGACCAAGGTCTATCCGTGCTGCGGCGTGCTGCACACCACCGCGCAGGCGCTGCACGCGCTGCGCGTCGAGCACGGCATAGAGCACGGCGCCATCAAGAGCGTGCGCGTCGGCACCAACAAGCGCGCGATCGCGCTGAACGGCGAAGTAGCGCCGAAGGAGACGATGGCCGCGCAGTACAGCATGCCGTTCACTGCGGCGGTGGCACTGGTGCGCGATCCGAAGGATCCGCGCTTCTACACCGGCGATGCGCTGGACGATCCCGCAGTATGCGGGCTCGCGCGGCGCATCGAGCTCTACGCCGACCCCGAAATGGAAGCGCTTTACCCGCGCTACGGGACGCGCGCCGAGGTGCGCCTCGCCGACGGCCGGACGCTGGAGACGAAGCTGCTGGATGCGCACGGCACGCCGGCCGACCCGTGCACCGAAGACGAGGCGAAGGAGAAATTTCGCTGCCTTGCCGCGGTCACGAACAGCGGCGATTCGATCGCCGAGGTGCTTTCGCTCGCCGAGCGGCTGGAGACGCTGCCCTCGGTCGCACCGCTGTCGAAGGCGCTGCGCGCTGGAGTCAGCGCTCGATAGTTGTCCGTTCCTTTTTTCCGGATTCCGCCATGTGTGCCGCGAAGACGATGTTCGACAAGATCTGGGACACGCACGTCGTCTGCGAGCGCGAAGGAGGCGAGCAGCTCCTCTACGTGGACTACAACGTGGTGAGCGAAGGCCCGTTTTACGCTTTCAACGCGCTGCGCCAGGAAGGCAGACGCGTGCGCTACCCCGGGAAGACGCTGGCGATGGCCGATCACTACGCGCCCACAACGGGCCGCAGCCTCGGCGTCAAGGGTGTGGCGGATCCTGAGGCCCGGGTGATGATCGAGCAGCTCGAGGAGAACACGAAGTGGGCGGGCATCTCGCGCCATTACGGGCTGATGCACCCGCAGCAGGGGATCATGCACGTGGTGCCGGCGGAGCTCGGCATGCCGCAGCCCGGAATGGTCATTGCCGGGGCGGATTCCCACACCTCGACCAACGGCGCTTTCGGCGCCTGCGGATTCGGCGTAGGGGCCTCCCAGGTCAAGCATATCCTCGCGACGCAGACGATCTGGCTGCGCAAGCCGAAAGCGATGCGCGTCGCGGTGGACGGCGCGCTGGGGCGTGGCGTCTCGGCAAAGGACGTGATCCTTGCCATCATCGCCGAAATCGGCATCGGCGGGGGCGCCGGGCACGCCATCGAGTACGCCGGAGCCGCGATACGCAGCCTTTCGATGGAAGGCCGCATGACTCTGTGCAACATGTCGATCGAGGCCGGCGCCCGCGTGGGCATGGTCGTTCCCGACGAACGGACGTTCGAGTACCTGCGCGGACGCGAGCTTGCACCCAAGGGCGCCGACTGGGACCGGGCGGTGCGCTTCTGGCGGACGGTCGCTACGGATAAGGGAGCGGAATTCTCCCGCGAAGTGCGACTCGAGGGAAGCGCGATCGAACCGATGGTGACTTGGGGAACGTGCCAGGACGAGGCGGTTCCGGTCACGGGCAGGGTGCCCGATCCCGCGGCGTTCTCCGATCCGGCGCGCAGGCACCGTGCCGAGAGCGCGCTCGCCTACATGGGGATTGCGCCGGGCACGCCGATCAGGGACATCAAGGTCGATCGCGTGTTCATCGGCTCGTGCACCAACTCGCGGCTGGAGGATCTGCGCGAGGCGGCCGCGGTCGCACGCGGGCGCAAGGCGGCGGTACCGGCGATGATCGTGCCGGGGTCGATGACGGTGAAGCGTGCCGCGGAGCAGGAGGGCCTGCACGAGGTGTTCCTCGGCGCGGGCTTCGAATGGCGCGAGCCCGGATGCTCGATGTGCACGGGGTCGAACGGCGACCGGGTACCCTACGGGGAAAGATGCGCCTCGACCTCGAACCGCAATTTCGAAGGCCGCCAGGGCAAGGGCTCGCGCACCCACCTCGTGAGTCCGGCGATGGCGGCGGCCGCGGCGGTCACCGGCCGGCTCGCCGACGTTCGCGATTTCATCTAGTTGTTGAGACTTCCGGCAGAAAAGTCCATGGACCCGTTCACCACGCTCACTGCGATTGCTGCGCCGTATTATTTTCCGGACGTGGACACCGACAAGATCATCCCTCACCGCTTCCTGAGGAAGCCGCTCTCGGCGGGCTACCGCAATTTCCTGTTCCACGACGAGCGGCTGACCTCCGACGGGGAGGAGAAGCCCGATTTCATCCTGCATCGCGAGCCCTTCCGCCGCGCCCGCATCCTCATCGCGGGGCGCAACTTCGGTTGCGGCTCGGCGCGCGAGGGCGCGGTTTATGCTCTACAGGACTGGGGATTCAAGGCGGTGATCGCGCCGGGCTACGCGGACTTCTTCAAGGCGAACTGCCTGCAGAACGGAGTGCTCCCAGTCGAGCTGCCGGAAGGCGTTGTCGCGAGCCTCGGCCGGTACGTCGAGGATAATCCGGGCGCAACACTATCCATCGATCTGCGCGAACAGGTCGTGGTCATCCCCGACGGCGCGCGCCACCGCTTCGAGATCGAGCCGTCGAGAAAAGAACAGCTCCTACTGGGTCTCGACGACATCGGCGTCACGCTCCAGCGTCAAGCCGCCATCGACGAATTCGAAAAGAACCATTACGCGCGCGTGCCCTGGCTGAGGCC
>JACQGO010000377.1 GCA_016199485.1 Betaproteobacteria bacterium
CTTTGAACCGGTCCTAGGACCGTAGGTCAGGTTACGCCACCGGCGTAACCTGACATCCCCGGACGATCTCGGTGTCAGGTTGCTCGTGCAACCTGACCTACGCGCGCTCATCGATCGGCGTGTATCGGCGTCCATCGGCGGCTAATTCGTTCTTGGTCTTGCGGCGAGCGTTAAATCACCCGGTCGCTGCCGCCGTCCACCGGCACTTGGGCGCCGGTGGTCTTGGCGAAGGCGGGCCCGCACATTTCCGCCGCGAGCTCGGCCACGTCGCGGCTCATCACTTCGGTCTTCAGCACGTTGCGGCGCTTGTATTCCTCCACGGTCATCCCGTAGTGCGCGGCGCGCGCCTTGAGCACTTCGTCGGTCCAGATGCCGGTGTCGAACACCGCGTCGGGATGGAGCACATTGACGCGGATGCCGTCCGCGCCCCATTCCAGCGCGGCGACGCGCGCGAGCTGCGTGAGCGCGGCCTTGGACGCCGAGTACGCCGCAGCCCCGGGTCCGGGTGCCGGAACGTTTTTCGACCCGATCACCACCATGCGCCCGCCTTTGGGGGCAAGCTTCAGCAGCGGGTGGCACTCGCGCATGAGCGTCAGATCGGCGTCGAGATTGACCTGCATCACCTTGCGCCAGTCCTCGTGCCTGAGCGCGGCGATCGGGCGGCCGCCCGGGAAGATGCCGGCGTTCAGCACCAGCATGTCGAGGCCGCCGAAGGCCTTCACCCCGTTCTCGAGCGCCTTCACCACCTCGGAGTCGGCCGACACATCGCAGGTGATGCCGAGAAAATCCTCGCGCCGGGTGAGGCGCTCGATGGCGGGGTTGACGTCGAGCGCGATGACCGCGGCGCCGCGCGCGAGCAACGCCTCGACGCACGCCTTTCCGATGCCCGAGGCGGCGCCGGTGACGAGCGCGATCTCACCCGCGAAGACCGGCGGCGCGCCGTCCTTCTTGATCTTGGCCTGCTCGATGTCCCAGTATTCGACGTCGAAGATGTCCTTCGCGGAGAGTGCGCGGAAGCCGCCGAGCAGCGTCGCGCGCTCGATGACGTCCATCGTGTGGAGGTAGGTCTCGGCGACGATCGCGGCTTCCTTCGCGCTGCGTCCCGCGGCGCACATGCCGAGTTCCGGATCGAGGATCACGCGCGGCGCCGGGTCGAGCATGGTCTTGGGTTCTCTGGCGTAGGGCGCGTGCGCGTTGTAGTACTCGCGATAGCGGAACGCGTAGCCCTCGATGTCGCGTTCCACGGCCGGCACGCGCTTGGTGCGGATCACGTGATCTGGCGTCGCGGGTCCCTGCTGCGAGATCTCGGCGACGTCCGCGCGGCGCGCGAAGGCGATGCTGCGCGCGTCCTGGTGCGTGGCGAGGAGGAGCGGAACACCCGCGGTCCGGGACAGTTTCGCCCGCAGTGCGGCAAGCTCGAGGCGTATCGCCTTGCGCGAAATGCCGTTTTGCTGCCAGCGCAGCTCCCATGCGCCTTTTCTCGCGAGGTAGTCCTCGGCGAGGCCCACCAGGTGGATCATGTGCTCGTACGACTCTCTTGCGGTCGCGCCGAACGAGAATATGCCGTGCTTCATCAGGACCATGCCTATCGTGTGCTTGCCGGCTTCCACGGGAAATCGCGCGGCGCAAAGCTGCGCGAGATCGAAGCCCGGCATCACGTAGGGGATCACCACCACCCGGTCGCCGTAGACCTCGCGCACGCGCGCTTCGCCGTCCTCGGTATTGGTGACCGCGAGCACCGCGTCGGCGTGGGTGTGATCGACGTACTTGTGCGGCAGCAGCGCATGCAATATGACCTCGACCGAAGGCGCCGGCGCAGCAGCGCGCGTCATGTGGGTGAGGATCTCGTTCACGATCTGCGGATCGCCCGGCGCCTTGAGCTGCGCGAGTTTGAGCAGGTGCGCCATGCGCACCGGCGCGAAGCCCGCTTCCTCGATCACTTCGAGGTCGCAGCCGCTGCCCTTGATGTAAAGGATGTCTTCCTCGTCGCCGACGAGATTGCGCTCCCGGAGCTTGACCGACGTGTTACCGCCGCCATGCAGCACCAGCGACTTGTCGCGGCCGAGCAGGCGCGAGGTGTAGACGCGCTGCGCGAGATCGCCTTTGAAGCCCGCGGCTTCGTCGTCGTTCCACCGGCTTTGCATTTGAGTAGTCGGATAGCGGATCGGGAGTCGGCCGGCCGCGTTCTGGATGATATGCGCCCCTACGCCCGCTTCCTGGCGGTCGCCTGTTCGTTCTTGAGCGTGAGATAGCAGTCGTAGGCCTGCTTGGGCTTCATCAGCTCGTGCACCACCTTGCCTACGGCCTGGATCATGGCTGCCGGCGCGTCCGACTGAAAGATGTTGCGGCCCATGTCGACGCCCGCCGCGCCCTGGCTGACGGCACTGTACGCCATCGTCAGCGCCTCGAGCTCGGGCAGTTTCTTGCCGCCGGCCATCACGATGGGAACCGGGCAGGCGGCCGTCACCGTCTCGAAACCTTCGGCGCAGTAATAGGTCTTGACTACCTGCGCGCCGAGCTCCGCACAGATGCGCGTGGCGAGCCCGAGGTAGCGCGCGTCGCGCATGAGGTCCTTGCCCACGGCCGTCACGCCAAGCGTGGGGATGCCGTAGCGCAGCCCCATATCCACGAGCTGGGTCATGTTGTGCACCGACTGCGTTTCGAACTCGCCGCCGATGTACACCTGCACCGCCATGGCCGACACGTTCATCCGGATCGCGTCGTCGATGTCCACGGCGATGTGCTCGTTCGACAGCTCTTTGAGGGTGCTCGGACCGCCGCTCGATCGCATCACGACGCCGTTGCCGAACGAGGCCGGAATCGTCGAGCGCAGGATGCCGCGCGTGCACATGAGGGCATCGGCGTACTCCAGCAGGGGCATGATCGTCACGTCCACGCGCTCCAGGCCGGTCGTGGGGCCGAGAAAATAGCCGTGGTCGATCGCCAGCATGACCGTGCGCCCGCTCTCGGGGCGGAAGATGCGCGCGAGGCGGTTGCGCATGCCCCAGTCGAGCTGATGCGCCCCCTTGAGGTAGAAGCCCTCGTGGCGCGCGGGAATGTCGGGAAAGTAATTCTTGTTTTCCTTGATGTCTTCGGAATCAGCCATTGGAATGCCTCCTATCGAGCTTTGCGTAAATGCCTTATGCCGCTCGACCCTCACCCCTTTCCCCTCTCCCGGAGGGAGAGGGGAACGGTACTGTGCGGAACTGGTTTGTCAACCATTTCCGCAAAGATCGATAATCATGCCTTTACGGCGAGTATCCGCTTCAACGTCAATTATAATGATGAGCGACCCGGAATTCACCGTACACGTGATTTCGCGGCGCGGACACAAGGCCCCGTGCTGCGCGCGATCCGGCGCACGGTACTCATCGAAGCGGGCATTCCGCGCTTCGCGATGACGCCCGGCCTGTGCCGGCGATCGCGAAACGCGCGGATACTTCTCCCTTCTGTACTCCCTGGGGGCCGAAGCTACGCTCGATGAACACCGCCCCGTCGTCCCGTCCGATCAGCACGACGGTGGACGCACGGGTGCCGTAGCGCACGCCGGGGATGAAGACCGACGAAAGCTCGCGCTCGCGCTGGATCCCGACGCCGGTGTCGGGCAGCGTGTAGTCCGGCGCGATCTCGCGGTCGGCAAGGATCGCGAACAGCCGGTCGATAAGCGCCGCGCCGCGTACGTCGAGCAGCCCGCCGAGCGCTTTCTTGCTCTCCACCACCTTCGGCCATGGGGTATCGAGCAGATGGTTGCTGATCCCGTGGACACCAGGGGAGATCTGCGCGGGTTCACCGCCGCGGTTCGAGTAACACCACAGCGCCGAGCCGTCGCCCACGATCAGGCTGAAACCGTTGTATTGAGCGGCGCGGGCACGCACGCCGGCGAGGTATTCCGCGGAAGGAGCGTCGCCGCGCAGAAACTCGCGTACCAGCTCTCCGCGCGAACGCAGTGCGGTTTTCGGAACGCGGCGGTCGCGGAAGTTGGTGACTGCGGCGATGCGTCCGTCGCGCCGCAGCGCGAGCCAGCTGCCGCCCTGTTCCAGGTCGCGCCCCCCGTAGATTTGCGGGTCGTCCTCCCAGAAGTGCGCGGTGCGGGTGGGCCGCGCGTAGGCTTCATCGCGGTTTGCCGCGATCACCAGGCGGTACTGCGGGTGCGGGTCGAGCGCGAGCAGGATGATGCACATTGCCGTCAGAGCTCGAAGCATTCGACGTGCCGCATGGAGCCCGCGAGCAGGAAACCGGCGATCCCGTGCCCGGCCACCGCATCGGCGAGTTCCCGCTGGAACTTCGCGTCGTCGGCGACGTTCTCGTACACTTCCATCCACAGCAGGGGCTCGTCACGCTTTTTCATGAGCCGGCCGCACACACCGGTCGCCCGCTCGACCCCGGCAAGCAACTCCCGGATCTTCGGCTCCGCGGCGCGGGCCTTTTCCGGATCGACGCGGTAATAGACGTAGTACGCGTAGCTCATGACGGCAATCCCCGGCCAGCGCGTTATTTTATTCCTTCGCTTCGATCGCGGGGCGCGCGGAACGAATTCTCGCTGTTTCCTCGATCGCCGGTGCCATCGGCCAGTATAAGAAAAAATTATACCGGTTCGCAAAAAAATTCTTTTATTTGCGACACCGGAATTACTGGTTTTCCCGCGCGAGGGGGTAAACTGTTCCGGTTCGCCGAATCGGGGCCGGCGCGGCGCGCCGCCTCACGCCGATCATCACGCAGAAACGAATCCGGGATCCGGTACATGAATTGCTCACAGGTCATCGCCAAGTACGTCAAGGCCGCGGGGATCACCCACATCTTCGGTTACCCGGGCGATCCCAACGTCGAATTTCTCGAGGCTGCAAGGCGTGAAGGCGTCCAGTTCGTCCTCGGGCGGCGCGAAGGGACCGCGGGTTTCATGGCGCAGGCCTACGGGTTCCTCACGGGAATGCCCGGCATGTGCATGTCGACGCTGGGGCCGGGCTCCTCGAACCTGGTCAACCCGGTGGCGAACGCCTATCTCGACAAGGTCCCGATGATCGCGCTTTCCGGGCAGATCGAGACCGCCCGCGACGGCGTGTTCACTCACCAGGTGCTGAACCACAACGCGCTGTTCTCGCCGATCAGCAAATGGGCGGTGCAGGTGCAGAGAAACAATGTCGGCAAGGTGATGAGAAAGGCGTTGCGCGTCGCCGCCGCCGAGCGCCCCGGACCGGTGCACATCACCATGCCGGCGGACCTCGCCGGCGCGGAGTGCACCGACACCGATGTCGTGCTCCCGCCGCTCAGGGCGGTGGCGCACGGGTTTCAGGTTTTTGCCGATGGCAAAAGCACGGTCGACGTCGTTGCCCGCCTGAAGAAGGCGAGGCGCCCCGTCGTCCTCGCCGGCACGAGCGCGCAGCGCGCCGGCGCGACGAAGGCCCTGACGCGCTTCATGGAGGCGCTGGGATGCCCGGTCGTCGTCGCGCCGATGGCAAAAGGCGTTGTGCCGGAGGACCATCCGTTCTACGCCGGCACCGTGGACATGGCGTGCAACGGCTTCATGTGGGACTTCCTGAAGTCGTGCGACCTGGTGCTCGCGGTGGGCTTTGACCCGGTCGAGTTGATCAAGCCGTGGCAACTGTCGGCGCCGACCATTCATATCGACAGCACGCCGAACACCGACCAGGTTTATGCCGCGGAAACCGAAATCGTCGGCCCGATCGCCGATGTCCTCGCCGCGCTGGCAAGCGCATACCGGGGCGAGCCGAAATGGCGCGAGAAGCAGATCGCACAGCATCGCAAGCGCCTGTTCGCGCTCTACTATTCCGGGAGGGTGAAGGGAAAGCTCAACCCGACCGACGTCGTCGACGCCGTGCGCGAGGCGATGCCGAAGAACACGGTGGTTTCCACGGACGTCGGCTCGCACAAGCTCCTCGTGGGACTGGGGTGGACCGCGTACCGCCCGCGCAGCGTCCTGATGACGAACGGGCTCTCGACGATGGGCTATTCGCTGCCGGCGGCGATCGTGTCCAGCCTTCTCGCGCCGAAGGATCCCGCCGTGTGCTTCATCGGAGACGGCAGCCTCGCGATGGTGCAGAGCGAGCTGCGGCTCGCTTCCTCGTTGAAGGCGGGCGTGATTGTCGTCGTGTTCTGCGACAACTCGCTCAACCGGATCGAGCTCAAGCAGGCCGCCAGGAAGTATCCGAGCTGGGGAACCCTGATCGATCCGACCGACATGGTCGGACTCGCGCGGTCGATGGACTGCGAGGGCTTCCGGGTGAGCAGCGCCAGGCAGCTCGAGAGGGTGCTCGCGGACAACCGGCCGCGCGGCCGACCGCTCGTGATCGGGGCAGTGATCGATCCGGCCCAGTACCAGGCGCAGTTCTGAGCGCTACGCCCCCGATTGCCAGTAACCGCGCGGGATATGCCGAATAGTGGCGCAGCGCAAGAAACGACCGGTCCCTACACGACGGGCATCGCGGCGTTTGTCGCCGGCCTGCGTTACGAGGCGATACCCGATGAAGTGCGCCATCGCGTGAAGCTTCTCCTTCTCGATTCTCTCGGCTGCGGCCTGTACGGCGTGAAACCGGAATCGAGCGGCATCCTGATTCGCGCGCTGCAAAAACTCGATCGCACGCCGGAATGCGCCGTGTGGGGCACGGCAGTCCGGATGTCCGCGCCGCATGCGGCGCTGGTGAACGGCACGCTGATCCAGAGCTTCGAGCTCGACGACATCCATACCGCGGGGCTGCTGCACGTCGGCTGCGCCGCGTTGCCGCCGCTGGTCGCCCTGGCGGAATCGCGCGGCGGCATGAGCGGGAAAGACCTGATGCGCGCGGCGGTCGCAGGGTACGAGGTCGGCCCCAGGGTCGGCATGTGCATGGGGCAGCAGCATCTCACCCAGGGATGGCACACGTCGGCCACGATCGGCGTGTTCGCGGCGGCAACGGCGGCGGCGGCCGCTTTGCGGCTGTCCGCGGAGCAGGTTGTTCACGTTCTGGGGATGGCCGCCACCCAGGCCTCGGGGCTGATGGCGGCGCAGTTCGGCTCCATGGTAAAACGCATGCACGCGGGGCGCTCGGCGCAGAGCGGGCTCTACTCCGCGCTGCTCGCGGCGGAGGGATTTACCGGGATAGTGAACGTGTTCGAAAGCGAATACGGCGGGTTTTGCACCACGTTCTCCCGCTCCCGGAGCGATTTTGATCTTGAAGAACTCACCCGCGACCTCGGCGCGAGGTACGAGACCATGAACGACGCGCTGAAGTTCTACTCGTGCGCGGCGAGCAATCATTCGGCGCTCGACGCGATCCGCGCGATCCGGCGGCGCCGCCCGTTCCGGCCCGATGAGGTCGAGCGCATCGTGGTGCATGGCTCGGAGGCGATGAGAAAGCACGTCTACTGGAAGTACCGTCCCGAGAGCGTCACCTCCGCGCAGATGAACATGCCCTTCACCCTTGCCACCTTAGTGCTGGAGGGCGATGCGTTCGTCGATCAGTACACCGAGGAATCGATACGCGAGCCGGCGCGAGTCGCGTTTGCGGAGAAGGTGGATTTTGTGGAGGACAGGGAGGCGACCGCCGGAGGTGCGCAGTACCGGCACAAGGCGCGGGTGGTGATGCATTTCGCCGGGGGCGACACCGAGGAGGAGACGGTGGAGGCGCAGCGAGGCAGCCCGAAACGATTCGCGTCCGACGAGGATGTCATCGAGAAGTTCAGGAAGCTCGCATCACATGTGCTTCCCGAGAGCCGGGTCACGCAAGTCGCCGAGCGCGTTCTCGACCTCGAGCACGTCGATGACACCCGGGAATTGACAGGACTGCTATGCTTGGATCAGTGATATGAAGCCGCGCGACCGAATGGACTGGAATGCAGGACGTGCCGCTCTGGGCGCCGCCTGCGCGGCGCTCGCTGTCCTGCTTCCGTGCCAGGCGGCGTTCGCGCAGGAATATCCTGCCAAACCGATCCGCCTCGTCGCGCCGTTTTCGCCGGGAGGCGGCGGGGACACGGTGGCGAGGCTCATCGCCCAGAAGCTTTCCGACGCCTTTCCGCAGCAGGTGATCGTCGACAACCGCCCCGGTGCCGGTAACATCATCGGCACGGAAATCGTGGCGAAAGCGGCTCCCGACGGGTATACGATCCTGGTCGCGATCAACGCCCATGCGATCAACCCGGGTTTGCGCCGCAAGCTGCCGTACGATCCGATCGCGGACTTCACACCGGTCACGTTGATCGCCTCGACGCCGTATATCCTGGTCGTTCATCCGTCGCTGCCAGTGAGATCGGTTCAGGAGCTGATCAAGCTGGCGAAATCCCGGCCAGGGCAGATCAACTATGCATCGGCAGGCAGCGGCACTCCCGCTCATTTTGCCGCCGAGCTCTTCAAGCTCGGCGCCGCGGTGGACATGGTGCACGTGCCCTACAAGGGCGTGACGGGTGCGGTCATCGACCTCATGGCCGGAGCGGTCCAGGTGATGTTCCCCAGCCCCGTGACCGCGCTCCCGCAGGTCAAGGCGGGGAAGCTCCGGGCGCTCGCGGTGACCACCCTCAAGCGGTCGCGGGCCATGCCGGAGTTGCCGACGATTCATGAGAGCGGCGTCCGGAACTACGAGTTCAGCTCGTGGTACGGTCTGCTCGCCCCCCGCAACACCGCGGAGCCCGTCGTGAACCGTCTGCAGCAGGCGGTGGCGAAAGCCGTTCAGCTCAAGGATGTGCAGACGCGTCTCGTGGGCGAAGGTGCGGAGCCGGTAGGCAGTACGCCAGGCGAGTTTCTGCAATTCCTGAAAGAACAGATCGCCAGGTACGGAAAGCTGGCAAGAGCGATCGGCCTGCGGGTCGATTGAGGATACTCTTATGGACTGGAGGATAAGCCGATGTCCGGCATGCATGCGCTGCACAAGATCCTGATCGAACACGCTCACCCGAAACCGGCGACCGTGACGCCGGGCGAGTTTCTCGAGATCGAGCCGGACGTGTTCGCCGTCCAGATCGGCACCAACGCGGAATACGCGGATCGCCTGGAATCCGACCTCGCGGAGCTCGGGGTGAAGACGCTGCCGCTCAAGGAGCGGATGTTCGTCTTCCTCGATCACGCCGCGCCCGCTCCCACGCCCGGAATCGCCGCCGGGCAGAAACGGTGGCAGCAGTTCTTCCGGTCCCGCGGTATTCCCATGACCGACGCGGGCGCAGGCATCTCGCACCTCATCATGCCCGAGCGGGGCGTCGTGGTACCGGGATGCGTCGTGGCGCTGCGCGACTCGCATACGCCGACGATGGGCGCGGTGGGCGCGTTCGCCGCCTCACTCGCGGGCGGCATGCTGTCCCTTTTTGCGCTGGGCCGCTACTGGATAGACGCGCCGGCGGTGAGCCTGCTCAGGTTGGAGGGCAAGCTCGGGAAGGGCGTATTCGGCCGCGACGTCGCGTTGCACATCAACGGCCGCCTCGGGCAGCGCGGCGCTCAGGGAAAAGCGGTGGAATTCGCCGGTTCTTTCGTGCGCGCGCTCAGCATGGACATGCGGTTCACGCTGTGCAATATGGGCACGGAGCTGGGAGCCATGACGTCGTACGTGCAACCCGACCGGATCACGCTCGACTGGGTCAAGGGGCGGACGAAGAAGCCGTTCAAGGTCCGGGAGACCGATCCCGGGTATCAATACGATGAAGTGCACGAGTTCAACGTGTCGGATCTGGGCCCGCAGGTCGCTGCGCCGCATGCGCCTGATAACGTCAAGGCTCTCGGAGAAGTGGAGGGCCGCGCGATCGACCAGGCTTTTCTGGGATCGTGCGCAAGCGGCAGGCTGGAGGACATCGCGGTCGCGGCGACGATCCTCAAGGGGAGAAAGGTCCACCCGGAGGTGCGTTTCATCGTGACCCCGGGTTCCCGTGAGGTCCTGAAAGCCGCGACCCGGCTCGGATACATCGAAGCGCTGCACGAGGCGAATGCCATCGTGACCAACGCCAATTGCGGCGCCTGCCCCGGTCTGCACGGCGGCATACTCGCGCCGGGGGACGTCGCGATATCCTGCAACACGCGCAACTTTGTCGGCCGGATGGGCGCCGATGCGGAGGTTTATCTCGCGTCCCCGGCTACCGTGGCGGCCTCGGCGGTCGCGGGCCGCATCGCCAATCCCCTCAGCTATCTTTGATCCGGGAGTCCCCATGAAAGTGACCGGCACTGTGTGGAAATTCCCGCAGGACGACATCAACACCGACCAGATCCGCAGATCGATCTATTCCCACCTGCCGCTCAAAGAGCAGGCGAAGCACTGCCTGGAGACGATCGACCCGGAGTTTCCGGCGAAGGTCTCCCCCGGAGACATCCTGGTGGGCGGGAAGAACTTCGGCTGCGGCTCTTCGCGGCCCGCGCACCTGGCGTTGATGGCGATGGGCATCGCGGCGGTCGTCGCCGAGTCCTTCGGGAGACTCTTCTTCCGCAACAGCATCAGCGGCGGGCTGCTCGTGACGCCGTGCCCGGGCGTGGTCGACTTCGTGAACACCGGAGATCGCATCGAAGTGGATACCGCCGCGGGGACGGTCAGCAACCTCACCACCGGCGCGTCGATGAAATGCGCGCCGCTTCCAGCTTTCCTGCGCGAGATGGTCGAGCTCGGCGGTGAGAAACCCTACCTCAAGGCGCGCCTGGCGCGTGATGCGAAGGCGGGGGCCGGCGCGTGACGGTCCGTCGGGGCGGGCCTGGATGATGAGGTACCGAAAATGTCGACTCGCGAATCAGTTCACGGAAGCCCGCTGAAAACCACCAGCCTGGAGCGTCAATTCCTCGCCGCCGGGATCATCGGCCGCCGGACGATGTGGCCGACCGTCGCTTGCTTGCGGCGTGCCGGCGCCCCGTTGGCTCTGGTCGCATTTTTTCTTTCCGCAGCGTGGATCGATGTTGACGCCACCGCGCAGCCCGTGAGAGGGGATGCCTATCCGACGAAGCCGCTGCGGGTGATCGTGCCTTTTCCTGCGGGCGGGGGCACGGACATCCTCGCGCGCATGATCGGGGCGAAGATCACCGAGGCCTGGGGGC
>JACQGO010000367.1 GCA_016199485.1 Betaproteobacteria bacterium
GATGCGATGCGGCGTAGCCGCGATGCAGGCGCTGCGCGCCGCGGGCGTGACCAAGATCTTCGGGCTGATGGGCTCGAGCACGCTGGAGATGTACGACGCGCTCTACGACATGAAGGACATCGAGTACATCGGCGTGCGCCACGAGAACTGCGGCATGCACATGGCCGATGCCTACGGGCGCGTCACGCAGGCGCCGGGGCTGTTCATCTGCGGGCAGGCCGGGCCGGGCTCTTCCAACATGGTGCTGGGGCTCGCCGCGGCGAAGATGGCCTACTCGCCGGTGGTGGTGATCACGGGGCTGCCCTCGACCGAGCACCTCGGGCGCGACGCGTTCCAGGAGATTGACCAGCACACGCTGTTCCTGCCCGTCACCAAGCGCGTGATGACGGTGCCGCGCCCGGAGCGCATTCCCGAGTTCTTCCTCGAGGCGTTCCGCATCGCCAATTCCGGACGGCGCGGTCCGGTGGTGGTGAACATCCCCCGCGATCTGTTCAACTGCGACGTTGACGTCACGATACCGCTGCCGGGGAGCCGGCCGGAACTGGAGGGCGGCGCGGTCGAGCGCGCCACGCTCGAGAAAATCAAGAGCATGCTGCTTGCCGCGAGGATGCCGGTGATCCATGCGGGGGCGGGCATCAAGTGGGGACGCGCGAGCGAGAAACTGATCACGCTCGCGGAGAAGCTGCAGCTCCCGATCACCGCTTCGGCCGGCCACGGCGACGTGGTGGCGAACGACCATCCGCTCTACGCCGGCCAGGTGGGGCCGCGCGGCAATGCGGTGGCAAGCGGGCTCATGCGCGAGGCGGACGTGATCCTCGCGCTCGGCACGCGGCTCGGCTTCAACACGACCCGTTACCAGTACGAGCACATTTCCCCCGCGGCGAAGATCATCCAGGTCGACATCGATCCGATTGCCGTCGGCCGCTACTTTCCCGTTGCGCTCGGCATCGTCGGGGATGCCGGCACGATCGCCGCCGGGCTCTGCGAGATGATCGGCGCGATTTCAGCGGACAAGGCGCCGTGGAAGGCGCGCAACGACAGGTTCCGCAAGGACCGCGAGGAGCTGTGGCGGCAACGCGAGGAGGCGGCCGGTCTTACCGGCAAGCCGCTCCATCCCGAGGTAATCTACGCGGAGCTGCGCAAGGTCGCGCCGCGTGACGTGCTGTTCACGATCGACGCCGGCACGACCGGCCTGCAGGCGACGGACAAGCTGCCGTACCGTACGGTGCCCGCCATGCTGACGCCGCTCGACTGCGGCAACATCGGCTTTTCCTACGCGGCGGGGCTGGGCGCCAAGGTCGCGGCGCGGCAGCGCACCGTGATCTCGCTGATGGGCGATGGTGGCTTCGGGATGACCATGGGGGAGATGAACACCGCGGTGATGCACGACATCGCCACCATCGCGATCGTGATGGACAACGGCACCTGGGGCTCGGAGATCGCCTACCAGCGCGATTTCTACAATCGCCGCTACATCGGCGCGCACGTGCACTCGCCGCGCTTCGACGAAGTGATGAAGCTCTGCGGCGGAAACGGCTATTTCGTCACCGAGCCCGGCGGGACCGCCGACGCGGTGCGGCAGGCGATGAAAGAGGGCAAGCCGGCGGTGATCCACGTCAAGGTCGATCCCGAAGCGGTGATCAGCTTTCGTACCGATGCGTTGAAGAAACGCGGGTAGCCAGGAGGAGGACGTGCGAGGCAGAGCCGGGCGGCGGCGCGTGCGGCGCGGAACCCGCGCGGTACCGGCAGATGCTCTGGATGAGCATTGCCGCTGCGAATCGATCCTGATGTCCGGTGGCCGCGTGTCATGAAGCGAGGAGGAAGACCGTGAAGAAAGAGCTGTTTCTGATCGCGTTGATCGCCGCTTTTGCCGCGCCGTACTGCGCCCGTGCGCAGAGCCCGTCGGCGGGCCCGGGACAGGCGGCTTCGGCAGGCGCAGGACAGGCTTATCCGGCGAAGCCGGTGCGGATCATCGTCGAGCTCGCGCCGGGTGGTGCGACCGACATCGTGGCGCGCATGGTGGCGCAGAAGCTGAGCGACAGCCTCGGCCGGCCGTTCGTGATCGAGAATCGTCCCGGCGCCGGGGGATCGCTTGCTTCCGCACTCGTCGCAAAATCTCCGCCGGACGGCTATACGCTGCTGGCGGTTTCGGCGGCCTACTCGATCAGCCCCGCGCTGTACCCGAACCTGTCGTTCGACCCGGTGAGGGATCTCGCCCCGGTCAGCCGGCTTGCGGAGTCGCCGTTCCTGCTGGTCGCGCACCCCTCGCTTCCGGTGAAGACGGTCAGGGAGCTGATTGCGCTTGCCAAAGCGAGACCCGGGGTGCTGAATTTCGCCTCCGCTGGCAACGGCAGCTCCGGCCATCTCACCGCCGAGCTGTTCAGGAGCATGGCAGGCATCGCGATGACGCACGTCCCGTACAAGGGCGCCGGACCGGCGTTGGTCGAAGTGGCGGCCGGCCAGGTGGACCTGATGTTTGCCAACATCCTGTCCTCCTCGCCGTACGTGAAGTCGGGACGGCTGCGGGCGCTGGGGGTGACGAGCGCGAAACGCTCTGCGATCATCCCGGAACTGCCGACCATCTCGGAGTCGGGCGTGCGGGGCTACGAAGTGACTTCGTGGTACGGGCTGCTCGCGCCGGCCGGCACGCCTGTCGCGATCGTCAACAAGCTCAACGGCGAAATTACCGCCATCATGAGAACGCCGGAATTGCAGCAGTGGTTCGCCCGGGGCGGCGCGGAACCGGTGGTGGGCACGCCTGAGCAATTCGGCAGGCACATCGATAGGGAAATTGCCCGCTGGCGCAAGGTCGTCAAGACCGCCGGCGTACGCGTGCAGTGAGCACGCGGCCGAAAAGGTTCAGCACGATTTGCAACACGCTGTGCCGCGCACGCGCCATCCCGTTCCGCGAAGGATGGTGAAACCGAACGGCGGAAACGGGCTCGTGGCTGCAGCGGGAAAGGCCGTCGATGCGGCCGGTCAGTGCAGGTGCTTGCCGCGCGGCGGGAACGGCGAGTCGGCGAATGTCGTGCTGTATTCGCCGGTCGCGGCCTTCTTTTCCCAGTCCTTCGCGAAGAGCTGGTTCACGATCTCGGTCACCTGCTCGACCTCGTTCTTGCCGAAGTGGCGCCCGAGCAGGCCCGCGATGTCCTCCGCCATGCGGCGGCGCTGCGCTTCGTGCACCGCTTCGGGCGTGGGGCCGACGAACATCAGCTGCAGCTCGTCCTCGCCGTTGTCGTGGTAGTAGGTGACCTCGATCTCGGAGGCATACTCGGTGAGCGGCCCGAGCGCCTGCATCGTTGTCGCGAGGCACTCGTGAAAGCTGCGCCCCACCTGCCCGGTCCAGCAGATGTCGAGCGCGTGGTCCTTGGCGTCGTAGACGATGCCGGGCTCTTCCTGCTCGAGGCTCTTCGCCTCGGCGATCGTGTCCACGTCGAGATAGTCGAGCCAGGACCGCAGCGCCGCCTCGATCTGGGCGCGGCTCACCCCTCTCAGGAAGAACACGCTTCCGTGGACGTGCACTTCGGTGCGCATGCGATCGCTCCTTGCTACGGTATGTCGCAGGAAGGATGGAATCTTACACCAGTTCGGCCCGGCAACGGCTGCGGACCAAGGCGGGGCCCGGAGCGGTCTTCGATTCCGGCCGGATCCGCTCCCGGCGAGCTAAAGACAGCGTATGGAAAGACAAGTGCGGCCGCGTGGCGCCGCTTACCCTGACCGCGGGAAGACGAATACGCTCGCGGGCTCGTCCCGCCGATCAAGGCCGCCGCGTATGCGTCGCGCAATTTCCAGCACGTAAGGACCTGCTTCGCAGACCTGGGCGAATTGCTGCTCGCCCAACTTCAAACCGGCGCGCCGCACGGCCTCCGCCGCGATTTGGCGCGGGAGCGGCTCGACGGCCGGCGGCGCGGGTGATACGGGCGCCGGGGCCGCGTCTACGGCTTGGCCACTGGGCGCCGGACGCTGCGCACGCCACGGCGCAGCCTGTTCATAGGCGTAGCCGACTTTGAGCACCGTTGCGTCGTCGAACGGCCTTCCGGCGATCTGGACTCCGAGCGGCAGGCCGCTCGCGCTGAAGCCGCAGCAGAGCGCGAGCGCCGGCCCGCCGGTCACGTTGAACGGCGTGGTGATATTGGGTTTCTTCCAGAATTCCAGCGTCTGGTGCGGTGCGAGCAGCGGCGCGGGGCCCAGCCCTGCCGTCACCAGCACGTCGTATCGCTCGTGGAGCGGCGCCATCTCGGCGATCATGCGCCGCCGCTCGCGCTGCGCCTGCACGTAGTCGACCGCCTGGAACAGGCAGGCGGGCAGCGTACGCCCGAGGAAGTCGGCGCCGAACTCTTGCGCGCGCTCCAGCAGCCCCCGGTGGTGGACGCTGAACAATTCCGATTCACCGATCACCATCTTGACGTCGCGGTACTCCTGCAGCGTTCGCATGCGGCAATCCTCGACGCGGACGCCGTAGCCTTCCAGCACTTCTATTGCTGCATCCGTGGCGCGGCGCAGCTCCTCGTTCGCGGGCAGGTCTTCTTCCCAGAAGTGGCGCACCACGCCCGCGCGCAGACCGCGCAGATCGGTGCTCAACGCGGCGCGGTAATCGGGCAGCGCATGGTCGGCGCCCGCCGGATCCGCGGGATCATATCCGGCGAGCACCTGCAGCATCAGCGCGCAATCTTCCACCGTCCATGCGAGCGGCCCGCAATGGTCCAGGCTGAATGAGTTGGGCATTACGCCGGCGCGGCTCACCAGCCCGTAGGTCGGCTTGAGGCCCGCCACGCCGCTCAGGCACGCCGGACCGCGGATCGAGCCGCCGGTGTCCGAGCCGAGCGCCCCGAGGACGAAACCGGCTGCAACCGCGGCCGCGGAGCCGCTGCTCGAACC
>JACQGO010000370.1 GCA_016199485.1 Betaproteobacteria bacterium
GGTCCCGGCCGCGGAAGGCATCTCCGGGCGGAGCTTCCGGATCATACTCGAGCTCGTCAAGACCGGCCGTTGCTGGGTGAAGCTCTCCGCGCCGATGCGGATGTCGCAGCAGGAATTTCCGTATGCCGACGTCGTTCCGTTTGCCCGGGCGCTCGTGGAAGCGGCGCCGGAGCGCATGGTATGGGCGACCGACTGGCCGCACACCACGATCACCAAGAAGATGCCGAACGACGGCGATCTCTGCGACCTGCTCGCGGACTGGATCCCGGACCCGGCGGCGAGAAAAAAGGTGCTCGTCGACAACCCGGCGAAGCTCTACGGTTTCTGATCAAACGTGGCGACGTAACCTCCCGGCGGGCGACCCGCCCCTATCCCGATAAAACCCTTATCATTTGGTAAGGGAAAATGCTAGAATGGGGTCATGGCTCGTGATCCCGGTGCCGGATGGCTTTCGGTTTCCCAGCTCGCGGCGCGCGAAGGCGTATCCCGCGCGCGCGCGCTGCAATGGCTTGCGTCGGGGCGCATCGGGGGCGCCCGCCGGATCGGACACCATTGGGCCATTCCCGTCGGCGCGTCGATCGTCCGCCGCGCCCCCGGCCGGCCACGGGCGCGGGCGCGTCCGGCCGCGGACCGGCTGCTGCGCGAGATGGCGCGGAAATACCTGTGGTGGCTCAAGCCGGGCGAGGCGCCGAAGCCAGACGCGACGATCGTTCAGGTGATGGAGCTTGGCGATCACGGCGACGTGCTGCGGCTCGAGGCCGCGCTCGGGCGGGAACCGCTGGCGAGCGCGTTGCGACGCGCCGGTCCGGGGCAGCTCTCGCCGCGCTCCTGGGTTTACTGGCATTACCGCCTGGGGCTCGCCGAACCCGGCCGAGTGCCTAGGCCGCCGCGGCGCCGCTTTACTTGATCGCGACACTCGTCCCGAAGCTCGCAAGGCTGTCGCTCGCCCAGCGGTGGCTCTGGCCGCAACTGCGGCCGAGCGTGGCGCTCGGCTTCGTGCTTTACGGCGGCACCGCGGTGTCGCTGCATCTCGGGCACCGCCGCTCGGTGGACTTCGACTTTTTCCACGACCGTCCCCTCGACAAGCCGGCCATCCGCGCCGCGTTCGCGTTCATGAGCGCAGCGCGCACGCTCCAGGAGTCCCCCGATACGCTCGTCGTCCTGGCGCCGGCGGAACGCGCTGCGGTGAAGGTATCGTTCTTCGGCGAAATGCGGTTCGGCCGGACGGGTGATCCACTGCTCACCTCCGACGGCGTGCTCGAAGTGGCATCGCTCGAGGACCTGCTCGCGCACAAGCTGAAAGTCATCCTCCAGCGCACGGCAAAGAGGGATTACCAGGACATCGCAGCGGTGCTTGACGCGGGCGTGCCGCTCAAGCGCGGGCTCGCCGCGGCGCGGCTGTTCTTCGGCGGAGCTTTCCAGCCTGCGGAGAGCCTCAAGGCGCTCACCTATTTCAAGGAAAGAGATCTCGCGCCCGTTCCGCGGGCGGTCCGGTTGCGGTTGATCGAGGCGGCGCGCTCGGTCGGCGAATTGCCGCGCATCGCGCTGCGCTCGAAGTCGCTCGCGATCCCCATCGGAGCGGCCGGTCCGCAGACCCGGTAACGGCGCGGAGGCATTCATCCTTCCGCCTTCACATCTGCGCCGCCATCAGGCCGGCGGCCTGCGAGCCGGCGATGCCGAGCGCGTGCCGCGTCTGTCGCGCGTCAAGGTTCAGGATGCGCGCAGCCGCGGCTGCGGCGAGCGCGGCGGCCACAGCCAGGGGCCCGGGATGCAAAGTCGCGCCGTTGTGTACCTCGTCGAGTTGAAAGGCTACCGGATCATGATCACCTGCCGTCACCGGTACGCCAACCGGCCGATTGGCGGCGCATGTGACATCGGCGACAAAGCATAAGTACGGCTGCGGTCCCACGTCTGGACACCCCGGCGGGAGTCGGATACTCTCGATAAAGCGGTGTTTCTTACGTCAAGAAGAACCGCCGAACCTGCCTGAAGCCATCGCTGCGGCTGGGAAGGCAGGGGTCGAGCGGTTCAGGGGAAGAGGAACGGTATGAGTGGAGAGAAGCGTCGATTGAGAGTGGCGGCGGCCCAGCTCGGGCCGGTCCAGATCAAGGATGAGCGCGCGTCGGTGGTGCGGCGCATGGTCGCGCTGCTCGAAGGGGCTGCCCGCAGCGGCTGCGAGCTCGTGGTGTTTCCCGAGCTTGCGCTCACGACGTTCTTCCCGCGGTATTACTACGAGAACCTGGCCGACGTGGACGTTTTCTTCGAGCGCGCGATGCCGAACGAGACGACGCTTCCGCTCTTCGACCGCGCGAAGGAGCTTGGCGTGGGCTTCTACCTCGGGTACGCCGAGCTCGCGGACGAGGGCAACGGCGTCAAACGCTACAACACCTCGATCCTGGTCGATCGGTCGGGGCACATCGTCGGCAAGTACCGCAAGATCCATCTGCCGGGATTTGCCGAGTACCGCCCGGGCAAGCTCAACCAGCTGGAGAAACGCTACTTCGAGGTCGGCAACCTCGGCTTCCCGGTATGGCGCACGATGGGCGGGGTCGCCGGCATGTGCATCTGCAACGACCGGCGCTGGCCGGAGACGTACCGCGTGATGGGGTTGCAGGGCGTCGAGCTGTTGCTGATCGGCTACAACACCGCCTCGGTGAACCACGCGGCCGATGAACCCGCGCACCTGCGCATGTTCCACAACCACCTGACGATGCAGGCCGGCGCGTACCAGAACGGCACCTGGGTGGTCGCCTCCGCGAAGGCGGGCAAGGAAGACGGCCACGGGCTGATCGGCGGCTCGTGCATCATCGCGCCGACCGGCGAGATCGTCGCCCGGACGTACACCGAGGAAGATGATCTCGCGATCGCGGACTGTGACCTCGCGCTTTGCGACTACATCAAATCGACGGTGTTTGATTTCGTGCGGCACCGGCGCATCGAGCACTACCGGCTGATCACCGAGCGCACCGCTGCCATCGCCCCGGACTGAAGCAACGAGCGGCGAGCGGTAAGCGGCCAAAGAGCGGGGTCCCGCCGCTCACGGCTCTCCGCTGCCCGCGTACTGTTCAGCTACCGGCAGTCCCCTTTCTGAGTACGCTCCCGTTGCGCTCGCCGGTGGGACGACCCTCGGCCATTGCCGCGACTCCGCCGACCAGCACCCACTCGATACCCTCGGGGTGGCGGCGCGGGTCCTTGAAAGTTCCGGTCTCGCGTACCGTCGCGGGATCGAACACGACCAGATCGGCGCGCAGGCCGGGTTTCACCAAGCCCAATTCGGCGAACCCGAAGACGCGCGCGGGAAGGCCGGTCATCTTGTGGATGGCCGCTTCGAGGGAAAGCGCGTTTTTCTCGCGAACGTATTCGCCGAGTACCCTGGCGAAGCACCCGTACTGGCGCGGGTGAGGGTTCCCGACATCGAGACCGTCGCTGCCGATCATCGTGCGGCTATGCGTGAGCACGGTCAGCACGTCCTCCTCGCAGCACTGGATGCTGAGCTTCCCGACCGTGCCGCGCTCTTCCATGATCAGCTCGAGCAGGAATTCCACGTCGCCCTTGCCGTGACGTTGCGCCGCCGCGTGCACGCTGAGCCCCTCGATGTCGCGGTTCTTGTCCGTGACCACCGAAGTCACGATGACGTTGTCCCAGCCCACGGCGCCCGCCCGGTTCTCCCATCCCGGCAAGCCGGTTTCGAACTCGCGTGCGATGCGCTCTCGTGCGGCAGGATCGTTCAACCGCGCGAGCATCGCCTCGAGTCCGCCGTCGATCACCCAGGAGGGCAGCAAGGAGATGATGGTGGACTGGCCGGCGATGTAAGGGTAGACGTCGGACCACGTCTCGTGCCCGGCAGCGCGGGCCTGATCAAGCATGGCGAGCGTCGCCTTGACCTTGCCCCAGTTGCGCCGCCCCGCGGCCTTGTGGTGCGAGATCAGCACCGGCACACGGGCGCGGCGGCCTATTTCGAGCGCTTCGGCCACGGACTGCTCCAGACGGTCGGACTGGTCCCGCAGGTGAGTGGCGTAAACTCCGCCGTTTCGCGCGACGACGCGACACAGCTCCACGATCTCGTCGGTTCCGGCGAAGACTCCCGGCGGATAGCACAGGCCTGTCGAAATACCGAAAGCACCCTGCTCCATGCCTTGCTGCAGCAGCGCTTGCATGGTGCGCAGCTCGCCAGCCGCGGGCGCGCGCTTGTCGAAACCGAGCACGGCATTGCGCAGCGTTCCGTGTCCGATCAACGTTGCGACGTTTACCGCGACGCCCTGGCGCTCGAGCCGGGAGAAGTACCCCGCGGCATCCGACCACTCCCAATCGATTTCCGGGTGGCCCAGCACCGGCCGGGCGAAGTGGCGTGCCATCTCGCGCGTTTCCTCCGCGAGCGGAAAAGCGGAGAACCCGCAGTTTCCGACCACTTCAGTGGTGACGCCCTGCCGTATCTTGGCCGGCGCGTCCGGCTGCGCGATGACGGAGATTTCCGAGTGCGCGTGAGTGTCGATAAAGCCGGGCGCGACCGCCTTGCCCGCGGCGTCGATGCGGTGAACAGCCGAGGCGTGCCCCAGATCCCCGACCTCGGCGATACGGCCGTCCTCGATCGCGACGTCGGCACGCACCGCCGGGGCTCCCGTGCCGTCGACGACAGTGCCGCCCGCTACGATGAGGTCGTACATGAGACCGGATGCCTCACTTCGTTAGAAGCCACTTGGTCTCAAGTTCCAAGTGCAACATTCGGAGCGGCGAACGAAGTGTCCTCCCCTCCTCGTCGAGGAGGGGCGACGCGAAGCGACGGGGTGGTCGGGCTGCAGCACTCTCCTCGCAA
>JACQGO010000371.1 GCA_016199485.1 Betaproteobacteria bacterium
CATCTACACCATCGGCTACATGGCCGACGATCCCGGCTACCAGCGCTTCTTTTCCTACATCTCGCTCTTCACCTTCTCGATGCTGATGTTGGTGATGGCGAACAACTTCCTGCAGCTGTTCTTCGGTTGGGAAGGGGTGGGCCTGATGTCCTACCTGCTGATCGGCTTCTGGTACGTGCGGCCCACGGCAACCTACGCCCAGCTCAAGGCGTTCCTGGTGAACCGCGTCGGCGATTTCGGCTTCCTGCTCGGCATCGCGCTGATCCTGATGTACTTCGGGACACTGCATTACGACGCGGTATTCGCCAGCGCCCGCACGCTCGCGGGCAACACCATTGAAATCCTTCCCGGCACCGCCTGGTCGCTGCTGAGCGTGATCTGCCTGCTGCTGTTCGTGGGCGCGATGGGCAAGAGCGCGCAGTTCCCGCTGCACGTCTGGCTGCCCGACTCGATGGAGGGGCCGACGCCGATCTCGGCGCTGATCCACGCCGCGACCATGGTGACTGCCGGCATCTTCATGGTGGCGCGCATGTCGCCGCTCTACGAGTTGTCCGAGACCGCGCTCTCGGTGGTGATGGTGATCGGCGCGATCACGGCGCTGTTCATGGCGTTGATCGCGATCGTGCAGAACGACATCAAGCGCGTGGTCGCCTACTCGACGCTCTCGCAGCTCGGCTACATGACGGTGGCGCTCGGTGCTTCCGCCTACGCCGCAGGCATCTTTCACCTCGTCACGCACGCGTTCTTCAAGGCGCTGCTGTTCCTCGGCGCCGGCTCGGTGATCATCGCGCTACATCACGAGCAGGACATGCGCAAGATGGGAGGGCTGCGGAGATACATGCCGGTGACCTACGTCACCACGCTGATCGGCGCGGTGGCGAGCGCCGGCATCCCAGGGTTCTCGGGCTTCTTCTCCAAGGACGCGATCATCGAGGCGGTGAAGCTTTCGCAGCTTCCCGGCGCGGGGATCGCCTACGCGGCGGTGCTCGGCACGGTGTTCGTCACGGCGCTCTACACGTTCCGCCTGTTGTTCATGACGTTCCACGGCGAGGAGCGGTTTCACGGGCACGCGGGGGGGCATGGCGATGATCACGGTCACGGGGGCGTGCCGCGCGAGTCGCCCGCGGTCGTCACGGTGCCGCTGGTGCTGCTCGCGATTCCTTCGATCGCTGCGGGCTGGGTGATCGGCCCGGTGCTGTTCGGCGGCTACTTCGGCGGCGCGATCGCGGTTGCGCCCGGGCACGACGTGCTGGCGGAGATGGGCAGGAATTTCCAGGGCGTGGTCGCAATGATGCAGCACAGCCTCGGTTCGGCGCCGCTGTGGCTGGCGCTCGGGGGAATCGCCACCGCGACGTTCTTCTACCTCGTGCGCCCCGAGCTGACCGAGGTCGTCAAGGCAAGGCTGATCGCGATCCATACCGTGCTCGACCGCAAGTACTGGTTCGACGAGATCTACGCGTGGCTGTTCGCGGGTGGCGCGCGGCTGCTCGGCAGGGGACTGTGGCGGGGCGGCGACGTGGCGGTGATCGACGGCTTCTTCGTCAACGGTTCGGCGCGGGTGATCGGCTGGTTCTCCGGCGTGATCCGCTACTTTCAGTCGGGTTTCATCTACCACTATGCATTCACCATGATCATCGGCGTGCTCGCGCTGCTCACCTGGCTGTACCTCACCTGAACTCAACGGCCGCCCTCTCATGCTGCTCGGATTTCCGCTGCTAAGCCTCGCGATCTGGGTGCCGATAGCCTTCGGCATCGTGGTGCTGTTCACCGGCTCGGACCGCAACGCCGGCCGCGCGCGGATGATCGCGCTCATCGGCGCGGTGCTCGGTTTTCTGGTCACGCTCCCTCTCTACACGCGCTTCGACCCGCTCGCGGGCGGATTCCAGTTCACCGAGCTCGCGCCGTGGATCGAGAGCTTCAACGTCAACTATCACCTCGGCATCGACGGCATTTCGCTGCTGCTGATCCTGCTCAACAGCTTCACCACGGTGCTGGTGGTGCTCGCCGGCTGGGAGGTGATCCGGACGCGCATCGCCCAGTACTTGGCGGCGTTCCTGTTCCTGTCGGGCTTCATGAACGGGGTCTTCTCGGCGCTGGATGCGCTGCTGTTCTACGTGTTCTTCGAAGCGACGCTGATCCCGATGTTCATCATCATCGGGGTATGGGGCGGGCCGAACCGGGTCTACGCAGCGGTCAAGTTCTTCCTCTACACCCTGATGGGATCGCTGCTGTTGCTGGTCGCGCTGATCTACCTCTATAACGTGTCCGACGGCAGCTTCTCGCTGCTCGACTACTACCAGTTGCCGCTCCCGCTCACGGCGCAGATCCTGATCTTCATCGCGTTCTTCATGTCGTTCGCGGTCAAGGTGCCGATGTGGCCGCTTCACACCTGGCTGCCGGACGCGCACGTGGAAGCGCCTACCGGCGGCTCGGTGGTGCTCGCCGCCATCATGCTGAAGCTCGGCGCCTACGGGTTCATCCGGCTCTCCCTGCCCATCGTGCCCGACGCGAGCCACGCGCTCGCGGGCGTCGTCATCGCGCTGTCGCTGATCGCCGTGGTGTACATCGGGCTGGTCGCGCTGGTGCAGGCCGACATGAAGAAGCTGATCGCGTACTCCTCGATCTCGCACATGGGCTTCGTCACGCTCGGCATCTTCATCTTCAACGCGCACGGAATGGAGGGCGCGGTGATCCAGATGATCTCGCACGGCTTCATCTCGGGCGCGCTGTTCCTCTGCGTGGGCGTGCTCTACGACCGCGTGCATTCGCGGATGATCGCCGACTACGGCGGGGTCGTGAACACCATGCCCGTGTTCGCGGCGCTGTTCATGCTGTTCGCGATGGCGAATTCCGGGCTTCCCGGCACGAGCGGGTTCGTCGGCGAATTCATGGTGATCGTGGGCGCGGTCAAGGTCAACTTCTGGTACGCGGCCGCGGCGGCGACCACGCTGGTTTTCGGCGCGGCCTATACGCTCTGGATGTACAAGCGCGTGATCTTCGGCGCCGTGGCGAACCGTCACGTCGCCGCGCTCTCGGACCTGGGCGCGCGCGAGTTCCTGGTCCTGGGGCTGCTCGCGCTGGCGGTGCTGGTGATGGGCGTGTGGCCCAACCCGTTCGCCGAGGTGCTGCATGCCTCGGTCAACGACCTGCTCAACCACGTGACGCAGAGCAAGCTGCCCTAGAATCCGTAAAAGATCAACAAACGTTAGCCGCAGATAAACGCAGATAGACGCCGATGAAAATCCATAAATCTCAAACGTTCACGGGGTTGATGTTATCGGCGTCCATCGGCGGCTCAATGGTTTTGCGTCTTTCTATTACGCGCTGTTAGCGAAGAAACGAGTCAGCATGCAATTCATTACGCCGCTGCTGCCCGCCTATCCCGAGCTGTTCCTGCTCGCGATGGCGTGCGTCATCCTGGTCGTGGATCTCTTCGTGAGCGACGAGCACCGCGTGGTCACCTACGCGCTCACCCAGATCGCGCTCGCTGGCGCGCTCGCGACCACCTTTCTCACCTCCACGGCGGAGCCGGCGTACACCTTCAGCGGCATGTTCGTGGACGACCTGATGTCGGACGTGCTGAAGCTCCTCGTCTACATCGCGGTGATGGTGCTGCTCGTCTACTCGCGCGCCTACATCGCCGCGCGCGCCATGTTCCGCGGCGAATTCTTCGTGCTGGCGCTGTTCGCCACGCTCGGCATGATGGTGATGATCTCGGCGAACCACCTGCTCACGCTCTACCTCGGGCTGGAGCTGCTCGCGCTCTCGCTCTACTCGATGGTGGCGCTGCAGCGCGATTCCGCCGTGGCGACCGAGGCGGCGATGAAGTACTTCGTGCTCGGGGCCCTTGCCTCCGGCATGCTGCTCTACGGCATGTCCATGCTCTACGGGGCGACCGGCACGCTCGAGATCACGCGGCTCGCCGAGATCATCGCGGGGCTCGGCGCGAAGGACGTGGTGCTGGTGTTCGCGCTGGTGTTCGTCGTCGCGGGCCTGGGCTTCAAGCTCGGCGCGGTGCCGTTCCATATGTGGGTGCCGGACGTCTACCACGGCGCACCCACCGCGGTGACGGTGTTCATCGGCTCGGCGCCGAAGCTCGCCGCTTTCGCCTTCATCATGCGGCTGCTCGCGCAGGGGCTCGGGGCGGAGCAGCTGGTGGAGGAGTGGCAGCGGATGCTGATCGTGATGGCGGTCGCCTCGCTCGCCATCGGCAACGTCACCGCGATCGCCCAGACCAACCTCAAGCGCATGCTGGCCTATTCGACCATCGGCCACATGGGCTTTCTGCTGCTCGGCATCCTTTCCGGGAACCTCGTGGGCTACAGCGCCGGCATGTTCTACGTCGTGGTCTACGTGCTCATGAACCTGGGCGCCTTCGGCATGATCATGCTGCTCTCGCGCGGCGGCTTCGAGGCGGAGGACCTCGAGGACTTCAAGGGGCTCGGCGCGCGCAACCCGTGGTACGCATTCGTGATGCTGCTGCTGATGTTCTCCATGGCGGGCGTGCCGCCGACGGTGGGTTTCTACGCGAAGCTGATCGTGTTGCAGGCGGTCATCAACGCGGGCTACGTCTGGCTCGCCG
>JACQGO010000369.1 GCA_016199485.1 Betaproteobacteria bacterium
CAATCTGGTGGCGAACTCCTCGCGCGGGACCTCCTGCAGACGCAGCGCTTCGAGCGCCACGCCGTAGGCGGCGGCACAGCCGATCGCTGGCGCGCCGCGCACCACCATCTCGCGGATGCCGGCGGCCACTGCGTCCGCGCCGTCGAAAGCGCGATACGCGAGTTCCGCCGGCAGCAGGCGCTGGTCGATCATTTCGAGCCGGCCGTCACGCCAGCGCAGCGTGTCAAAAGAAGCCACGATAAATCAACTTATCCGTCGTTGATCTTTGAACCGGTCCTAGGACCGTAGGTCAGGTTACGCCACCGGCGTAACCTGACATCCTTGGACGACCTCGGTGTCAGGTTGCTCGCGCAACCTGACCTACGCGTGCTGCGGAGAGCACGCGGGTCCCGTCGCTCCCATCTGCGCTCAGCGGCGTTCATCCGCGGTTCCCGGGTTTTCAACGTTTACGCCTTTGCGGTTAGAATCCGCGCATGCGCCTGTTCCGGCTGCTGAGAATACTGAGCGTCAGCGTGCGTTTCGGGCTCGAGGAATTCGTGCTCGGTCACGAGCGCGTGCGCGTGCTGCGCCCGCTCATCAACGCGGCGCTCTTCTGGCGCCGGCTCGGGCGCCCGCGCGCCGAGCGGCTGCGCCTCGCGCTCGAAACCCTGGGGCCGATCTTCGTCAAGTTCGGGCAGGTGCTCTCCACGCGGCGCGATCTGCTGCCGGCAGACATCGCGGACGAGCTCGCAAAGCTCCAGGATCAGGTGCCCCCCTTCCCTTCCGGGACGGTGATCGCGATCCTCGAGCGCGTTTACGGCAAACCGGTCGGCGCGGTATTCAGCCGGTTCGAGCCAGAAGCGGTGGCGAGCGCGTCGGTCGCCCAGGTGCACCTTGCGAAGCTCCCCGACGGCACCGAGGTCGCGGTGAAAGTCCTGCGCCCCGGCATCGCACAGGTGATCGCCAACGACCTCGCGCTGCTGCACGTCGGGGCGAGTCTCATCGAGGCGCTGTGGGCCGACGGCAAGCGGCTGAAGCCCCACGAGGTGATCGCGGAATTCGAGAAACATCTCGAAGACGAGCTCGATCTGATGCGCGAGGCGTCCAACGCAAGCCAGCTCAGGCGCAACTTCGAACATCACGCCGACCTCCTGGTGCCCGAGATCCATTGGGAGTACTGCTCGACCGAGGTCATGGTGATGCAGCGCATGCGCGGCACGCCGATCTCGCAGGTAGCGCGGCTGCGCGAGCTCGGCGTGGACATCAAGAAGCTCGCGCGCGCCGGAGTCGAGATTTTCTTCACGCAGGTGTTCCGCGACGGCTTCTTCCATGCCGACATGCATCCCGGCAATATCCTCGTCACTCCCGGCGGCCAGTACGTGGCGCTCGACTTCGGTATCATGGGCACGCTCACCGAAGTCGACAAGAACTACCTCGCGCAGAACTTTCTCGCGTTCTTCCGCCGCGACTACCGGCGCGTCGCCGAGGCGCACATCGAGTCCGGCTGGGCGCCGAAGGCGACCCGCCTCGACGATTTCGAGGCGGCGATCCGCGCGGTGTGCGAGCCGATCTTCGACAGGCCGCTCAAGGAAATCTCGTTCGGCAAGGTGTTGCTGCGGCTGTTCCAGACTTCGCGCCGCTTCAACATCGAAATCCAGCCGCAGCTCGTGCTGCTGCAGAAGACGCGGCTCAACATCGAAGGACTGGGGCGGGAGCTCGACCCCGAACTCGACCTGTGGGCGACCGCCAAGCCCTATCTCGAGCGCTGGATGTCGGAACAGGTCGGGTGGCGGGGGCTCGTGCGCCGCGTCCGGCAGGAAGCGCCGAACTGGAGCACGATGCTGCCGCAGCTCCCGCGCGTAGTGCACCGCTACCTCTCCGACACCGGAGCCGGGCGGCTGCAAGACCAGCTCGACGGGCTGGTGGCCGAGCAGCGGCGCCAGACCCGGCTCCTGGCGGTGATCGCGCTGCTGCTCGCGCTGATCGCCGGTGTCCTCCTCGTGCTCCCACGCTGAAATGAGTTGAAGGGAAAATCGCACGATGCTGCTGTGGTTCGTGATCCTCTATCTCGTCGCATCGATTGCGATCGGAATCGTCGCCGCGCTGCGCGTGCACAACACCAGGGATTTTGTGATCGCGGGGCGGACGCTCCCGCTCTACGTCGTCACTGCGACCGTGTTCGCCACCTGGTTCGGCTCCGAGACGGTGCTGGGCATCTCCTCCACCTTCATCAAGGAAGGCCTGCGCGGTATCGTCGCGGACCCCTTCGGCTCGAGCATGTGCCTGGTACTGGTGGGTCTGTTCTTCGCGGCCAGGCTCTACCGCATGGACCTGCTCACCATCGGCGATTACTACCGCATCCGCTACGACGCGGCCGCAGAGCTGCTGGTCAGCCTGTGCATCGTGGTCTCCTACCTGGGGTGGCTTTCGGCCCAGATCGTGGTGATCGGCCTGGTGTTCACCGTCGTCACCGGGAGCGAGGTCAGCATGAGCCAGGGCATCCTGATCGGCTCCACCGTGGTGCTCATCTACACGCTGTGGGGCGGCATGTTCTCGGTCGCCTGGACCAACTTCGTGCAGATGGTGGTCATCGTGATCGGCCTGCTCTACATCTTCTTCGTCGTCGCCGACAAGGCGGGGGGGGTGGGCACGGTGGTCTCCCACGCGCAGGCCGCCGGCAAGCTCGAATTCTGGCCGAAGCTCGAAGCGCGCGATGTGCTCGCCTTCGTCGGCGCCTGGGTCACGATGATGTTCGGCTCGATCCCTCAGCAGGACGTGTTCCAGCGGGTGACCTCCGCCCGCACCGTGCGTGTCGCAGTGCTCGGTTCGGTGCTGGGCGGCGTGTTCTACTTCGTGTCCGCCTTCTTTCCCATCTTCCTCGCTTACTCGGCTTCCCTCATCGACCCGAAAATGGTCGGCGACCTGATCGACAGGGACCACCAGCTCATCCTGCCTACGCTCATCATGAGCCACACGCCGCTCTTCGCCCAGATCATGTTCTTCGGCGCACTGCTCTCCGCCGTGATGAGCACCGCGAGCGGCACGCTGCTCGCGCCCTCGGTGACTTTCACCGAGAACGTCCTGAAGAAGTTCATCAAGCGGGAGCTCACCGACCGCGAGTTCCTGTGGACCATACGCGCCGTGGTTGCGGCGTTCGCCGCCGGCGTGACGCTGTTCGCGCTCAACTCCGAGTCCACGATCTACCAGATGGTGGTCGGCGCCTACAAGGTCACGCTGGTCGCGGCGTTCGTTCCGCTGGTCGCCGGACTCTACTGGAAACACGCGAACAGCCAGGGCGCACTCGCCGCGATCTTGCTCGGGCTCGCCACCTGGCTCGCGCTCGAGTTCTTCAGCCCCGACGGGCTGTGGCCGCCGCAGCTCGCGGGACTGCTCGCGAGCGCGGCTGGCATGCTCATCGGTTCACTGCTTCCCCAGTGGTACGGCGCGCGCCCGAAGCATGAATTGCATCCGGAGCGAGCCTGAGCGCGTGGTCGCGGCTGCTCCCGCCGTGCCTTCCGTCCGTTCGGGACCGCGGGAATATTTGTGGTTCAAGGCTACGGTATTCGCGCTGCTTGCCTGGAATACCGCGGTTTTCCTGGCGACCGGCACGCTCAGCGAAGCCATCGATGCGACTGCGTGGCTGGTTCTGCTCGCGCTCTTCGGGCTGGAAACGGGCTGGGGCGACCGCTTCGGCGAATCGAGCGCAACCGCCATCCACGGCGTCCGGTTTGCCGCGGCTGTGGCAGTCGGCGCGGCGGCGATCGGTTACGTCCGCGAAAGGGAATGGCTCGACGCGATCAACAGCGGGCTCTGGATCGCGGTGGTGGTGCTCCTGGAAATCGAGGTGCGTTGCACCGGTGCCGTGGCGCGGCGCCGGGCGTGGTTCGCGGCTGTCGCGGCGACGCTCTATTCCGGGTTGGGAGCGCTGATCCCCGCGTGGTTATGGCGCGGCGAATGGTTCGACGCCTACGACGCGGCCCTGTGGCTGATCGCGTTTGCAGCGATAGAAATGGACGTTCTGCGGATTTCGCGGCGAGTGCGCTATGCGAAGTCCGGCGCACCGGAGCCGGGGCACCGCTGATCCCAAGAGTCCCTAAGCAAAAGCAGCACGAAACGCGGTGCAGAACCGGCCGTAGTCTTCCTCCGGCAGAAGATTGATTCCGGCCGCGCCCTTGCGCCCGCCGCCGCCCGCGAAGGCGCGGCAGAGCTCATCCGCGCCGAAAGGACGCGCCAGCGGCGCACGCACGCTTACCACGAAGCCGCCGCGCTTTTTCACCAGCACGGCGTGCGCGCGCGCCGGATAGGCCGCGGCGAGGCGGTTCGCGAAGGTGCCGTTCACGCGCCGGCTCCACGCGGCATCGGGAAGGACGAAAAGCGCGGCAGCCTCGCCCGCCATCTCGGGCGCGATCTCCTCGGCGCGCGCGAGATCGTCGGCGTAGGCGCTCTTCAGCACCTCGAACACCGGCTCGTCGACGATGAAGTCGAAGGGATCGCGATAGCGGGCGAGCGTCCGGTACAGATCGGCAGGCGGATAATGCAGGTCCTCGATGGTCTCGCCGTAAGCGTTGTAGTTGATGCACTCGCCCAGCGTACGGAGTTTTGCGAGCCGCACGGAATCGAGCCGCAGCGGCTGCGCGGCGCGCCGCGCGGCTTCCGCAAGGTTGTCGCCGAACGCCGCCACCACCGCCCACACGCGCTGCCGGCCGGCGAGATAGCGGTCGACGATCAGGCTGGTGCACACGTCCGGCGCGGTGTCGATGAAAGTCTTGAGATTGGGATGCGCGGGAATTTCTCCGGGGTGATGGTGGTCGAAAAAGCGGCAGCGCGCGCCGGCCGCGAGCAGCCGCTCGAGCGCGGCGGCGTTCTTCGCGAGCGAGATGTCGAGCACGGCAAGCTCGTCGCCCGCGCCGGCCTCGACGCGCTCCAGCAGGCATATGTCGCGCTTCACCCCGGTGACGAGCACGCTCGCGCGCGGCTCCTCGAGCCGCAGCTGCTGCAGCGCGCAGATGCCGTCGGCGTCTCCGTTGAAAACGTCGTAGAATCCCGTCAATGCTTTCCGCTCCTGCTCCACCCGCGGCGCAGCGACCGCGGCGCGCGTCGAGGCTGCCCTCGATGCTCGCGCTAGCTTACCTGCTGATCATCGTCTATGCCAGCCTGCAGCCGTTCAGCGGCTGGCGCACGCCGCCCGCCGACATTCTCGCGTTTCTGACCGCGCCGCTCCCCCGCTACGTTACGTTCGGCGATCTCGCGCTCAATTTCGCCGCCTATGTGCCGCTCGGGGTGTTCCTGCTGCTCGCGTTGAGGTCGCGCCTGCGCGCCGCCGCGGCGGTCGTCGCCGCAACCGCGCTTGCCGGGATGGTGAGCCTCGCTCTGGAATGCGTGCAGATGTTCATGCCGACCCGCATCGCGTCCAACCTCGACTTCCTCACCAACACCGCCGGCGCGTTCGTCGGCGCGCTCGCCGCCGCCGCAAGCCGGCCGCTCGCCGCGGGCGCGGTGCTCGCGCGGGCGCGCCGCGACTGGTTTGTCCCCGGCGGCATCGCGGATGCCGGGCTCGTCATCGTCGGCCTGTGGCTTGCCGCGCAGCTTCATCCGGCGGCACAACTCTTCGGCACCGGCGATCTGCGCGCCGTCTTCGATCTGCCGCGCATCGCGATCCACACGCCGCACCTGTTCGCAACGGCCGAAGCCGCGGTGGTGGCGCTCAATATACTGGGCGTGGGCCTCCTGCTGTGTGCGCTCGCGCGCCGGCACGCACGGCCGCTCGCGATAAGCACCGGGGTGATCACCGCGGCGCTCGCGGTGAGGAGCATATCGGGGGTAGCGCTGTTCAGCGCGCCGGGCCTGCTGCACTGGCTCACGCCCGGCGCCGCGCTCGGCATCGCGGGCGGCGGGCTCGCGCTCTATGTCTTGCACCGGCTACCGCGCTGGGCGACTTTCGCGGCGGCCGCAGCAAGCATCGGTGCGGCGCTCGCCGTCATCAACCTCGCCCCGAGCAACCCGTACCAGCAGGTGCCCCCGTACCTCATCGCCGGCGGGCAGAGCCACCTGCTGAGCTTCAGCCACATCACGCGCGTGCTCGCCGAGTACTGGCCGTTCGTGGCGGCGGTCTACGCGGTCATCGCCGCAGGTGCGCGTATGGAGGATAGGTCGTGAGGCGCGGATCGTCGAGCGCCCCGCCGACGGTGAAGTGATACAGCGACTGCCAGTGCGCGGCGGCGGCCCCGAGCAGCCGGTGCATCTCGTCGTCGAAGAAGCAGCCGATGCCGGTCGCGCGCACCCCGGCCGCCTCCGCTTCGAGATAGAGCACCTGCCCCAGCACACCCGTCTCCCAGAACAGGTGCCGGTAGACCCAGGCCCCGCCGGCGAGCGGCGCGTCAAACTGCGCCAGAAACCCCAGCGCAAAACACGAGTCGGCAGCGATGTCCTGGTGGCACGCGATGAGCTTCGCGACCTCGCGCGTGTCGCAGTGCGCGAGCAGGTGGAGCGGCACGTGCTCGGGGCATCCGGGCACCCTCTGCCATAGCCAGTCACGGGGCAGCGCCTGTCTCGCGAGCGGCAGCACGGCGGGATCGCGCAACAGCAGGTACAGGCCGGGTGCCAGCCCCGTCACACGGTGCACGAACAGCGCCGGGTGCGCGAGCGGGAGCGTCGCAAACGCATCCCACGGCGGCAGCCCCGCGCGCGGAAGCAGCGCGTCGAGCATCGTGAAAAAGGCCTGTGCGGTGATCGTCGTGACCCCGTCGAAACCCACCGCGCTGCGCCGCTGCCGGATGAGCGCCGCTGCCGGCATGCCACACGCCGCGTCGCGTGGCTGCGGCAGCGGGGAGGGCGCGCCGTGCGCCATACCCGCGGTGCGCGGCTTGCGCGCCGCCTGCTCCGCGATCTCGATGTCGCGCCATGCAACGCGCGCTAGGCTCAAGCGGTTGGCGCGTCCCTGCCAGCGTGCTCCCTCGATCGCGCGCAGGAGTTCTTGCGGCCGCGGGTCCGCCGCTCGCGAGCCGACCCACAGCAGCACGTCGGGCGCTTCGCGCTCGGCATCCGCGAAATCGTCCGCGCGGTCGAGCCCGAGCAGCGCGGAGATGTCATCGTCCCCCCAGCCGTCAAGCAGGAACGCCCTCCAGCCGAGGCAGGCGGCTGCGTAGGCAAGCGCAGCGATGGCATGACCGCAGTCGTGCTGGCAATAGCGGTATGCGCGCATGCCGTACTTCCACGCCTCGCGCCAGTGGATGCTGGCCAGCCCGATGATCACGCCTCCCGCCGGAAACGCGCGCATCCATTGCGCTTCAGCCGGGGTCGCGCGCCTCTCGAGCGCATGGTCCCGGCTCACGTAATGGTGCACGCCGCCGGCGAGACCCGCGAGGTCGGGGCACACAAGATAGCCTTCGGTAGGATGCAGGTTGCCGCTCGAAGGGTTGCAGCGCAGCGCCCAGCGCGACGCGCCGTAAGCTTTCCACGCCGATATCCCGAGCGAGAGCTCGAACAGGATCGCGAGCGATTCGCGGTCGAGCGGACGCAACGCAACGCCGCGCCCGCGGCTGACGGTGTCAAATGATTCGCGCAGCGTGTCCGCCGCGAGCGGCAGCTCGACCACCGGCGCGCCTTCGAAGGTGCGGAACGGGTCGGGCTGATTCGCCCAGTCAAGCTCGCCGGGACCGGGAGCGTAGCGGCGAAGGTGGTGCTTGCTGCGCTGGTGGTACGCGACGATCGCCGCGATGCGCCCCGCCTGCGGATCCGTCCCGGCTTCCAGCGTCATTGCCGCAAACCCCCTCGCCGTCGCGCGCGCGTCATGCGCGTTTATAATCGCGACATCTTACACGAGGTTGTCCACGATGGCCGCCCGCCGCGATTCACTCGACCGCCTGCAGGCCGCGCTGCGCGCTTTCGCGCGCCGGCGCGACTGGGAGCAGTTTCACACCCCGAAGAACCTTGCGATGGCGCTCGCCGTCGAGGCGGCCGAGCTGCTCGAGCATTTCCAGTGGCTGACGCCCGAGCAGAGCGCCGCGCTCCCGGCGAAGCGGAAGAAGGCGGTGGCAGACGAGATCGCGGACGTGCTGATCTACATCACGCGCCTCGCCGACGCGCTCGGAATAGATCCGGTCGCGGCAGCGCAGCGCAAGCTCGTAATCAACGCGCGCAAATACCCGGTCACGCTCGCCAGGGGTAACGCGGTCAAGTACTCGCGGCGGGCGCGGCGCCGCGATCATTTATAATTCTACGTACACCGCTGGTCGGCCGGACGGCGGTGGCGCAAATTGGAGGGGGCGCTGCGTGCAGCGCCCCTCAATTTGCCGAAAACGGGGGGCCACTACGAAAGACATGCATGCTGTATCTCA
>JACQGO010000071.1 GCA_016199485.1 Betaproteobacteria bacterium
AGGTTCTCGCGCGGGCGGCGGCCGAATTCGGCGTAGGTCATGACGAGCGTGGAATTCCAGCGGCCCAGCTCGATCAAGGCCGCGCGCATCGCGGCGAGCCCCTCGGCAAGCTCTCCGAGCAGCCGCGCGTGGGTGCCCTGCTGGCCGCCGTGCGTATCGAAGCCGTTCAGCGCAACCTTCACCGCGGCGACGCGCCCTTTCGCCGCGACCACCTGCGCAGTGGTCTTCACCGCATTGCCGAAGGCGCTCCGCGGGAAATCGGTCCTGAACACGTGGTCGCCGGCGAGGCCCGCCGCCGCATGGACGATGTCCTGCTCGACTTTCAGGATGTGGTCGAGCGCCGGATTTTTCGCCCGCCCCGCCGGCACGGCAAGCCTCGCCTGCCGCAGGAACTGTTCGGTGCTGGTCAGCGCGACGGCGCGTGCACCGCCGGCGAACGGCCCCATATCGGCGCCGCCGACTACGGCGCCGTCGGCCGCGAAAGAGCGCGGCGGCCGTGCCTGGGCGAACGCGCGCGCAAGCCACCCCGTCTGCAAGTACTGGTCGCTGTTCGAGGCCGTATCCCAGATCTCGATCGAGCGGAAGTGCGACAGGTTCGCCCTGGGATAGCCCACGCCCTGCACGATTGCAAGCTCGCGGTTGTCCCACACGGCCATCAGCGGCGCGAGCGAGGGATGCAGTCCGGTCTTCTCGTCGAGCTGCGGCACTTGGTCGCGCGGCACGGCAAGCCGGGGTCTCAACGCGTAGTACTCGGGATCGGCGTACGGCACCACGGTGTTCAGCCCATCGTTGCCGCCTTTCAGCTCGACCAGCACCAGCAGATTCGAGTAATTCCCGGTCGGCGCGCCGAAGGCAACCCGTGGCGTGAACGCTGCGAGAGCGGCAGCGCCCACTGTACCCAGGAAATCCCGTCGGTTCATGTTCGCTCCTCTCTGCATATGCGACCACCCCTGGCACTTCGTGCCTTCCCCTCCTCAACGAGGAGGGGAAGGAGCGTAGCGGAAGGGGTGGTGATTCCCTTCACCCTTCACCCTTCACCCTTCACCCTTCACCCTTCACCCTTCACCCTTCACCCTTCGCTCATCACCCATCGCCTATTTCAACTGATACGCCGGGTCCTGCGTGACCTGGCGAATCAGCTCCAGCCCCGATGCGCCCGTGGCCGGCGGATTGACCGGCGCTATAGGCAGCACCAACCGCACAACGGCGGCGGCATCCTTGCTCGTGAACTGCGCAAACCACCGCTCGGCATCGAAACGCACTTCGGCCATCGCGCGCGCGAGCCGCTCGCGCGCGTCAGGCCCGAGCCGCCCGGCGCCTTGCATCCGTTCACCCGCCATCGCCGCGGGCACGAGCCGCATCTCCTCGCCGCGGAACAGGCGCTCGAGCAACGCCTTGCGCGCGAGAAGCGTCGTCGAGTTGATCCACGCTTCGCCGCCGGCCCAGCCCTTCACGTTGGGCGGCGCAAACAGGTTCTGCCCGAGCCGGATCGCGGCAAACGCAAACGGCGTGAGTTCTCCGGTCGTGAAATTGAACTGTCGCAGGGTGCCCACGATGAGATCGACCGGCGACTTGACAAGCGTGCCGCGGTTCTGCTCCGCGTAGAAGGCGTCGGAGGTGAGCAGCGCCCCGAGCGCCGCCTTGACGTCGTAGCGGGCCTCGCGGAAGACGCGTGCGATGCGGCGCACCTCCGCCGGATCCGGTTGCGGCGAGACGAACTCGCGCCAGAGCTTTGCGACGATGAATTCCGCCGTTTCGGGCCGCGCGAGCAGGATGTCGAGCACGGCATCGCCGTCGAGGTTGCCGGTTACTCCCAGCACCGTCTTCACGCCCTCGTCGTGCCACGCGCGGCGGAACACGAACTCGCCGGTCCCGGGATCGATGCTCCAGCCGGTGAAGGCGCGCGCCGCTTCCTTGATGTCGCGCTCGGCATAGTGGCCCTCCCCGAGCGCGAACAGCTCCATCACCTCGCGCGCGAAATTCTCGTTGGGCTGGCCCTTGCGGTTCGACGCGCTGTCGAGGTAGATCACCATCGCCGGGTCCCTCGCAATCGCGTGCAGCAACTCGCCGAAGTTGCCGAGCGCGTGCCGGCGCAGCAGCACGTTCTGGCGGTACATGAGCTGCGGGTGGCGTACCTTCTGCTGGCTGGAGACGAAGTGGTTGTGCCAGAACAGCGTCATCGTCTCGGTGAGCGGCCACGGGGTGGTGAGCATCTCGCCGAGCCACCATTCGCGCAGCTCCACCCCGCGGCGAAACATCGTCGCGAGCTCCGCCTTGCGCTCCTCCTGGCTCATCGCGCGCAGCTCGCGCGGCGGCACGATGCGCTCGTCCACCCAGGCCGGCGGCGGCGTGCGCGCCCCGGTCACGGCGCCGGCGAGCAGCCGCTCCACCGCCTGCACGCGGTCAAGCTGCGCGAACCGCGCCACTTCACGCTCGGAGGCGGCGTAGCTCGTGCGCACGAGCAGCAGCCGCGCTTCATCGTAGCCCATGGGCGCTGCCGCGGCGATTGCGGCGGCAAGCCACGGGAATAACGACAATATCAATGCACGAAGTTGCGTCATGCCCCTCTCATCACGACGCGCACGAAACGTTCGTCTGCACCCGGCGGCGCGAGCGCGCGAACGCGGCCGCAAACCGGCTATTTCGCCGCCGGTGCCTTGCCCGCTTTATCGCGGCGCGCGGCTTGGCGTGCCTTACGCGCCGCTTCCATCTCTTCGAGCGTCACCTGTCCGTCCTTATTGGTGTCGATCTCGCCGAAGTGCCGCGCTACCATCGGCATCGCCTTCTCCGCCTCGGTGCGGCTCAGCCCGCCGCTGCCGTCGGCGTCTGCCTTCTTGAAGCGGTCCTCGATGCGGGCGCGCGCTTCCTGGCGGCATTTTTCCGGGTCCGCCTTGCAGCGTTCGATCATCTCGCGCCGCTTTTCGAGCCGCGCCTGCATTTCGCGGCAACGCTCGGGATTCTCCTTGCACAGTCTTTCCATGCGCGCTTTCCGCTCGGCACGGCATTTCTCCGGATCCGCCTTGCAGCGTTCCAGCATCTCGCGCCGTTTCGCCCGCAGTTCCTCGCGGCATTTCTCGGGATCGGCCTGGCAGCGCTCTCGCAGTGCCTGCCTTTCCTGCGCGGTGGCCGGCCCGCCGCGCACCGTCGCGCCCGTGAGCCCTTCCGCCGCAACGGCCGCGAGTGGGTAGGCCACGGCAAGCGCCGCGGCACAAAGCCATCGAATCATCTCACGCATCATTCGTTCTCCGATCCTGTGTATCCTGCAAAATCCTGTAAATCCTGTCCATCGGGTTCTTGATCTCCTTGCTATCTGCGCCGCCCGGCCTCGCGCCGCTTGCGGTAGATCTCGCGGTCGGCCTCGCGCAGATCGCGGTGCAGTTCGCGCCTTTCGTCAGGCGTGAGCGCATGGGGGGGCCGGTGCTCGCGCCCGCCTTCGCGCACGCGTTCCTGCTGCGCCGCGCCGCGGCGCGCGCCGGCATCGTGCGGACCGCGCTGCGCCGCGGCAGGCAGCGCCACGATCAGCGCGCCCGACAACAGCAATACGCCAGTCAGCATTCTCATTGCGAATCCCGGGCGTGGCGCATGCCAAGCGCGAGTTCACCGTCTCTCGGCGTCATGCGTCTCATTATAGATGTGTTCGCGCAACGTGTTCCGGCGCGCGCGCAGGTCCGCCCGTTCCTCCGGCGTGAGCGCACCGTCGCCCCGATAGAGGCGCTCCTGCTGCCGCAGTGCACGTTGCTCGGCGCGTAACCCGCGCGCCTCATCCGGCGTGAGCGCTCCGGACCGCACGCCACGCACGATGCTGTCGCGGCTGCGATCACGCCATCCGTCGAAGCCGCGGCCCCAGCCCGCGCCGCGCCCGCCAAATCGCTCGTCGGAGCGATGCCCGAAGCCCGCGCGCCCGTCAAAACGGCCGGAGAAACGACGCTCGCCGTCATGGCGCTCGCGGAAGATGTCGCGGCTGAGCTGCCCGCGCTCGCGGTGCAGCTGGCGGCGCTCCCAGGGCGAAATACGCCCGTCGGCCGCGAACGCTCTCTCGTCGCGCCGCAGATGACGCGCCTCGCGTTCGAGACCGCGCACCTCGCCGCGCGTGAGATCACCCGCACGCCAGCCTTGATGGATGCGGTTCTGCATGTGAAACTGGCCGCGGTGGAACCCGCGGTCCCGTCCATCGGCCTGCACATACGCCGGCAACGCCGCCAACACGGCGATCAACAGTACACTCAAACCCGGTCTCATGGCTTTCTCCTGAAAAAGATTGCACATGCATCATGGACGAGATCGCTCTCGTCAACCCGGATAACGCCGCGTTGCGGTCATCGTTGACCCATGCTAGCGCGAGTTTGTAACCCGCTTGTAAGCGAAAACGTTCTTTTTGTAACAATTTGTTGCCGGCACCCCGCACGCAACAGACTCTTACACCCGGCTGGCATCGGCGCCGCGGTCTGGTTACGATAAGCGCATGGCGGAAACCAGGACCAGGATACTGATTGTCGACGACGACGCGAGGCTGCGCGAGCTGCTCACGCGCTACCTCGGCGAGCAGGGTTTCGCGGTGCGCGCGGTGGCGGATGCCCAGGACATGAACAAGCAGCTCGCGCGCGAGCG
>JACQGO010000374.1 GCA_016199485.1 Betaproteobacteria bacterium
CATCAGCGTGAACACCACCCACACCAGTATCATGGCGTGCATCCACCAGTACTGCACGAGCGCGAGGCGCGACCACGCGTCGAGCGCATCGACGAGATAGAAGCCGCTCGCGCCGGCGATAAGGGTGGTCACCCGCGCCTGCCGTGCGAAGCCGCTCTCGACGCGTTCGAAGAACTCCAGTCGCTCCTCGACGGTCTTCATCCGCGCCGTTGCCGGCAGCAGCACGGTGGTCACCAGAGCCACACCGCCGATCCAGGCGACAACCGCCAGCACGTGCAGCACCCGGGCAAGGACCGCCGGTTCCAAGCTTCTCCCCCTATCCCGGCCGCCCGTCAGCGCGCGCACCCCGGTAGACCGGAAGGTAGCGCGCCGTCAAATCGGCAGGCCACCATGCTGCCGCGGCCATTCCCTGCAGCACGCCGCCGAAAAACATGACGCGGTGGGGCGCCGCGCGGGGCATTTTCAACGACGATATCGGGACACGCTGGTAAACGACCTCACTCACTGTAGCGCAGCATTCTACCGCCTGTGGGTGGAGGATTCCTTGATACGCATCAATCGCGCCGACGCGCGTTCACGAGAGCCGGCGGGCGCGGCGCGCTGCGATTTCACGCGCGCCGCGGTCGAAGCGTTGTTGACGGTGGGGCCGTCGCGTCTCCGGCGCGGCAGCGCCGCCGCGCGGAGCAAACGCGGCGCCCCGCGCAGGATCAGTCGGGGCGCGGGCGGCGGATATGCGCAACGCCGCCGAAGCTCCCGACCCACATGCTGCCATCGGCGCCCGTCGCCATCGAGAAGACGGTATTACCGAACAGCCCGTCGGCGACGGTCATCACGCGGAATTTGCCGTCCTTGAACTGCGCAAGCCCGTTGTTGGTGCCGACCCACAGCCGCTGCTGCGGATCGAGGTGCAGCATGAACACGTGGTTTCCCGGCAGTCCTTCGGCGACGGTGTAATTCGTCCATTTCCTGCCATCGAAGCGCGCGAGCCCCCCGCCCCAGGTACCGGCCCATACCACGCCGTTACGGTCCACCTCGAGCGCCACGATGTAGTTCGGGTTGTACGCAACGTCCACGCCCTGCAACCCCATTTCCTGCTTCTGCTTTGCGTGGTGCGCGGACACTTGCGAGGGATCGTTCTTGAACTGGATGTCGTTCTTCACCTTGTCGTACGGCGCGCCGAGCCCCCTGGGATGATTCCAGTTGTCCCATTTCCCGTTGCGGTAGCGCGCGAGCCCGCCTTCGGTGGCGAGCCAGATGTCGCCGTTCTTGCCCTCGGCCAACCCGTAGACCCAGTCGTTGGGTAGCCCTCCTTTGGTGTTCTCGACGGTGTAGAGATCCCATCTTGCGCGGTCCTTGAGCGCACCGCCGCGCACCCGGTTCGCCCCCGACCAGGTCGCGATCCATACGTCGCCGTTGGACGCCTCGAGCACGTCGTAAACGAAAGCGTCCCCCAGCCCCTCGGGCACGTTGAGCGTTTCCCACCGCTGCGTGCGCTCGTCGAGCAGCGACAGCCCGCCGCCGTAAGTGCCGATCGCGATGCGCCCGTGCAGCTTGCCGACGTAGAAGACGCCGTTCGACAGCAGCCCGTTTTGCGCGTCGTAGAGCTTGTACTCGTCGCTGCCGGTGTCGTAGCGGATCACCCCGCCCGAAGTGCCGACCCACATGACTCTCCCGTCGCCGAAGATCGTCTTCACGTTCTTGTTGCCGACGCGGAAATGCGTGAACGCCCGCGTCGGATCGACCTGCACCTTGCCTTCGCGCTGATCACGGCCCCGGGGCGCCTCGGGTGCCACCGGCGGGTGCGCGCCCGGCGCCTGCGCCGCGGCCCTCCGGGGAGCCGAAGCCTGCGGCTCGGCCGCCTGTTTCCTGCCGAACATGTAGGCGCCCGCGACCATGCCGGCAACAACGACGATGAGCAACGCGATGGACCTGGGGTTGAGTTGCACGCGAGTTCTCCTATCTCATCCCGATGCGCGCCACGCCGCGCCTGGTGCCCGCCCAGACATCGCCGTTGGGCGCGAGCGCGAGGGCGTAGACGTGGCTGTCGAGCAACCCTTCACGGCGGTCGACATTGCGCCAGCTCTTGCCGTCATGGCGCGACACTCCGGCATCGGTGCCGAACCAGAACACGCCGTTCTTGTCGCGCACCATGCTGTAGACGATGTTGCCGGCGAGCCCGTCCCTGGTCGTGAGATTGCTCCATTTCTTCCCGTCGAAACGCGCGACGCCCCCACCCCACGTCCCCGCCCAGATCGTGCCGTCGTCCGCCGCAAGTATCGAGAATACGTAACTCGGGTTGTAGGTCGGGCCGGTCTGCGCCGAGACCGTCAGATCGTGCCGCGAACGCGTGCCGAGCCCGGTGTTGGCACTCGGCGGCAGACGGGCGCTGTTCGGGGCGCCGACGCCGTCCTTGTGCGTCCAGGACTTCCAGCGTTTGCCGTCGAACATCGACACCCCGCCTTCGGTGGCGAACCAGACGCGTCCCTCGCGGTCGACGCTGATCCCGTACACCCATTCGTTGACGAGCTGCTTGACGTAGTTGGTGAACTTCCCGGTTTTCAGGTCAAGCCGGCTCGCGCCGGCCCACGTGCCGATCCACAGGGTGCCGTCCTTGCCGTTTGCGAACGCGTATACCCAGTAGTCGGCGAGCCCGTGCATCGGGAAATACGTCTTCCACTTGCCGCCCCGGTAGCGCGACGCGCCACCCGCGTTGGTGCCGAACCATACGTAGCCGGCGCGGTCGATGCCGACCGCGAATACGTATTCACTGGCAAGCCCGTGCTGCCGCGTGAAGGTGTTGCGCGGCTTCGTCGTGGCAAGGTCGATCTCGTGGACGCCGGCCGACGTGCCGACCCACAACGTCGCGGTCCTGGGCTCGATGGTGAGCGCGCGCACATAAACGTTGGCGCCGACATCAAAGGTCTCGATCACCCGCTCCGACGCCACGCCGGCGCGGGGCGCGGCGGACTGCGGCACGCTTTGCCCGTAGGCGGCGCACCAGGCCAACGCGCCCAGAACGGCGCAATACCAGCGCATGACATCCCGGCGCTTCATTGCCGCAGCGTGCGCAGATACGCGATCACGTCGAGGATCTCGCGGTCGGTAAGAATGCCCGCATACGCCGGCATCGCGTTCCTGCCGTTTCTTATGGATGCGAGTAACGCGGTATCCGGTTGCAGCAACCGTTCCAGGCGCGCGAAATTCGGCGCTCCGGGCATGACGCTCACGCCGCTCATCCCGTGACACGCCGCGCAATGCATCATGTATACCTGATTGCCCTTGACGACGTCCGCCGCAGGGCCGGGTGCTGCCACCACCGCCGCGATGAGCGCGCCCATTGCTCCCGCGACGCGCCGCATCATCGCGCGCGCGTCGCCGCCCGGCGATGTCCAACGTCGCGTCTGCAGCGTTCGACGCCTCACCGTTTCTTCCCCTTCTTGCCCCTCTCGGCAGCCGTCCCGAGTATCGCTCCGGCCCGTGCCTCGAGCGCTTCGGCCTGCTTGACGTCGACCGCGAGACCGAGCTCCCCGGCGCGATACGCCCTCGCGAGATACTGCAGCGCCGGCACGTAGCCGTTGTCCGCCGCGCGCCTGATCCACGCAAGCGCGGCAGGGCCTTCGCGCCCGCGCTCATCGAGCCCCAACTCGCCTCTCATGTAGGCCTGCGCGAGCACGTTGACTGCCTGCGAGTGCCCCTTTTCCGCCGCACGGGTAAACCATTTGCGCGCTTCGGCAAGATCGCGCTTCACGCCCTCCCCCGAGGCGTACATCGCGCCGAGTCCGAATTCGCCGTCGGCGCTGCCCTTCCCGGCGGCCTTGCGGTAGTACGCAACGGCTTCCTCGTCAAACCCGGCCTTGTCAAGGATGTCCGCGAGCAGCACCTGTGACGGCGCGTGTCCCGCGTCGGCGGGCTTGCGCAGCAGCGCCATCGCACCCGACACATCTCCCGCGCGGTAGGCTTTCGCACCCGCGGCGTAGTCTTCCTGCGGCCCGGCGAACGCGCAGGCCGCAAACGCCGCGAGCCCGGCTGCGATGCCGCACGCCGCAACACATCTGAGGTAACTTTTCAGTTCAGCCATTACGCCGCTTCCGACCGGGGTGACGCCGGCGCGGCCCGGGACCCACGATCTGCCTAGCGGTCCGCGCCGGACGCCGGCGCCGGGATCAAACCCTGTCGCTCGAACTCTTCCAGCTTGCGGTACAGGCTCGACAAGCCGATACCGAGCTTCTGCGCCGCCAACCGGCGGTCACCACCCGCCTCGTCGAGGGTGCGCCGCAAGACATCCGCCTCGAATCGCCGCAACTGGTCGCGTGGGTACCCTTGGACAGCAAATGCCGTGCCAGAAGCCGTCTGCGGGCCGCCGACCCGGGTGATGTCCTGCGGCAGGTCAGCCACCGTGATACGGTCGCCGTCCGCGAGGATGTTGGCGCGGTTGATGACGTTCTCGAGCTCGCGCACATTTCCGGGCCAGCTGTGCGCGACGAGCAGATCCTCGGCTTCGGGGTCGATTTCGGTCACCCGCGGGCCGCGGCCGCCCGCCCCTCCTTCGCGCAGCAGATAGTGGACAAGCCCCCTGATATCCGGTTGCCGCTCGCGCAGCGGCGGGATATGGATGTGGAACATGCCGAGCCTGAAATAAAGGTCCTCCCGAAACCTTCCCTGGGCAGCCATTTCCTGCAAATCGCGGTTAGTGGCGGCGACGATTCTGGTGTCGACGCGCCGGATCTGCTCGCTGCCCACGGGGCGCACCTCCTTGTCCTCGATCACGTGCAAGAGCTTCGTCTGCACGTGCAGCGGAAGCTCGCCGATCTCGTCGAGAAACAGCGTGCCCCCGTCGGCCTGCAGGAACAGGCCCTTGCGCGCGCGGTCGGCGCTCGTGAATGCGCCTTTGGTGTGGCCGAAAAACTCGCTTTCCAGCAGGGGCTCCGGTATCGCGCTGCAGTTCACAGGAAAAAACGGGCCGTTCACGCGCGCACTCTGGTCGTGGATGGCGCGCGCCACCACGCCTTTTCCGGTACCGCTCTCGCCGGTGATGAGCACCGTGCTGTCGGTGGGCGCCACCTTGCCTACCAGCCGCTCGATCTCGAGCATGCCGGGTGACGTGAACCGATACATCCTTGCGGTTTGTTCGCTCACTGCCTTGCGCAGCACCCGGTTCTCTTCGCGCAGCCCCCGCATCGCCTCGATCTGCGTGAGGCGGTGCAGCACTTCCTCGCCGCTTACCGGCTTCATGATGTAGTCGGATGCGCCGGCGCGCAGCGCCTCGACCGCGGTCTCCATCGACCCGAAGGCGGTGACCATGATGAACGCGGTATCGATGCCCGAGGCGCGCGAGTTGCGCACGAGGTCGATGCCGTTGCCGTCCGGCATCTTGATGTCGCACAGCGCGACATCCACGTCGCCCTGTGCGAGCTTCGCCGCCGCCTCGGCGGCCCCGCCCGCCTCGCTCACCGGGTAGCCTGCGCGGCGCGCGATCGTGGCGAGGATCTGCCTCACCGCCGGTTCATCATCGACAACGAGAACATGAAGGGATGCCATGACGGGTCACGCAACCGAGGTTGATAACAGCGGAAGAGCGACCAGCGCGCGAGTGCCCTCCCCGGGGGTCGATTCCAGCTCGATCCGCCCACCGCTCTGCTCGACGAGCGACTTGCAGATGAACAGCCCCAGTCCGGTGCCCTTGCCCGCCGGCTTGGTGGTGTACGCTTCGTCAAAGGCCTGCCCGAGCGTCTCCCGGTCCATGCCACAGCCGTTGTCGGCCACCGCGAGGTGTAGCCATCCGTCGCGGGCCGCAGTGGTCACCGTGACCGTGGGCTTGCGCCCGGTGATACCCTCGGTGGCGTCCGCGGCATTGATCAGCAGGTTCATCAGCACCTGGGTGAAGTGATCGGCGACGATGTTCACCGCGGGCAACTGCGGGTCGAGATTCTGGACCAGGTTGACGCTGCGGAACCGCCTGTCGTAGCCGATGAAGTTGCAGGTCGTGCGCACCACTGCATTGAGGTCGAGCAGCTGCGGCTCCGCCGAGCGCGGCGCGGCGATTTCGGAAAGCTGGCGGGTGATCTGCGAGATGCGCTTCGTTTGCTCCAATATCAGCTCGGGCTCGCAGAGCGGGTCATTGGTGGGACACTGATGCGACTGGCGGATGCCGCTGATGCGCTGCGCGATACCGTGGATCGCCGCGATCGGATTGTTGATCTCGTGGGCAACGCCGGCCGCCAGCGATCCGATCGCCGCCATCTTTTCCTGGTGGAAATGCTGCTGGCGCGATATCTCCTGGTGCCTCTCATGCTCGCGCAGCGCCGATTGCATACGATTGACCGACTCCATCAGGTTGCCGATCTCGTCGTGCCGGGTGACCTCGAGCGGCGGACCGCGATAGCCGGTGACGACTTCCAGCGCCCGCGTCTCGAGCTTCTTGATATCCCACGCGAGTCGGGTAAAGAACAGCGTGACCACCCCGCCGAACAACACGACGCCGACCAGGCCACCGGTCACGATGATCACCGTGATCGCGTCGTAGATCCGCCGGTATTTGCCGGAAAGCGCATCCTTGCGGTCCCGCACTTCGCGCGTGAACTGGTCGAGCTCACCGACGAGATCGTGCAGGCTCATGCGCAGATCGAGCAGAGCGCCGCGCGCGGGTGTGGTGCGCATGCTTGCGAGGTCGCGCTCAAATCGCGCGGCGCTTGCCGCAAACTTCGCATACTCCGGCTTCAGCCCGTCCAGGCCGGCCTGTATCGCTTCGATATCGAGCGCGATCCCGTCGTAGGTCGGCTGCGGATCGGGAGAATAGTATGCTTCCTGCAGCCTGAGCACCGCGTGCGCGACCGAGGTGTTGACGGCGGCAAGCTTCTCTTCGAGCGCGTGGATTTTCTCCAGTTCCTGAACCGTAATGAACAGCCTGCCGCGCTCCTGTGCGGCAAGCAGGCCGACGAGCGTCGCAAACAGCGCGAGCGCGATCAAGGCGAGTATGCCCTTCGCGCGCAGCGTCAACTTGAACCGAACCGCTGACGGTGCGCTGCCGGATCCGGTGTCCGCGGTCAGCGGCGGCAAATCCTTACTGATGAAATCGGATCGCGTCACGCGCCCCTCCGCGCCTTACGCTCGTACGACCGGCTTACAAGCCGCGTATTGTCGGGGAGCGCAGGCGAAGCGATTTTGACCTAAGTCAACACCCGTAACGGCTTCCCGCCCGTCGAGCCTACAGCGGACGCTTGATCGTCACCGCGCCGCGCACCTGTCCCGGCCGGTAGCCGACTGCCTTGTCGTGAGGATATTCGGCGGCAAGCCTCAGCTTCACAGCCTCGGAAAGGCTTTCCGCCGGGCCATGGCAACTCAGGCATTGCGGTTGCACCGGCAACGCCTTCATGTAGCGGAAATACCGGCCGAGCGGCTCGGTGACGATTTCCGCGTACTCGACGTTCTCCGGCTTCTCGCCCTTCTGCACCCGTCGGTCGAATTCGGCCAACACCACCTGCTCCCACGCGTCCGGCGTGCCCATCGCCGGATTACGCGGCTTGAGGCTCACCCGCGAGACGCGCCATCCGGTCTTGCGCGATATCGCGGCAGCGATCTCCGGCGAGCTGTATTTGCACACCATGATCGAGCGCACTGGGCCACTCAGATCGAGCTCTTTCTGCAACTGTCTACGCACCTCGCCTACAAACTCCGCCACGACCTTGCGGCTTTGATCGACCATCTTCCTGAACAACGCATCGTGCTCAGCGGCGATGGCCGCCGCAGCACCCATCGCAACGAACAGGCTTACGATCACGCTTCCCACGATGATGTCCCGGCGGGGTGTTCGACGTTTCCGACTATAAGAGCCCTGACCGTGCGCCATAACGTTCTAGAGCGGCGTAGAATCCGCAATTCTCTTTTTTGGGAATACTTCGGGCGATGCAGTCCTAGAAATGAGAAAAATTTCGCTTTCAACGAACTTCATCGTTGATCACCACCGTGATGCCGGCCGCGTGGTTGGGAACGGGTTGACTTATCCCTTGCAAGTCGCCCGGCTGCGGCGTCGCGTTGGTGGATTTCGAGATTCTCGCTCCGACCACGACCTGCGGGAAGCTCGAGAGATTCATTTCCCGGCTCATCGCCATGGTGTCGTCCAGCCTGAACTTGACCGGCAGGTCACTGGCCCGTTTGCGTAACGTGGCGAGCGGCATGCGCGGCCCGTCTGCCGCGCGCGCGAAAATATAAACGGTGTCGGTCGGCGCAACTTTCGCTGCCAACTCGGGCGCGAGCTTCACTACCCCGCTCACACCGGCGACGGCGGCGGTGCGCGCCCCCCGGGTCGCCCCCGTGCCGGCGAGCGAGCGCGCCTCGGCGATGCTCGC
>JACQGO010000378.1 GCA_016199485.1 Betaproteobacteria bacterium
GAAATCGATGTCGCGGAAACCCGGCCAGTACACCAGGATCTTGGCGCCGGACCCGCCGAGAATACCGGTGATCTCGGTGGCGCGAAAGCGCGTATTCACCGCGACAACGATCGCGCCAAGGCGCGCGCAGGCGGAAAAGCACGCGAGCCATGCCGGCACGTTCGGCAGCCAGAGCGCGACGCGGTCACCCCGGCGGATACCCAGGTCGGCGAGACCCTGCGCGACACGGCGGCTTTCAATCTCCAGCGCAGCAGCCTCAACAGCATGACCACGGTAATAGATCGCCGTACCGGCCTTGTGTGTGCGTCGGGCCAGAAGCGCAGTAAGCGTTTGCGGGACCACCGTGAAATGAATGCCGCTGGATCCCAATTGTATGGATGATTACCAAAGCTCTGGCACTGCTCTTGACAGCGCACAGAGGATGAAGTCGACTGATATTGTCAAGTTAGTTCCGAGGCTTTCCTCAAGGGATTTGGCCTGGTGGCGGCGGCGGGCGATACAACCCGCAGGCCTTCGAGCCGCTCGAGTGCGGCGCGAGCCTCGTCTTCCAGCCGCGCGACGATCGCCGCGAGCGGCTCGATCCTGTCGGCGAACACCACCGATTGCCCGCAGGACAGGACCGCCTCCTCGAAATCGCCCGTTTCGTACGCCTTGCGGCCCACTTTGCCGGCAATATGCGGCAGCAGCACGTCGATGTCCCCGCCATGCTCAGCTTCCAGCTGCTTCACCAATCTCGCTTTCTCGGTGGCGAGCGCGCGCTGGGTCTTCCTCAGTGATTGCAACACCAGCATGGTTTGCGTTTCGTCGGTCGCCACCAGCTTTTCCTTGTAGCGGCGGATTTCGCGCCGCAGCTCGTCGGGATCCGGGAAGCTCGCCGCCGTCATGAACCCCATCAATCCGGCGTTGACCGCGGCACCGACATAATCGGCGTTCGCGAGCCACATCAAGCCGCTTGCGATGATCGGCAGCCGAATGCCGTATAGCTCGGTGATCCGGGTCTTGAACAACGTCTCCACAAGGCTGCTCCTGGCGCGGTCTCAATGCTTTATGGCGCAGCTTGCGCGCGGATGTTTTGATCTGGATCAAAAACAACCGGGCGAGAATGATCGAGCGCGACATCGCCGGGCAGGTCTTTCCCGGGGTGGCGTGCGAGGCGCGCGCCCGCCGGCTGCTCCGACTGCGGCACCTGCGCCGGTGTCACTCCGCCGTCACACCCGATGCCTTCACCACTTTGCCCCAGCGCTCGTACTCCGCTTTCACATACGCGGCGAAATCTTCGGAGGAAGTACCCACCGCATCTATGCCGACGTTGCCCAGGCGCTCTTTAACATCGGGACGCTTGAGTGCGCGAACGAACTCGGCGTTGAGCCTGGCTATGACGTCCTTCGGCGTGTTGGCCGGGGCGGACACCCCGTACCAGCCGCTCATCTCGAGGTCGGGATACCCGACTTCCTTGACGGTCGGCACGTGCGGCAGCGCCGGCACGCGGGAAGAAGAGGTCACTGCGAGACCGCGCAGTTTGCCGGTCTTTATGTGAGGCACCGATGAAATCGGATTCGCAAACATGATGACGACGTTGCCGGCAAGGAGGTCGATGACGGCGGGCCCCGCGCCCTTGTAGGGCACGTGCAGGATCTTCGTTCCCGTGATCATCTTGAACAACTCGCCGGCCAACTGCGGAGCCTGCCCCGTGGAAGCGAAAGAGAGCTCTCCTGGGCGGGCCTTGGCGAGTGCCGCAAGCTCTTTGAGGCTTCTTGCCGGGATGCTGGGATGCACGACAACGAGAAACGGCTGCGAGCTTGCTTGCGTGATGTGCGCAAAGTCGTTGAGCGGATGGTAGGTGAGGTCCTTGTACATCCAGGGAGCCATGGCGAACGTGCCGACATACGACAGGATCAGGGTGTAGCCGTCGGGCGGCGCCTTGGCGGCGATGGCGGTTCCAATAGTGCCCTGCGCGCCGGGGCGGTTCTCGATTACGATCGACTGTCCCCACGCCTCGCTCACCTTTTGCCCAGCAATGCGGGCTACGGTATCTGTGCCGCCGCCGGGCGGGAAAGGCACGATGAACCGCACAAGCCTTGCTGGAAACGGCTGGCTGAACGCAAAGGACGCAAGCAATGGCAGGAACGCCATCGCTGCCGCGATTACGATAACACGCAAGATCTGGCTCATTGTGGCCCCCGTTCTCCGATACACGGCACCACCTGGACATGGGATACTAGAACGAAACACTCCGGGTTGCACCCCCATCCACGTCGATTGCCGTTCCAGTGATGAAGCTAGCCCGATCGGAAGCAAGGAAGATAATCACGGAGGCCACTTCTTCCGCCCGTCCGAGCCGATGGAGAGGGATTTCGGCGATCGTTTCTGCGTAGCCTTCCGGCTCTACCGCTCGAAAATCGGCCAGGCGTTTCGTGTCGATCTGCCGGGGATTGATGGCGTTGACGCGAATGCCGCTTGCCGCATACTGCGTCGCGACGGTCTTTGTGAAATTCAGCAGCCCGGCGTTCACTACGCCAGTACTCGACGTCCAGGGATACGGCTCTCGTCCGGTGCCGCCGATCACGTTGATGATCGCACCGCCGCCGTTCTTGCGCATGATGGGGAACACCGCCAATGTGGTCCGGATATAGCCCAGCAGCTTGTAATGCAGGGCTTCAAGCCAGATCTCATCGGTCATCTCCGGGTTCGGGTTGGATAAGGCGGCGCCGGCGTTATTGACGAGCACGTCGATGGTTCCAAATTGCGCCACGGTCGCCGTGACTATTCGAACGTGGCTATCCCTCTCGCGGATATCACCCACCACGTGGTGTACGTTGGGGTTCCCCGACTCTTTCTTCACCCGTTCGACCGCCTGACGGAGGGGCTCCTCGGACCTCGCAGCCAGCATGACATTGGCGCCTTCCGCCGCGAACATCCTCGCCGCTTCCAGGCCGATACCCCGACTCGCTCCGACCAGCAATACGGTCTTCCCTTTCAGATGCAGGTCCACGCTCTTCTTCCCCTTTAAAGTGATGACGATTCGGTCGATTGCTCCACCGTTTTCATGCTACGTCGCCCTGCGCTCCATCGCAAGACGCGTCGCGCTGCGACCCGAAAGCCTGCCAAACACCGCTCCGCTTGTGAGCCCGCTCGCGCACCGCTCGGCTGGACGCTGCCGTCCGCAATGTGCGCGGTCGAGCGGCGTGACTCTCGCGGCACACGCACACCGGCATGCGCCGGCGCCGACTACGAAGTCACTTCGCAAGCTCCAGTTCGGCGAGTATCCGCCTGAGCTCGTCGTTCTGCGATTCCAGGAATTTCCTGCTGCGGGAGCTGTCCATGAATTCCGATTCGGCGGCGTTGCGCTCGAGGTCTTTTTTCCAGTCCTCGCTGCTCGTCATCTTCAGGAACGCGGCCTCCCAGTACTGGACCTGCGCGCGAGACATTCCGGGCGGTCCCACGACGCCGCGCCAGTTTCCGATCACCGCGTCGATGCCCTGCTCTTTCCATGTCGGCACTTGGGCGAAAACCCCGCTGATTCGACGCGGCGCAGTAACCGCGACAACGCGAACCTTGCCCGTCTTGATGGGAGCGACCAGGTTCGCAACCGTCGTGGGGACCACGTCGATGTGACCGCCCATCAGCGCCGTCCTTGATTCCCCGCCCGAAGCAAACACCACGACCTTCAGTTTCTTGACATCGATCCCCGCGGCCCGCATGACCAAAGCGAGCGCAATGTGCCCCGGCGCCCCCAGCGCATTGGACACCCCGAATACCACGCTCTGCGGGTCTTTCTTCACCTGTTCGACGACCTCGCCGGCGCCCTTGATGCCGGAGTCGGCTCTCACCGAGAACCCGATGTACTCGCTGCTCAACTGTACCACCGGAGTGAAGTTGCCGTAGCTGAGCTTGCTGAGGCCAGTGATGTTGTTCGTCAGCAAGGCCGGTTGGGTGATCGCCAGAAAATGTCCGTCTCGCGAATGCTGCGTAACGTAGAGCAGGCCAAGCGATCCACCCGCACCAGGCTTGTTTACGACCACGATCGGCGCTTCCACCAGCCGGCCCTGCTGGAGGATCATCTGTATGGTCCTTGCGGTACGGTCCGTGCCTCCGCCGGGCGCCGCAGGCACCACGATCTCGACATTCTTTTCCGGCTTCCAGCTTGCGGTCTGGGCCCATCCCTCGACAGCGCTGGCGGTCACGAGCAAGGCGGCCAGTGTGGTGCACCTGAAAGCTCGATCAAAACGTCCGAATGAACTCATGATTGCTCCTCGTGGAAAACGGTTCGCCTCACGCGATCATCACACGCCCGCTGGGGCCCGCGCAGGGCGGAGCAGGTTCCGGCGGCGCAGCCGCTGGATGCGACCCCGCAAACCCCGTGCCTCGACTCACCCGGCCCGCTTAAGCAATTTGTCCCAGGCGCGCGGCAGCTCGACGCGCCGGCTGGTCGGCGGGCCCTGCACGTGGTTGCCCATGTAACCGCGCGACTGGTTGCGGTCGGGATCGCCGGCGACCAGGATGCCGATCATCCCGGGCTTGATGAACATCCGCAGCGGGCGGTCGGGATCCCTGGACGCGGCGTACTCGGGCGGTAGGATGCCGTCCTTCACGAGCTGCTCCAGGTCGAAGGTGGGCGTGGCCGTCATGCGGGCATAGTGCGTCGCACGCTCCGCGGTAATCGTGACGCGTTCGTGGAGATAACGCCGCACTTCGGCCTTGCTCCACTCGCGCGCGATCACCGTTGCGATGTTGGGACCGGCCACGATCAGCGGGTTCCACAATCCGCGCTTGAAGCCGGTGTGCGTCCAGTAGGCGAACGCCGCTCCCATGACCTCGCCCCATTGCCGCACGTGATCGGCGGCGCGGGCGCCCGCGCTGTACACGGGCGAAGTGATGCACACCACGCTGTGCACTGTCACCACGTTCTCGCCGCGCGCGTAGCCCCGGTCCTCGGCGAAGGTCGGCCATCCGATGTCACCCGCGGTGTCCTCGTCCTCGGCCAGGGCGACGAGAAAGGTCTGCCCGATGCTGCCCTTGTCGCCCGCCCCGGGCGGGATCCGGTAGCCGCAGATGTTGCGCAGGTACATGCGCACGAAGCGGCCGACGCTGGTGTTTGCCTGCCGGCCGACGCGCAGCACGCCCTGGCCGCAGTTGAAATCGAGCTGCTTGATGATGGGCCCGTTGACGATGACCAGGGGTTCCCAGCCCGGAGTTGAGCCCGCATCCTCGATCCGGAAAACCGGATCGCACATCGCCTCGACCACGGCAACGAGAACCGGCATGTATTCGGGGCGGCAGCCTGCCATGACGCCGTTCACCGCGATGCTGAGGATGGTCGCCTCGCGTCCTTCCTGGGGCACTACCCGGATCACTTCTTCCGGCTTGCGATCGGTAAACTCGAGGAATGCCGCGACCCGGTCGCGCGTCGGCGGAACGATCGGCAGGCCGTCGGTCCAGAGTCGCCGGTAAAAACGCTCCTGCACCTCGTCGAACGTGCCGCTGAAGATCACCTCTCCCGGAGCGGGCTCCTCCTCCGCCGTCGCCGCGGGCGGCGGCGCGTCGAGCGTGAGTGCCCGCAGAACGCCGGGCGCCAGGACCTCCTCTACCTTGCGCTTCAACTCCTCTTCGCTGTCCACCATCGGATGCCCGGGATACTCGGCGAGCGCGAGCGGGACACCGAGGCCCTTGGCAACGAGCTCCGCCTGCTTCAGGAATCCGGTCGCGATGATGGAGACCGTCGGGATGCCGAGCTTCTCGATGAGCGCCGCGGCCCGCAACACGGCGGGCGTGCAGCTCCCTCAGGCCCCGATGCC
>JACQGO010000379.1 GCA_016199485.1 Betaproteobacteria bacterium
TACTCCTCGATCTCGCACATGGGCTTCGTCACGCTCGGCTTCTTCATCTTCAACGCCTACGGCGTCGAGGGCGCGCTGGTGCAGATGATTTCGCACGGCTTCGTCTCGGCCGCGATGTTCCTGTGCGTCGGGGTGATGTACGACCGGATGCACACGCGCAACATCGCCGACTACGGCGGCGTGGTGAATACGATGCCGAAATTCGCCTCCCTGATGATGCTGTTCGCGATGGCCAACTGCGGCCTGCCCGCGACCAGCGGCTTCGTCGGCGAATTCATGGTGATCATGGGCGCGATGAAGGCGAACTTCTGGCTCGCCTTCGCCGCCGCGACCACGCTGGTCTTCGGCGCCGCCTACACGCTGTGGATGTACAAGCGCGTGATCTTCGGCGCGGTCGCGAACGACCATGTGGCCGCGCTGCAGGACCTGAATCCAAGGGAGTTCCTCGTCCTCGGCGCGCTCGCGGTCGCGGTCCTCGCCATGGGCGTCTACCCGCTGCCCTTCACCGAGGTGATGCACGCTTCGGTGAACGAGCTGCTGCGCCACGTCGCGGTGCCGAAGATCTGACATGAAACTCGATTTCCTGATCGCGTTGCCCGAAATCGTGCTGCTGGCCGGCGCCTGCGCGCTGATGCTCGTCGACCTGTTCGTGAAAAGCGAGGACCGGCGCGCGAGCTTCTTCATGGCGCAGTGCGTGCTGCTCGCCTGCGCCGCGGCGACCGTGTTCGTCTTGGTCGGCACCGGCGGGGTCCTGATCCACGCCTTCAACAAACTCTATGTGGCCGACGTGATGTCGCACGTGCTCAAGCTCGCGGCCTACGGCGCGGTGTCGGCCGCGCTGGTCTATTCGCGGCAGTACCTGCTCGACCGCGGCCTGCTGCGGGGGGAGTTCCTGACGCTGCTGCTGTTCGCGCTGCTCGGCATGATGGTTATGATCAGCGCCAACAGCTTCCTGACCGTGTACCTCGGCCTGGAACTGCTGTCGCTGTGCCTCTACGCGCTGGTGGCGCTGAACCGAGACTCGGCCGCCTCCACCGAGGCGGCGATGAAGTACTTCGTGCTCGGCGCGCTCGCCTCGGGGATGTTGCTTTACGGGATGTCGATGCTCTACGGCGCGACCGGCTCGCTCGAGGTCCTCAAGGTGGCGGAGGCGGTGTTCAACGGCGAAGCCAGGGAAGCGGTCATGGTGTTCGCCCTGGTGTTCATCATCGCCGGGCTCGGCTTCAAGCTCGGCGCGGTGCCGTTTCACATGTGGGTCCCCGACGTCTACCACGGCGCGCCGACGGCGGTCGCGCTGTTCATCGGCTCCGCGCCCAAGCTCGCGGCGTTCGCCCTCATCATCCGCCTGCTGGTCGAGGCGCTGGGCGCAGAAGTGCTGCTCGTCGAATGGCGCGACATGCTGATCATCATGTCGGTGCTCTCCATGGCGATCGGCAACATTACCGCGATCGCGCAGACCAATCTCAAGCGCATGCTGGCGTATTCGACGATTTCGCACATGGGTTTCGTGCTGCTCGGCCTGCTCTCCGGCGATCTGAACGGCTACAGCTCGGCGATGTTCTACGTGGTGGTCTACGCGCTCATGAACATCGGCGCGTTCGGCATGATCCTGGTGCTCTCGCGCAGCGGCTTCGAGGCGGAGAATCTGGACGACTTCAGCGGTCTCAACCAGCGCAGCCCGTGGTACGCGTTCATGATGCTGCTCATCATGTTCTCGATGGCCGGCGTGCCGCCGACGGTGGGCTTTTATGCCAAGCTGTCCGTGCTGCAGGCGGTGCTCAACGCGGGCTATGTCTGGCTCGCGGTGGTGGCGGTGCTGTTTGCGCTGGTCGGAGCGTTCTATTACCTGCGGCTGGTGAAGCTCATGTATTTCGACGAGCCGCGGGATACGGCGCCGATCACCCCGCGCTCCGACGCTCGCGTGGTGATGAGCGTGAACGGTCTCGCGATGCTCGTGTTCGGCGTCATGCCCGAGCCGCTGATGGCGTTGTGCGCGTACTCGATCCAGTTTTCGTTGTGAGTCAACATGGCCGGCACACCACCCGACTTCACCGAACACACGCTCTCCTCCAGGACCGTCTACCGTGGCCAGTTGCTCCATGTGCTGGAAGATCGCGTGAGCCTGCCCGACGGCCGCGCCACGACGCGCGAATATGTCAGGCACCCGGGGGCGGTGATGATCGCCGCGCTCGCTGACGGCGGGCAGGTGCTGCTCGAGCGCCAGTTCCGCTATGCGCTGCAGGGACACTTCTACGAGCTGCCGGCCGGGAAGATGGAACCGGGAGAAGATCCCTTTGCCACCGCGCAGCGCGAGCTCGCCGAAGAGACGGGCTACCGTGCCGAGCATTGGCGCCACCTCGCGACGCTCCATCCGTGCCTCGGCTATTCCGACGAGCGCATCGAGCTCTACTTCGCGCGCGGGCTGAGCCACGTCGGCCACGCCCGCGATGACGAGGAATTCCTGGAGGTGCTGCTTACCCCGCTTGCCGAGGCGCTGCAGTGGGTGAAAGGCGGCAGGATCACCGACATCAAGACGATGATCGGCCTGATGTGGGCGGAGAAGATCGTGAACGGCGAATGGTGAACGGCAGACGGCGGGCAGGAAGCATCGGGCGACAGGCCGCGGTTGCCTGACCGCCGTTCTCTTACCGGTGACCGCTTGCCGTCGACCTCGGGCTGTGAGTGGCCGGCGCCGCCTCGACCTCGAGCGGGAACGGCTGCTGGAACAGGAACCCCTGCCCGTACTGCACGCCCATCTCGATCAGCAGCTTCAGCACGTCCGGCGTCTCGACCCACTCGGCGATCACCTGCTTCGAAAGCCCCCTGGCGACGTCGTTCAGGGCCTTTACGAAAATGCGGTTGCCTTCATCGGTGGCGAGATCGCGGACGAACCCGCCGTCGATCTTCAGGTAATCGACCTCGAAGCGCTTCAGGTAGTAGAACGAGCTGAAGCCGGCGCCGAAATCGTCGAGCGCGAAGCGGCAGCCCATCTCCTTCAACTGGCGGATGAAGGTGAGCGTGACATCGATTTCCGACATCGCCGCGGTCTCGGTGATCTCGAACACCAGCTGGCTGGGGTCGACGTGACTCGCGCGCAGCATCCGGTGGAAACGCCTGATCCACTGCTGGTCGGAGATGCTCACCCGCGAGAGGTTGACGAAGTAGCGCAGCTTCTTTCCCGCTTCTCCGCGGCGCTCCATGTGCTGCAACAGCTTTTCCACGACCCGCATGTCGATTTCCTGGATCAGGCCCAGCGACTCCGCGAGCTCGATGAAGCTGCCCGCAGAGATGATCTTGCCCTGGTCATCGCGGATCCTGAGCAGGATCTCGTGGTGCATCGTGGCCTGGTCGGTGAGGCGCACCACCGGCTGCGCGTAGAGCAGCAGGCGGTCGTTGTCGAGCGCGTCACGCAGCTTCTTGGCCCAGTGAATGCGCTTGTGCGTGCTGCGCACGCTGTCCGCGTTCTGGTCGAACAGCATGTAGCGGTTGCGGCCGTGGTCCTTGGCCTGGTAGAGCGCGATGTCGGCGTTCGACAGCAGGCCCAGCAGGTCGTTGCCGTGGAAGGGATAGAGCGCGATGCCGATCGACACGCTGAGGTTGGAAACGCACCGCTGCTCGTTCACCTGGAAGCGGTAGTGACGGATCGCGTCGAGCACGTCCTCCGCCACTTCGATCGCGTCCTTGCGCAGCGATTGCGGTAGGTGGATCGCGAACTCGTCGCCGCCGAGGCGGAACAGCTCGCCGTGAAATTCGCGCATGAGATCCCGCAGCACGCTGCCGATGCCTACGATCAGCTGGTCGCCGGTGCGGTGCCCGAAGTTGTCGTTGACGTACTTGAAATGGTCGACGTCGAGAAACAGTACCGCGCCGACCGCGCCGCTCGTGACCGCGGCCTCGATCCTGCACTGCAGGCTCACCCGGTTCGGCAGGTCGGTCAGGGCGTCGTGCAACGCGAGGTGCTCGATGCGCCGGGTAGCGAGGTGCTGCTCGGTAATATCGCGCGCGGTGCCCCGGATGCCCAGCATCTCGCGGTTTTCATCGAGGGTGATGCGCGCGTTGATCCCGATCCAGCGGTCCTCGCCCCTGGCGGTCACCACGTGGGTGATGTAGTTCTTCACTTCGCCGTGCCTCTTCAGCGTCGCCAGGAAGCGCCGGTTGGAGATGTGCGACTGGCCGGCCTCGAAATCGAAGAAACAGCGGCCGATCAGGTCCTTGGACGCGAGCCCGAAGATGTCGTGGGCGGCGTTGTTGAGGTAAGTGAAGCGGCCCTGCGCGTCGGTGACCCAGACGAGGTCGTGCGAAGTCTCGACCAGGTCGCGATAGCGGTTCTCGCTTTCCAGCAGCAGCTGGATGATGCGTCGCTTCTCGGCGAGCGAACGCCTGATGGTCGCGAGCTCCTTGGAGTTTTTCTCCGCACCGGTCGCGAGCGGGGAGGAGGCGAGCCGGTCGATCAGCTCCTTCGTATACCGGCGATGGCCGCCGGGGGTGCGGCGCGCGACCAGCACGCCCTGCTCATCCCACCGTCGCAGCTTCTGTATCGGAATGCCGAGACGCTCCGAGGCTTCCTGTATGCTGTATTCCAGGTTCTCGTTAACCACGTTATTGTTCCCCGCACGGCGCTGCTCGCGGTGCGCCCCGCCCGGACGCCTTCCGTGACGCAAACGCCGACGCCGCCAGTTTACCAAACCGGCTGAATTCACGCTAATTTCCCCTCCGCTCCCCCGCCGCGAGCAAGTGCAGGGAGAGGCACGCCGGGCCGTCAATGCACCTATTGCGATTCGCCGAGGCCGTTTTAGTTACGGCTAACCTGCGGGCAGGTAAGCCTTCACTGAAACGGCGAGGATCGGCGACCGCTCCCGCAGCTCCGCGATCCGCTGCTCAATGTACCTGCTGCGATTCGCCGAGGCCGTTTTGACGGGAGACCAGGCGCTGCATGAGCTTCAGGTCGCGCGAATTCAGGCGCAGCGCGCTGTCGACCCAGATCTCGACGATGTCCATCAGCTCGGAGAACTCGATGCGGTGCACGCGACGCCGCACCGCGGCGAGCCCGGCGAGCCCATTGCGGCCGCGGCCGCGGCGTTTAATCAGGGCGGCCACCTCGGCCTCGCCCTGACCGTCGTCGACCGCGAGGTCGATCACGCCGTGCGCGAGCATCTCCTCGGCGCTGTAGACCTTCCCGCTTGCAATGAGCGTTTCCGCGCCGTGCTGCCCGATCTTGCGCTCGAGGAACGAGTAGGCGCCCATGCCCGGAAAGAGA
>JACQGO010000375.1 GCA_016199485.1 Betaproteobacteria bacterium
CGCTCCGAACGTTGCACTTGGAACTTGAGACCAAGCAGGTTCTAGTGTCTGGCGCGCTCATAAACTCGCCCTCTCGCCGGAAGCGGGGCCTTACGCCTTGCGCTTGTCAAGCAGCCGATTGACCTTCGAGCTCCGCGACACCCCGGTATACCGGTCGAGCTCGCCGCGCCCGACCGGCTGGACCGCAACCCTCACCGCGAGCGCCTCGTGCAGCCGGCGCTCGAGATCCCGGTGGAAGGCATTCTGATCGACGGACGGATCCGCCACCTCCACCATCACGGTCATCCCATCGTGGCCGGCCTTGCCGGCGCGCTCCACGACGCAGAAATACTCTCCCGTTGAGCGCGCGTCCTCGACGATCAGCGCTCCGATGGCCTCCGGGAACACGTTCACCCCGCGCAACTTCACCATGCTGTCGCTGCGGCCGAATATTCTCTCGAGGCGCTCGAGGGTGCTGCCGCACGCGCAGCTCCCCGGCATGATCGCCGAAACATCATTGATGTTGTAGCGGATCAGTGGCGCGCTGTACTTGAAGAGCGTCGTGACGCAAACATTGCCTTTGCCGCCCGCCGGCGCCGGCGCGCCGGTTTCCGGATCGAGGATTTCCACGACGAAGGCGTCCTGCTGGATGTGCATGCCGTCCCGGTAGGCGCAGTCGGCGGCGATCATCCCGGACTCGTGCGCTCCGTAGAAGTCGTGGCACGGGGCGCCCCACAGTTCTTCTATCGTTTTCCGATCCTCGACGCCGAGGTTGGAGTCGAGCGAGCGGATGCCCAGGCCGCGCGGGTCGATGTCGAGCTCGTCGCGCGCCACGATCGCCATGTGGCGCAGATACGCGGGGAAGCCGACGATGACGTTCACACCCCAGGCTTTCATGATCTCGATCTGCCGCCGCGTCGGGGTTACGTTGCCGCTGCCGGTCATCACCGGAACTGCGCCGGTGTATTTCCACAGCGCCTCGCGTACGTGAAAGCCGCCGTTGGGCAGGCCGAGTGAGCGGGTGACCTGCACGAGATCGCCAGGACGCACCCCGTGCATGACCAAGCGGCGCGCGCCCAGTATCGCCATGATCTCGCGGTCCTGCGGTGCGTAGAGCATGGGACGCGGCAGGCCGGTCGTGCCACCGCTGGTCTGCACCACGAGCGGCAGCCGGCGCCCGTCCTGCGGCGAGACGCCCATGAAATCCCCGAACGGCGGATTGCGCGCGATGCTGTCGCGGATATCGCGCACCGTGTACGGCGGAATTTTCGCGAGGTCTTCGACGCCGCGGACGTCGCCGGGCTCGAGCCCCGCCGCGCGCCAGCGCCGCTGGTAGAACGGAATCTCCCAGGCCCGCGCGATTTGCGACCGGAATCTCCTTTCCTGGAGCTCGCGCAGCTGCGCGTGCGGCATGCGGTACACGGTACGGAAGAACGCTGGCGGAGGAGGATAGTCCTCGATCAGCTTCGGGAAGTCGAGTGACTGCCAGTAGTACGGCGGTCGCTCCTCGCTCATCCTCCTCAGCTCCGCGTCGGGAGTCATCCGGCCGCTGCGGTTCAATATACGCTCCTCAGCAGACCGCCATCGACCTGGATCGCTGTGCCCGTGATGAACGATCCGCGCGGAGACGCGAGCAGCGCCACCAGCGCCGCCACATCATCCGGCGTGCCCAACCGCTGCAGGGGCACTTCCTCCAGCAGCTCCTGCATCATCTTGTCCGGATCCTGGCCCGACTGTTCCGCGCGTTTTCGCGTGACCAGCTCCAGCCGCCCGGTATCGATGCGCCCCGGGCATATGGTGTTGACCCTGATGCCGGCGGGGCCCAGCTCGAGCGACAGCGTCTTCGCGTACCCCAGGACACCCGCCCAGGTGGCGACCGACAAGCCCAGACCCGCGAGCGGCTGGCGGGCTGAAACCGCGGTGATGTTGACGATGCTCCCGCCCCCCGCCGCTTTCATGTGCGGCACGGCGAGCCGCACCATGCGTATCACGCTGTACAGATTCTGCTGAACCGCCTTGTCCCAGGCGGCGTCGTCGAATTCCTCTATCCTGCCCAGCGGCGGCGCGCCGTCGTTATTGACGAGGACATCGATCCTGCCGAAGTTCTTCAGCGTGGTGTCGATGACCCGTACGCAGTCCGCGGCGCGCCTGAGGTCGGTCGGGACCGCAAGCACGGTACCCGCCGTTTCCGTGCGTATCGTTTCGGCCGCCGCGTTGAGCGGTCCCTCGCGTCTGGCGGTGACGACGACCCTCGCGCCTTCCTGGGCGAGCGTGCGCGCGATCGCGTAGCCTATGCCCTGGCTCGCTCCGCCGACAATCGCGACCTTGTCGCGCAGTTGCAGGTCCATGCCGTTTCCTACGCCCCGAGCCCCGTAAAAAACGATTCGGCGTTCCGGCAGAACACTTTCCCGAGGATCTCCTGGCTGTAGCCTTCGGCCTCCCAGTCCGCGAAGAGCCGTTCGTACGTGAACAGCGGGTAGTCCGCGCCGAACATCACGCGATCCTTCAGGCGGCGGGAGATCTCGCGTTTCAGGCTCTCGGTATGATACTTGGGAGACCATCCGTGCAGCTCGTACCATACATTCGGCTTGTGCAGCAGCACGGCGATCATCTCGTCCTGCCACGGCCAGGCGGGCCTGCCGGCGATGATCCTGAGGTCGGGGTACCTCACCGCCACGTCGTCCACGTGCCGCGGATGGCATAGCTCGAGCCGCACGCCGCCCCCGCCCGGGAGCCCCGCGCCCGAACCGGTGTAGCCCACCAGGATCAGCACCGGGATCTTTGCCTCCCGGCACAGTCCATAGAACGGGTCGAATACGGGATCGCTGGCGGCGACACCCAGCGACCCGCCGGAGACCATGAATCCGACAAAGCCCGCCTTCGCCGCGACGCAGCGCTCGACTTCCGCGACTCCGGCCGTGCCGCTCCTGGGATCGATGTTGATCCAGTTGCCGAATATCGCGTCGGGGTATTTTCTTTGCGTCTCGAGCGCGTAATCGTGGAATTCCTTCACCTCGTCGATCGGAAGGGACTTGGTAAACCCGAAATCCAGAATCGCCTTGACGCGATTCTTGCGGAAATAGCCGGCCATTTCCTGCTCCGTCACGTAGGTGGCGGTGGATTTCCAGACTTTCGGCTGCTGCGCCCGCTCCGCATCCGTGCGCAGGCGGTAACCCCTCCGAGTTCCCCAGTGGGAATGGAGGTCGAAGACGCGCATTTTTTCCCGGTCGATCATGGGGGAAATCCGGAGAATGAAACACGCGCGCTCAGGAACGCGCAGGCGCCGGCTTGCCGGTGCGGGTCGCGCTCCACTTGCGCGTATTCCCGCCGGATTTTATCGTGCCTTCGATCTTGTCGCCTTCTACGCGGCCGGCATATCGCGCGTCGCCAACGCTGAAGCTGATCTGATCGCCGCGCAGCATGCCGTTCCTGATCACCGTGTCGCGGCCTCCGGAACCGAGCGTGCCGACGAACTTCTGGTAGCTCTGCTTGAGCCTCAACTCGCCGTCCGCGAGCTGCCACGTGCCGCCCACCTTCGCGGGCACGATCCACAGGTAGGCCGTACAGTAGGAGGTGCAACTCTCGTGTTCGCCCGCCGTGGCCGTCCGGTCGTGGCCCCAGTCTCCCATCGTGAAGGAGTTCGACACGATGCGGGTGCCCGGCTTGAGATCGAGTATTTTCGGGCGCAGCTTCAGGTTGATCTCCGGCAGCAGGAACATGGTGATCACTGTCGCCTGCGAAAAATCGGTCTCGAACAAATCGGCTTTGACGAAGCTCGCCTTGTCGCCGACCCCTTCCCGGGCGGCGTTGTGCTTGGAGAGCTCGACCATGTCCGGGTTGTATTCGATGCCGAGCGCGCGCGCGCCGCGCTTCGCCGCGGTGATGACGGTGCGCCCGTCGCCCGATCCGAGGTCGATCACGAAGTCGCGCGACGTGACTTTCGCCAGGTCGAGCATCTTATTCACCAGCGCCTGCGAGGTCGGAACCCACACGACGTCCTTGCCTTCCTGGCCGACCTGCGGCTCGTACCCCTTTTCCGCCGCCCGCGCCTGTGTCAGCGCGCCAGCAGCGACCGTAAACAGCCATAGCGTCAAAAACGATAGACGCAAAAGATGCGATGCAGTCATGCTTGTTCTCCCTCCGTCGGGTCAAAACGATATAAGAAGCCATCTCAAAAAATCACTCAAAACCGATTCAACAGAGAAAAGGCTCCAGCCACAGAGAGCACAGAGAACACGGAGAAAACCGGGAAAACCCTGTGTTGCGCCTGCCTACCGCATCCCTTCACGGGTTCGATGGTTAAACTCTGTGACCTCTGTGTGCTCTGTGGCTGAAGTTTTCAGGTTTTTGAGACCGGTTCAAGCCTTGCGGCGGCATTCCATCCGCCATGATACCGGACCCCGGCCCCTTCGTCAGTCCGCCCGCGCACCGGAGGCCCGGATGACCGAAGCCCGGCGCGCCATTTCGCCCTTGCGCTGGTCGGCTTGCTGCTGCAATTCACGGTCGAAGCGCCGTAACTGCTGCTCGCTCTGTTGTTGCGCGCGCTGCTGCTCGATCTGCGCTTTGGCGCGCCGCGTGCCCTCGTCCTCGGCAGGCAGCGCCGATGGGGCCTCGACGCTCTGCCGGTAATGCAGCTCCTGCAGCCGCTGGCGCTGCTCGATCTCGAGCTGCCGGATCGCCTGCTGCTGGCGCGCGTCGGCGGGCGGCGTCTGGATGCTGCGTTCATACTGCTTCATGCGCAGCCGCAGGTCGTCCTGCTGCTGCCGGCGCAGCTCCAGGTTGCGCTGCACCTCGCGCAGCGTCGGGTCGGTGTCGCTGCCCGACGCCCCTCCGGCATGCGCGAGGGCGGCGAAGCAGAGCGTGATCGGCAATTTCATCAAATTGATCGGGCCTGCTTGCGGGAAAACACCGCTTCACGTTGCGC
>JACQGO010000373.1 GCA_016199485.1 Betaproteobacteria bacterium
CCCAAGAAGTTGGCGCTGAACCCGATCATCAGCACCAGCGGCGAGGCCTGGATTTTCAACGCCCGCGACAGCGGCAGCTCCACCGGCGCCATCATCAGGATGGTCACCACGTTATCCACGAACATCGAGATCACGCCCGCCAGAAACGACAGGATCATGACCAGCAGCCCCGGCCGGCCGCCGGAGAGGCGCAAGGCTTGCACCGAGAGCCAACTCGGCACACCGCTCTTGCCGAAGTAGCCCGCAATCATCCAGATGCTCACCAGGATCGCCATCACGTTCCAGTCCACCAAAGTGAACGCGTCGGTCTCCGTCATGACGCCGATCCAGACCATGACCACGATGCCGATCAGTCCCGCTGCAGTGCTGTCGATGACGTTGGTGACAACCGCGAGTATCGTGACCGCAAAAACGATCAGCGTTAACCACTGCATGAGTTCCATGGGGAGTCTCTTTTTTGCTTTGGGAAGGGAAGTTTGTCGCGGATGTTAGCGCATTTGTTTTGAGCTAAGCAACACTGCATGCGGCGACCAACCTCAAGACGATTTTGCCGGCGGCTGCCGACCGGGCGCAAATGCCTGTGCCAACTTTACGGGCGCAGCGAGTTCCACGCTCGGCGCCGGTGTAACCGCCGTGCTCTTGTGTTTCGGGTGCGGCTGCCAGCCGAGTATCCACAGCAGCGCGAAAAAACCGAGCACGTAGGCAACCGTCACGTGCCAGCCATGGAAGAGCCAGCGGCCGGCATTCTTGGCTTCCGAGTACATATTCGACAACGCGACGCCAGCAGACGAACCGAACCAGATCATCCGGCCTGCGCAGCGGCGCCGCCAGCAATATCGCCGCCCACACCGCGGCGCCGATGAACGGGAACTTGTCGGACAGTTCGGGGAACATGACGTTCGCAATCACGTTGGCGGCGATCGCCGCCAGATAGCCGATATGCACCTTGCCCTTGAATACCGTGCCGGCGATGGTGCCGCCGATCAGCGCCGCCGCGATGTTGTCGAGAAAGCTCGACAACACGAAGATCATGAACAGCAGCACCAGGCCGCCTTTCCAGTCATCCGGCAGGAACCTCGGCAGTACCGCCGGCACGCGGCTTTCCTCGAAATGCTTGGACAGCAGCGCGAATCCCATCAGCAGCAGGAACAGGTTGCTGAGGATCACCCACTCATGCCCCATATGCGAAATCAGGCCGGGCAGACCCGGCCCGAACTTGAAGCCGGTGACGAGCAGCTTGTAGGCAACGATGACCGTCAGGCCCGTCAACGCGACGCGCAGCGTATGATGATGGAACAGCGCGACGCCGAGCAACGTCGCGGCAAACAGGATGAAGTCGACCGGGATACCGAACAGCGCCGGACCCTCTGCCGGACCTGCGGATGCAGCCGTCGCCAATTCACTGAAGCTGAAGCTCGCAGCGAATAGTCGTGGCTGCCGCAGGACGCCACCTAGCGCACCCGTCATGCCGGTCTTCCGGTATGCCCACGCTTCTCCCAAAAAAAAGACCTTTGCCCACTTGGGCAAAGGTCTCGCTTGCAAATCCGCGTTTGCCGGCGGGCCGGGGACCCGGAGTGGATCCGATGTCCCGTCTTGACGACCCGACCGAAGCAGCGCTTTCCGCCGCGCTGCCTTAGCTACTCCCCTTTGGAGCGGCGTACCGTATTCCGGAACGCACGTTTAGCTTGTATCACATCCATTTCAATCGTGTCAATAAGCCCTTGCGTGCATAAGGTCCGACTGCAGGAAGCACCGCCCGAGCGCAATGGTTTCAGAACAGCCCCACTACCCTGCCCTCGTCGGTGAGATCGATCTTCTCCGCCGACGGCACCTTGGGCAGCCCCGGCATGGTCATGACATCGCCGCATACCATCACCACGAATTCCGCGCCGGCGGCGAGCCGCACCTCGCGGATGTTGACCACGTGACCCGTGGGCGCTCCGCGCAGTTGCGGATCTGTCGAGAACGAGTACTGGGTCTTGGCGACGCACACGGGATAGTGCCCGTAGCCCTCTTCCTGCAGCCGCTTGATCTGGGCGCGCACCTTGGCGTCGGCAGTGACATCGCTCGCGCGGTAGATCCTGGTGGCAACGGTCTTGATCTTGTCCCACAGCGGCAGCGCGTCGTCGTAGACGAACTTGAAGTCGGACGGGACTTTTTCGACGAGATCGACCAGTGTGCGCGCGACCTCTTCAGCGCCCTTTGCGCCGTGCGCCCAGTGCGTGGCGAGGATCACCGGCGCCTCGTGATGCGCCATCTTCTTCTTGAGCAGCGCGATCTCGGCATCGGTATCGAAGTCGAAACGGTTGATCGACACCACGCACGGCAGCCCGTAGTGGTTGCGCACGTTGTTGACGTGGCGCTCGAGGTTGGCGATCCCCTTCTCCAGCGCGGCGAGATTCTCCTTGGTGACCTCCTTCAGATCGACGCCTCCGTGGTACTTCAGCGCGCGGATGGTGGCGACGATCACCACCGCCGAGGGCCGGATCCCCGACTTGCGGCACTTGATGTCGATGAACTTCTCCGCGCCCAGATCGGCGCCGAATCCCGCTTCGGTCACCACGTAGTCGGCGAGCTTCATCGCGGTCCTGGTCGCGATCACCGAGTTGCAGCCGTGCGCGATGTTGGCGAACGGACCGCCATGAATGAAAGCCGGGTTGTTCTCCAGCGTCTGCACCAGGTTGGGCTTGAGCGCGTCCTTGAGCAGCACCGTCATCGCGCCTTGCACGTTGAGATCGCGCGCCCGCACCGGCTTTTGCTCCCGGGTGTAGCCCACCACGATGTTGCCGAGCCGCGTCTTCAGGTCCTTGAGCGAAGTGGCGAGGCAGAAGATCGCCATGATCTCGGAGGCGACCACGATGTCGAACCCGTCCTGGCGCGGGAAGCCGTTGCCCGGTCCGCCCAGCGCCACCACGATCTCCCGCAGGGCGCGGTCATTCATGTCCACTACGCGCCGCCAGGCGATGCGGCGCACGTCGATGCCGAGCGCATTGCCGTGGTGGATGTGATTGTCGATCGCCGCGGCGAGCAGGTTGTTGGCGAGCCCGATCGCGCTGAAGTCGCCGGTGAAGTGCAGGTTGATGTCCTCCATCGGCACCACCTGCGCATAGCCGCCGCCTGCGGCGCCGCCCTTCATGCCGAACACCGGCCCGAGCGAGGGCTCCCGGAGGCAGATCACCGTCTTCTTGCCGATGCGGTTGAGCGCGTCGCCGAGCCCCACGGTGGTCGTGGTCTTGCCCTCGCCCGCCGGCGTGGGAGTGATCGCCGTCACCAGGATCACCTTGGCGTCGGGGCGATGGTTCAGGCTGTCGACGAACTCGAACGACACCTTGGCCTTGTAGTGGCCGTAGGGCTCGAGATGCTCCTCCGGGATGCCGAGCCTCTCGGCAATCTTCACGATGCGCTGCAGTTTCGCCCGCTGCGCGATTTCGATGTCCGACAATGGCATGCTCTTCCTCTCCTGGGATGAATAACGGAGTCGCGCGCAGCGCGACAAGTGTTGAATCCTTTAAGCCACAGAGGACACGGAGTTCACAGAGGAAAGCAAAGCCCCTGCTCACAACTGGATCGTGTTTTCTCTGTGTTCTCTGTGATCTCTGCGGCTGATTGCTTTTTTCTAGGCGGTTTGCAGCGCGGCGAGCGCCTGCCCGCCGCCGAAGGAGAGCAGTCGTTGTACTTTGCCGCCGCGCTTCACGCGCGCCGCGCAGTACTTGAATTCGGGAATCTTGCCGAACGGGTCGAGCACCGCATTGGTGAGCAGGTTCGCCGCCGCTTCGTAATAGCAGAACGGGATGAACACCGCTCCCCGCGGCGTGCCGTCATCGGCGCGCGCGTGGAGCGCCACCTTGCCGCGGCGCGTCTCGACCGTGATCACCTCGCCCGGTTTCGCGCCGAGCCCGGCGAGGTCCAGCGGGTGCAGCGAGGCGACCGCGTCGGGCTCGAGCGCGTCGAGCACCGCGGCGCGGCGCGTGATCGCGCCGGTATGCCAGTGCTCGAGCTGGCGCCCGGTGATCAGCACGAACGGATAGCTCTTGTCGGGACGCTCCGCGGCCGGAATGATGTCGGCCGGCACGAATTTGCCGCGCCCGCTCGGCGTGGGAAACCTGTCGGTGAACACCACCGGCTCGCCCGGATCGCCTTCCTTGAGGCACGGGTAGGTCACCGAGCTCTCCTGCTCGAGCCGCTCCCACGTGATGCCGGCAATCGAGGGCATCGCGTGGCGCATCTCGTTGAACACGTCGCGCGGGCCTTCGTAATTCCAGTTCAGGCCGATGCGACGCGCAATTTCCCGGATGATCTCGAGATCCGGCTTCGCCTCGCCCGGGGGCGCGAGCGCCGGGCGGCCGAGCTGCACCCTGCGGTCGGTGTTGGTGACGGTCCCGGTCTTCTCCGGCCACGCGGTCGCGGGGAGGATCACGTCGGCGTGGTAGCAGGTCTCGGTGAGGAAGATCTCCTGCACGACCAGCCAGTCGAGCCTGGCGAGCGCCTCGCGCGCATGGTGGACGTCGGGATCCGACATCGCGGGATTCTCGCCCATGATGTACATGCCGCGGATCTCGCCGGCGTGGATCGCGTTCACGATTTCGACCACGGTGAGTCCGGGTTTTCCGTCGAGCGTCGCTCCCCACAGCTTTTCGAAGCGCGCCCGCGCTTGCGCGTTGTCCACGCGCTGGTAGTCCGGAAACACCATCGGGATCAGCCCCGAGTCGGACGCGCCCTGCACGTTGTTCTGGCCACGCAGCGGATGCAGCCCCGTCCCGGGGCGTCCGACCTGGCCGGTCATCAGGCACAACGCGATGAGGCAGCGCGCGTTATCGGTGCCGTGGATGTGCTGGGAGATACCCATGCCCCACAAGATCATCGAGCCCTTCGACCGCGCGTAGAGCCGCGCCACCTCCTTGATCGTTTCCGCCGCGATCCCGCAGACCGGAGCCATCGCCTCCGGACTGAAGCCCTCGACGTTTTTCTTCAGCTCCTCGTAGCCGATCGTGCGGCTCTCGATGAAGGCTTCGTTCACCAGCCCCTCGTGCACGATGGTGTGCATCATGGCGTTCAGGAGCGCGACGTCGGTGTCGGGCTTGAACTGCAGGAAGTGGGTCGCGTGGCGCGCGAGCTCCGAGCGCCGCGGGTCGGCGACGATGAGCTTTACGCCGTTCTTCACCGCGTTCTTGATCCAGGTCGCCGCGACCGGGTGGTTCGACACCGGGTTGGCGCCGA
>JACQGO010000372.1 GCA_016199485.1 Betaproteobacteria bacterium
CCTACCAGGTAATCGACTGCCGCCTTCACGTCGGCGTCGGAGAGGGCGAGGTTGCCCCCTTTCGGCGGCATCGCATTCTTGCCCTTGAGGGCCGCGGAGTACAGCGCGTCCGTGCCGGTTTTGAGGCGCGGCGCCCAGGCCGCCTTGTCGCCGGCTTTGGGTGCGCCGGCGACGCCTGTGCCGTGGCACGCGAGGCAATTCGCGTCGTAAACCGATTTGCCCTTGCCGGCGTCTGCCTTGACGGTTGCCGCCGGCGCGGGCGCAGCGGCGGGTGCCGCGGCGGGCGCAGGTGTTTTCGGTGCTGCCGGGGTTTCCGGCACCGCCGCGGCGCTCGCCTTGAACATGTACACGATCGCGCTGCGCAACTCCGCATCCGTGAGGTCGGCCATGCCGCCGCGTGCGGGCATGCCGCCGTGACCTTTGATCGCGGACCGGACCACGACGTCGAGACCTTGCGTCGCCCGCAGCAGCCAGGCCGCCCGGTCGCCGATCCTTGGCGCGCCGCCCACTCCGGCTAGGTGGCACCTGCCACATTGCGCCTGCACGATTTGTTCCCCGCTGCGCTCCGGGGTCGCCCCCGGTTTCCTGCTGATCGGCTCCTGCCAGTTGCCCCCTGATTGGTTGACCATGTAGGTAATCGCGCGTTCGACCTCGACGTCGGTGAGATCGGGATTGCCGCCGTGCGGAGGCATTTGCCGGATGCCCTTGAGTGCGATGTCACTCAGGCGCGTCAGCCCTTCCTGGATGAGCTTGGCCCACGCCTTCCTGTCACCGATTTTCGGCGCGCCGAGCGCGCCCGTTCCGTGACACGAGGCGCAGACCGCGTCGACTACTTCTTTGCCGCTTTTTTCCGCGACGGCGGGAGCGGGCTCCACTATCGCCACGTCGCCCACCGGTTTCAGGCGCTTTGCGATCGCCTCTTCGGACAAGCCCGGGTTGGTCGCGGAGGTATCGCGGGTGGTCGTAACGAGCTGCGAGATCATGACGATCAGCGTGATCGGCACGAGGAAGGCCAGCGCTATGACGATAATCAGCTGTTTCGGCGTCTTGATCGGGGAAGAGTGCTCTTCGATCCGGACTTCTTCACTCATGGAATTCCCTGCGAGGGGGCGCAAAAAAACGTAGTATAGCGGCAATCTCCCGCCTCCGTAAAACCTTGAATTTAGAGGGCGGATTGCCTGTGCTACAATCCGTTTTCGGAACGCGCCCGTAGCTCAGTGGATAGAGTGTTGGCCTCCGAAGCCAAAGGTCGTGGGTTCAAGTCCCGCCGGGCGCGCCAAAAAATGCCGGCCCACCCGGCATTTTTTATATGAAGATCTGCTAGGCCAGGCAGCGAAACCGATGTCCGCCCCGCTCAACTGCTTTCAAATGAGGCGGCTGCAGTGCGCGGCGGTGAACGGCCTCTTATCCCGGAGTGATCGATGCTGCAACCTGGTCCGCAGGCGCATCCGCAGCCGCCTCTGAAGACCACACCGTTCCACGCGCGCACCGCTCCGCTGTGCGCAAGCCACGCGTGGCGGCGCTGGGCGGGCTACGTCGTTGCGAGTTCGTACGAGCTTTCGCACGAGCGCGAGTATCACGCGATCAGGAGTTCCGCCGCGCTCTTCGACGTCTCGCCGTTGTATAAGTATGTAGTGCGGGGCAAAGACGCTACGCGTTTCCTCGATCGCGTAATGACGCGCAACATCGCGCGCTCGATGGCAGGCCAGGTGCTCTATACGCCGTGGTGCGACGCCTGCGGGAAGGTGCTCGACGACGGCACGATCGCGCGGCTCGACGAGCAGACCTTCCGCGTAACGTCCGCCGACCCCAACCTGCGCTGGCTCCAAGACAACGCCACGGGCCTCGAAGTCACTATAGAGGATGTCTCCGAATCCACCGCGGCTCTTGCATTGCAGGGGCCCGCCTCGCGCCAGATTCTCCAGCAGTTGACAGACACCAACCTGGCTGAATTGAAATATTTCAGAATTACCGCAGCTCGCCTGCGGGAATTCTGGGTCACGATTTCCCGCACCGGGTACACCGGCGACCTGGGCTACGAGATCTGGATGAACGCGGCGCACGCGCTTGCCGTGTGGGACGCGCTGATCGAGGCCGGTGCCCCGTGCGGGATCACGCCGGCAGGAATGCTCGCGCTCGATCTCGCGCGGATCGAGGCGGGACTGATGTTGATCGACGTCGACTACGTCCCGGCGCGCAAGGCGCTCATCGAGAGCCAGAAGTCGTCACCGTTCGAGCTCGATCTCGGCTGGACCGTGAGCCTCGCGAAGGAGCACTTCGTCGGGAAGAGCGCACTCGCGGAGGAGGCGCGGCGCGGCCCGCAGTGGCAGTTCGTGGGGCTGGAGATCGAGTGGGACGCGCTGGAGCGGCTCTACGCCGAGGTCGGCCTCGCCCCGCGGCTTCCGACCGCCGCCTGGCGAGCGAGCGTACCCGTGTATGCCGGCGGCGACCAGGCCGGATACGCGACAAGCGGCGGCTGGTCGCCGCTGCTCAAGAAGTACATCGCGCTCGCGCACCTGCGCGCCCGCTTTGCCGCGCCCGGCACGCGGGTGAAGATGGAGGTCACCGTCGAGCACCGCCGCAAGCGCGCCGCCGCACGCGTGGTGAAGAAGCCGTTCTTCGACCCGGAGCGCAAGCGGGAGTAGCCACGGCAAGTCGCTCGTTGACCGCTTGACGTATTACGCGCCGCGTAATACCCTTGTTCGATGATCAAGTCCTTCCGTTCGCACGACACGGAAGCGCTGTTCAATGATCGGCAGGTCACGCGTTTTCGCGCGATCGAGCGGCCGGCGCGCCGCAAGCTCCTTTACCTGAGCCAGGCACGCTCGCTCCAGGATCTGCGGGTCCCGCCGGGCAACCGGCTGGAGGCGCTGAGGGGCGACCGCAAGGGCCAGCACAGCATCCGCGTCAACGACCAGTGGCGGATCTGTTTTCGCTGGTCGGAAGGGCATGCATTCGACGTCGAGATCGTCGATTACCACGAATAGGTGACACCATGGCTGCAAGACTTCTGGAACCGATCCCGCCCGGCGAGATCCTCTACGAGGAATTCATGAAGCCGCTCGGGGTAAGCATCAACGCGCTTGCGCGTGAGACCGCTGTTCCGCCGAACCGGATCAGCGAAATCGTCAGCGGCAAGCGCGCCATCACCGCCGACACCGCGTTGCGGCTCGGCAAGTACTTTGGCGTCTCCCCGGAGATCTGGCTGGGGTTGCAGGCGGATTACGACCTGCGCGTCGCCAGGCGCACGACCTGGCCGAAGACCGAGCCGCGCGTGCGCGTGCACGCAGCCTGAAAACGATTTAGGAAGGAAAGCACCGCTGCGCTGGTCTGCGCCCGACACGCGCGTGGGAATGGAAGTCTTCGTGGAACACTGCCGCAAGCGCGCCGCCGCACGCGTGGTGAAAAAGCCGTTCTTCGACCCCGAGCGCAAGCGGGCGTAGACGTGCTTCATTACCTGCAACCAGACGCAGCGGCCGTGCGGAGTCACGGCCACAAACGTCCGCCGGCAAGTGCGTCCAGCAGAGACCGCAGAGGCCACACTTCGATGCCGTCCTCGGTCCGCAATCGCTGCTCGCCCAGATAGACAAGCACGCGCCGCGCAACGCGCGGCAGATCGGTGACCGCACGCAACCCGGAAAGCTGCGCGGTCGAGAAGCGCGGTTGCGCTTTGATTTCGAGCGCGAGGTACTCCCGGCCGCGCCGCAGGAGGAAGTCCACTTCCGTCTGGCGCGCCTGAAGGGGCGCCCAGTACGCGATCTCCTCGTAGAGTTCCGACGCTTCGTTGTGGGCCCGCAGCACAGTGAAGATCCAGCCTTCGAGCAATGCCCCCCGCTCTTCCGCGCCCACCGGACCCAACTGCCGCTTTGCCGCGCGCACCACGCCCGGATCCACCCAGTAGAGTTTGGGATGCCGCCGTTCGCGCACGCGCAGGCGCGGTTCGAACGCCGGCAGCAGCGTCGCCAGAAGCGTGTCCTGCAGAATCCCCACGTATCCTTCCACCGTGGTGCGCGCGGTCGCCGCGTCGCGCGCCAGCCCGGCCACGTTGATTGCCTGTCCGTGAAACAACGCCGCCACCGGAAGGAATCGCAGGAACGCGGGGAGGTTCCTCACGAGCGCCTCGGCGCGGATCTCCTCCCGCACATAGAGCTGCACATAGGCGTCGAGCGCGGCGCGGGGATCGCCGGCCTGCCACACGACAGGGACGCTGCCGAAGCGGAGCACGCGATCGAGATCAAAATCCCCGCCCAATTCCGCCGGCACCAGCGGAAACAGGGTCCGCAGCGTCGCGCGCCCCGCGAGGAGGTTGGTGGTCGTGGTCTTGAGCCGACGCGCGCTTGAACCGAGAAGCACGAAACGGCGCGGGCCCGCCTCAATCGCGCGGTGCACCTCGTTCAGCAGCGCCGGCACCCGCTGCACTTCGTCGAGCACGACCGGGCGCCGCAGCGGCAGGGCGCGCAGCTCCATGGCGAGCAGCCCGGGCTCGGCGAGCAGGCGCTGGCAGCGCGCCTCGTCAAGCAGGTCCACGACATGAGCGCCCGGGAACTGCTCGCGCGCCCACGTGCTCTTGCCAGCGCCTCGAATCCCGAACAGGAAGAAGCTACCCCTGGGCAGGGAGAGCAGGCGGGGATATCGGCGGCGCGCAACCATGCCGTCATTCTACCACGCAAAATGACGACATCCCTACAACCGTGCCGGCCGGGAGGGTTGTCTCCGCGCATCGCCCCTGATCGGCACGCCCGCCACGGTAAAGCTGCCGCCCAAGCTTCAAGAAGCCGTTCTTCAACCGCGATCGCAAGCGGGCGTAGGCGGCCCAAACGAGGGTCGAATGGGCTACACTTCGCTGATCCAGGGTGGAGTTCAACTTCACGGACGCAAACGGGGCGAAGGATGCCAGGAGTGAACGAGGCGCTCTTCCTCATTCAGCGTGCTTTCCAGCTCGCGAAGCAGAAAGGGAAGAGCAATTGGCGGCGAATGACCTTGTTGGAGCACGCTTGCGCGATGCTCGCGGGATTTCCTCCAGATTTCCGCTTCTTGCTCGTCGGTCAGCGGTCGATAGAACTCGAGGATGTCGCGCACCCTTCGACTCGATGTCTGCGCACAAAGCTCGATGAATTTGCTTGGCACAGTGGATGAAAGGAGTTTGATGAGTTCCGCGCGCTCGTCCTGCGAGAGTCGAGAGAAGTGGAGCTGATACTCCGTGAACTCCGGCTCCCCGCTTAATTCTTCGTACCATACGCGGTTGAAGATGTACCGCTCCGGCCGAGAGAGCAAGCGCTCGAATCCGTCGATTGATCCCCCAACGCACGCTTAAAAAACGCGGGAGACCCGCTCACGATCCCGTGAGTTGCCTGGAGAATGATCTGCATTGAACGAAGGAAGTACCGATTCCACCTCTCGCCTACGTGCGAACGATCCTTGAGGTCGGTCGGCTGGTATCTCATCGGAAACCCGCCGTAACCCGGCCCTCGCCTGTTCGGGCTTCCTGCGTCGGCCGGCGCGGCGGCAACCATAACCGCAGCACGAACCAGGCGATCGTGAGCACGCCGACGGCAAACACGATATCGCCCGGCGCGCGCAACCAGACGAGCGCGTGCACGAGCGGCTGATGGATGAACTCCGCCGAGCGCGCGTACCAGAAACCGTGCGTCACGCTCGCGTACATCTGCAGCAGCCCGATCGGCAGCAGCGACATCAGCACCATCATCGCGAGCCCGCCGTTCAGCGACCAGAAGCCGAGCTTGAGCAGCCCGTCGTTCCAGGCCGCGCGCGGGGCGAGTCCGCGCAGGCAGAACAGCATCAGGCCGATGCCGAGCATGCCGTAGACGCCGAACAGCGCCGCGTGTCCGTGCGCCGGCGTCGTGTTCAGACCCTGCACGTAGTAGAGCGCGAGCGGCGGGTTGATGAGGAAGCCGAACAGGCCGGCGCCCGCCAGGTTCCAGAACGCCACGGCGACGAAGAACAGGATCGGCCAGCGGTAAGCGGTGACCCAGGCGGTCGCCCGGCTGCGCTTCCAGTTCTCGTACGCCTCGAAACCGATCAGCACCAGCGGCGCCACCTCGAGCGCCGAGAAGGTCGCGCCCAGGGCGATGACGCCGGTCGTCGTGCCGGTCCAGTAGAGGTGGTGGAAGGTGCCGAGCACGCCGCCGCTGAGGAACACGATGGTGGCGAACAGCACGGCGGTGTTCGCGGTCGTCGCGCGCACCAGGCCGAGGCGCGTGAACAGAAGCGCGATCACGGACGTCGCGAAGACCTCGAAGAACCCTTCGACCCACAGGTGCACGACCCACCACCGCCAGTACTCGATCATGGCGAGGTTCGTGTACCTGCCCCACATCAGGCCCGCGCCGTAGAAAAGACCGATCGCGATCGTCGAAAGGAACAGCAGCCACGTCAGCGTCCGTCCTTCCTCCTTGCGCATGAGCGCCGGCCACAGCGCGCGTCCCACGAGCACGAGCCAGAGCATGAGGCCGATGAAGAGGAAGCTCTGCCAGAAGCGGCCGAGATCGACGAATTCATACCCCTGGTGGCCGATCCAGAAGTTCACGTCGAGACCGAGCTTTTGCATGACGGCGAGCCACTGTCCCGCCATCGAGCCGAGCACGATCACGAGCAGGCAGGTGAACAGGAAATTCACGCCGAAGCGCTGGTACTTCGGCTCGTGGCCGGAGATCGCCGGCGCGATGTAGAGTCCCGTCGCGACCCACGCGGTCGCGATCCAGAACACCGCAAGCTGCGTGTGCCAGGTGCGCGTCACCGCGTAGGGCAGGTACTCCGCGAGCGGGAAACCGTAGAAGCCCTGGCCCTCCACGGCGTAATGCGCCGTCACTCCGCCCAGCGCAACCTGCAGGATGAACAGCGCGACGACCACCCAGAAGTACTTGGCCGTCGCGCGCATCGAGGGCGTGGTGACGACCGAACGCAGCGGATCGAGCGCCGGAAGCTCCTGCGCCGGTTCCTTGCCGTGCCTCGCCGCATGGTGCCAGACGAGCGCCCCGACGCCGGCGAGCAGCATCAGGATGCTGACGAACGTCCACATGACCGTCGGCGCCGTCGGCCGGTTGCCGACCAGTTCGTCGGCGGGCCAGTTGCTGGTATAGGTCACGTCGGCTCCGGGCCGTTCGGTCACCGCCGACCATGCGGTCCAGAAGACGAATGCGCCGAGCGCCCGCCTGTGCGCGGAATCCGCGACCGGCGCTTCCTTCATCGCATATTGCTCGCGCAACGCGGCGTAGGCCGGATCGTCTCCGAACAGCGCCGCGTAATGCGCCCCGACCGCGCGGATCGCCTGCGCGCGATCCTGCGAGACCACGACGTCGCCGGGCCGCGGGTCGTAGGTGTTGGCGCGCATTTCGCGCTTGAGCGCGGCTCGCAGCCCTCCCTGCGTGGTCTCGTCCAGCCGTTCGTAGGGGACCGCGTAGGTGCGCTGCGCCCGGATGTCGAGCAGCGCGAGAGCTTCGCGGTGCAGCCAGTCCGCCGTCCAGTCCGGCGCGACGTAGCTGCCGTGGCCCCAGATCGAACCCTGCTGGTGGCCGCCCGTCGTCTGCCAGACCTCTCGTCCGGTTTCGATGTCGGCGCGCGTGTAGAGCACCTCGCCTGCGGCGCTCACCACGCGTTGCGGCACCGGCGGCGCCGCGCGGTAGATCTCGCTGCCCATGTAGAGCAGCACGGAGAAGGAAGCGACCAGTATGGCTGCAAGAATCGTCCACAGACGCCTGGTGTCCGACATGGCGCACCTCCCGGGAACGGAAACAACCGAAAATTATCCGCGCCTCCGGTCCGGGCCGTGTTGATGTGGATCAAGCAGGCCCGCCGCTTTCGCGTCGACGCACGTCATGCTCGTGACGGCACAACCGGCTTTGCATCGGGACCGCGCTTGAGAAACTGCGGGATGCGGCGCGGTCCACTTTCCGGTGGAGTACAAGTAACATGTCGATGTGTTACCCGTGACCCCGAACACGCGTCGCCCAGGTTCCCGGCCTTTCCACTTCGCTTGGGGGAGGCGCGAAGGAGCAGGCGGACGCTGGCGCATCTGCATGGAAGCCGATGGGAATGTCCTATGACGCCATCGTGATCGGCGGCGGGCACAACGGGCTGGTCAACGCCGCCTACCTGGGGCGAGCCGGGCTCCGCGTGCTGGTGCTCGAGCGCCGCCATCTGGTGGGCGGCGCCGCCGTCACGGAAGAGGTGTTCCCGGGCTTCAAGTACTCCGTGTGCTCCTACGTGGTGAGCCTGCTCCGGCCCGAGATCATCCGTGATCTCGACCTCCCGGCGTGCGGGCTGGAGATCCTGCCCCTGGAGAGCACCTTCACGCCGCTCCCCAATGGCGACTATCTGGTGCGGTGGGCGGACCACGATCTCACTCGGCGGGAACTGTACCGGCACTCGCCGCGCGACGCCGACGCGTACGACGAGTTCGGGCGCCTGATGCACCAGCTGGCGTTCGCCGTCAAGCCGGTACTGGGGATGATCCCGCCCGACGTCACGTCGTTCGCTCCGAGCGACCTGGCCGGGCTGCTCCGGTTGGGGCGATACGTCCGCGCCCTGGGCGCCGACCGGTTCCATGCCCTGGTGAAGCTCATGACCATGAGCGCCGCGGACTACCTGGAAGAGTGGTTCGAGACCGAATCCCTCAAGGCGACGATGTCGGCCAGCGGGATCATCGGCACCTTCCTGGGCCCCCGCTCACCCGGGACCGCGTACGTGCTGCTCCACCATTACCTGGGCGAGATCGACGGCGTGTTCCGCGCCTGGGGCTTCGCGCGTGGCGGGACCGGCGCCGTGAGCAACGCGATCGCCACCGCCGCAGAGCGCCGGGGTGTCACGCTTCGGACCGGCGCCGCCGTGGCCCGTGTGATCACGCGCGGAGGGCGCGCGCGGGGCGTGGTGCTGGAAAGCGGCGAGCAGATCGGGGCAAGGGTGGTGGTGTCGGCGCTCGACCCCAAGCGCACCTTCCTGGAGCTGGTGGATCCGGCGGAGCTGCCGGGTGAGCTGGTCGCAGACATTCGCCGGTTCCGGATCCGTGGGTCCTCCGGCAAGGTGAACCTGGCATTGAGCGAGCTGCCCAACTTCACCTGCCTGCCGGGATTCGGGCCCCATCTCCGTGGTGCCATCTCCATCAGCCCGAGCGTGGAGTACCTGGAGCGCGCCTACGACGACGCCAAGTACGGCGCCTTCAGCCGCCGCCCGTACCTGGACATCGTGATTCCTTCGCTGATCGATCCCGGGATGGCGCCTCCCGGCAAGCACGTGATGTCCATCTTCGTGCAGTACGCGCCCTACCAGCTGAACGGCGGGTGGACCGATGCGCGGCGGGAAGCCTTCGGCGACACGGTGATCGACACGCTGTCGCAGTTCGCGCCCAACCTCAAGAGCGCCATTCTGCACCGGCAGGTGCTGACCCCGGCGGACATGGAGCGGGAGATGGGCTTGACCGAGGGCAACATCTTTCACGGCGAGCTGTCGCTCCACCAGCTGTTTTCGCTCCGGCCCGCGACGCGCTGGGCTCAGTACCGCACTCCCATCGCGGGCTATTACCAGTGCGGGTCCGGGACCCATCCCGGCGGCGGGATCTCCGGCGCACCCGGCCGGCTCGGCGCGCTCCGGATCTTGAAGGATCTCCGCCAATGAGCGCGCCGTTCGACGCGATCGTCATCGGGGCAGGGCATAACGGGCTTACGGCCGCCGCCTACCTGGCGCGCGCGGGGTTATCCGTGGTGGTGGTCGAGCAACGCGACGTCATCGGTGGCGCCACGGTGACCGAGGAGTTCCATCCCGGGTTTCGGGTGGATACGTTCGCGCATCGGATGGGCCCGTTCTCCCCCCGCGTTTTCGAGGACCTGCGCCTGAGGACCCATGGGCTCGAGATGGTCTGGCCGGATCCCGCACGCGTGGCGATGGCGGACGGCCGCGCCCTGTCGCTGTTTCGTGATCCATCCCAGACCGCCGAGGCGATTCGGCCGTTTTCGTCCGGCGATGCCGCCCGCTGGCCGGCGTTCTGCCGGACCGTTGCCGACGCGGCGCGCCTGGTTGACGCAGTGCGGCAGAGCCAGCCCCCCCGGCTGCCGGATCCCGGGCCTCGCGACCTGCTCCGGCTCGCCGCGCTTGGCCTGGGACTGCGCCGGCGCGGCAAGCGGGCGATGGCCGAGATCCTGCGCCTGCTCCCCATGTCGCTGGCCGACCTGCTCGACGACTGGTTCGAGAGTGACGTGCTCAAGGGGGCCATCGCCGGAGCAGGCCTCGCCGGCCTGATGCAGGGGCCACGCGGCGCCGGGACGGCGTACGCCCTGCTGCACCACCTGGCGGCGGGTGAGGCTCCCGGCGGCGTGACACTGGTCCGCGGCGGGACGGGCCGAGTGGCCGAGGCGCTGGCCGGCGCCGCCCGGGCGGCGGGGGTCGAGATTCGCACCTCGGCGCCGGTGGAGCGGATCGTGGTGCGCTCGGATGCCGCCGTGGAGGTGGTGCTGGCCGGCGGGGAGGTGATTCCGGCCCCACGCATTCTGTCCAGCGCGGACCCCAGGCGCACGTTCCTCACGCTGGTGGGACCGCAAGCGCTGGACCCGGCCTTCGTGCGACAGATCCGTCACATCCGGATGCGAGGAGTCTGCGCCAAAGTGCACCTGGCTCTCGGTGAGTTGCCGCGGTTTACCGGGATCGGAGGCGGAGACGCGGAGCTGCGGGGGGCGGTCACGGTGGCGCCCGGCCTGGACTACCTGGAGAGGGCCTTCGACGACGCCAAGTACGGCGGCGTCTCCGAGCGGCCGTTCTTGGAAGCCGTGATCCC
>JACQGO010000380.1 GCA_016199485.1 Betaproteobacteria bacterium
GGATGCGACCGTGAAGGCGCACATAAGCATGCGGGCTATCCCGGCGCCGCATCCCGCTGCGGGGTCGCATCCATCGGCCGAGGCCGACGGAACCTGCTCCGCCCTCCGCGGGCGCATTCAAGGTGCAAACGGGTTGTCATCCATTTGCACGACTCTCATCAAGGCGCCGCCGGCAGCGGGCGCGCGTTGCGCTTGGGTCGCGACACTCTGCATGCGCAGGCGCCGGTGATCTTGATTGTTTATCTCGCGCGCCGGGAAAACGACCCGATCTCGATGATGCACGACCGGAGAGTCGGCGGTCAAGCAGACGAAGCGCGAGCACTGCTTTCGCACGGCGCCAGTATTCTATGCAGGCATACCAGTATAAAAATCGATTCCTTGCGCTTATAGCAGGCATTGGATAGATTTCTCGGACAGAAGCGGCAACGACTTTGTGCGGGGCTGCCGCATGCGGGGACGACTCCGGTGCATAATATGGCGTTTGTAATTGCCGCCCGCGGCGCGCATTTTTGCAACGCACGGGTGGACGTCGACTCACCGTTTCGGAATTCAAGGGGGGGCTTTTGAGGGAAAAAAAACAACCGGGCACGTGGCCGGCAGACATCTACAGGACGTTCGGGGAGCTTGGCATCAGGCAAGTCGCCTACGTGCCGGATGCCGGTCACATGCGGCTCATCGCGAGCTGTGACGCCGACAAGACGATCAAGACCGTCTTGCTCACCACGGAGGAGGAAGGCGTCGCCATGCTCGCGGGCGCGTGGCTGGGCGGCGAGCGCGGCGCGCTGCTGATGCAGTCTTCGGGCGTCGGCAACTGCATCAACCTGCTCGGCACCATCCACGAATGCCGCTTCCCGCTGCTCATGCTCGTCACCATGCGCGGCGAGTGGGGCGAATTCAATCCGTGGCAGGTGCCCATGGGCCAGAGCGCCGCGCGCGTGCTCGAGGACACGGGAGTCATCGTGTACCGCGTCGACGAAGCAGCGCTGCTCGCGGAGACGGTATTCGCCGCCGCGCGGCTGGCGTTCAGCACCGGGCGGGCAGTTGCGGTTTTGATCAGCCAGCGTGTCGTTGGTTTCAAGGACTGGAGCAAATAGCCATGCCCCGGAAAACAAGACCCACTCTTGACCGGCGGGCAGTCACCAAAGCCATACTCGACCAACGCGCAGACGCACTGCTGGTTACCGGGCTCGGCTCGACCACCTATGATGCGGGCGCGGCGGGCGACCACCCCGGCAATTTCTATCTCTGGGGCGGAATGGGCGGCGCCGCGATGATTGGTCTCGGGCTCGCGCTGGCGCAACCGAAGCGCCGCGTGCTCGTGCTCACCGGCGACGGTGAAATGCTGATGGGGCTGGGGTCGCTCGCCACGATCGGCGCAGAACGCCCGCGCAATCTCGCGATCATCGTGATCGACAACGAGCAATACAGCGAGACGGGAGGGCAGCCGACGCACACCCACCGCGGCGTCGACCTGGCAGGCATCGCCAGGGCCGCGGGTTTTGCCAGGGCCGGGACAGTCGATACGCGGAAGGATCTTGAATCGTGGATTCCGAAGCTCTACCGGCTGGCCGGACCGGCATTTCTCGACGTCAAGGTGACCACCCGGCGTTACTCGATGGCGATCCCGTTGCGCGACGGCGCATACATCAAGAACCGTTTCCGCGAAGCGCTTCTGGGCAACCGTGCGTTCGATTGATATTGTTATGAGTACATCGCTAAGCTCCGCCTGCAGACTCGACGCCGACCTGGGACCCGGATCCCAGGGACACCTATTCTCGCTCCCGGCGCTCGAACGGCGCGGCGCGGGTCGTGTGTCGCGCTTGCCGGTGTCGCTGCGCATCGTCCTCGAGTCGCTGCTCCGGAACTGCGACGACCGGAGAGTGCTCGAGGAGCATATCCTCGATCTCGCGCGCTGGCAGCCGGATGCGCAACGCACGACCGAGATTCCCTTCGTGGTGGGCCGCATCGTGCTGAACTGCGCGGCCGGCATCCCGTTGCTGGGAGATCTCACCGCGATGCGCGGCGCGGTGAAACGCCGCGGGCGTTCGCCGGCGCTGGTGGAACCCAAAGTGCCGGTCGACATGACGCTCGATCACACGCTCACCGTCGATTACCATGGATCGCCGGATGCGCTCCGGCGCAACATGGAGATCGAGATCGAACGGAACAAGGAGCGCTTCAGCTTCGTGAAATGGGCGACGCAGGCATACCGCGGCATACGCCTCATCCCGCCCGGCTTCGGGATTCTGCATCAACTCAACCTGGAGTTTTTCGCGCCCGGCCTGCTTTCGAAGAACGGTGCGTATTACCCGGATACGCTGGTAGGCACCGATTCGCATACGGGCATGATCGCCGGGCTGGGAACGGTGGGCTGGGGCGTGGGCGGCATCGAAGCGGAGGCCGCAATGCTGGGACAGCCCGTGTATCTGCTCACTCCCGACGTGATCGGCGTCAACGTGGTGGGCGGGCTGCGCGAGGGCGTGACGGCGACCGACATGGTGCTGCACGTCACCGAAATGCTGCGCGCGGCCAAGGTCGTCGGAAAATTCGTCGAGTTTTTCGGCGCAGGCATCGCAAAACTGACCGTCCCGGACCGCGCGACGATCGCGAACATGGCCCCCGAGTATGGCGCGACTATCGGTTACTTTCCGGTGGATACACAGACATGCGGCTACCTGCGCCAGACCGGGCGCTCCGGGACGCAGGTCGCGGCGATGGAAGCCTACTTCCGCGCGCAAGGCTGTTTCGGCGCTCCCCGCCTTGGTGAAGTCGACTATTCGCAGGTCCTGACACTCGATCTCGCTTCAATCACGCCCGCCGTTGCCGGCCCCAAGCGGCCGCAGGACCGGGTGCCATTGACCGAGCTCAAACCCAGATTCGAGGCCGTCTTGCGCAAACCGCCGGCCGAAGGCGGCTACGGCAAAGCCGGGGCCGCCCGTCGTGCGGCGAATGGAGACGCCGGCAAGCGCGCGGAACCGGGGGCGCGCGATGGCGATGTGGTGATCGCTGCGATCGCCTCGTGCACCAACACATCGAACCCCGGCGTCATGCTCGCGGCCGGCCTCGTCGCCAAGAAAGCCGTGGAACGCGGGCTCAAGCCCAAGCCGTGGGTGAAGACTTCGCTCACGCCCGGATCGGTCGTGGTCAGCAAGTACCTGCAGGCCGCCGGCCTGCAACGCTACCTCGATGATCTGGGCTTTGCAGTCGCGGGATACAGCTGCGCCACCTGCGTCGGAGCCTCCGGCCCGCTCGATCCCGGGCTCGAGAAATCGATCACCGACAACGACGTGGTGGCGTGCGCGGTGCTTTCGGGCAACCGCAATTTCGAGGCGCGCATTCACCCTGCGGTGCGTGCCGCCTTTCTCGCGAGCCCTCCGCTGGTCGTCGCATTCGCCCTCGCGGGACGCATCGATATCGACCTCGCGCGCGAGTCGGTCGGCCAGGGCGCAGCAGGCGGGCCGGTGTATCTGAGAGATATTTGGCCGACGCAGGACGAACTCGCACGCGTCATGAGCACTGCGGCGAATCCGGCCCATTACCGCGCAGTGTATGAAATGGACTTTTCGTCAACCAACCCGCTGTGGAGCGCCATCCCTCAGACCCAGGGCGAGATCTATCCCTGGGAGCCCGGTTCCACATACATCAAGGAGCCGCCGTTTCTTCTGGAGCCCGGCCTGACGGAATCCGGCCTGCGCGACTTCTCCAGCGCGCGGGCCATCGCGATCCTCGGCAATTCCATCACCACCGACCACATCAGCCCCATCGGCAGCATCAAGCCGAGCTCCCCGGCAGGAATCCACCTGCAGAGCCTCGGTATATCACCGCCTGATTTCAACAACTACGGCGCCCGGCGCATGAACCATGAAGTCATGGTGCGGGGAGCGTTCGCGAACGTGCGCCTGCGTAACCTCATGGTTCCGGGCGTGGAGGGAGGAGTGACCGTCCATCAACCCAGCGGCGAACGCATGAGCATCTTCGACGCCGCGATGCGATATGCCCGGGAGCAGGTTCCGCTGTTCGTGATTGCGGGAGAGGAGTACGGCACCGGCAGCGCGCGCGACTGGGCCGCGAAGGGCACGCGGCTGCTCGGCGTGCGCGCGGTGATCGCCGCGAGCTTCGAGCGGATACACCGCAGCAATCTGGTGGGCATGGGCGTCCTGCCTTGCCAGTTGCCGCCCGGCGTGACCGCCGTTTCGTTGGGCCTGGACGGACGCGAGGTCTTCGATCTCACCGGACTGGACCGGGATGCGAAGCCGCGACAGCCGGTCACGCTTGTCATCCACCGTCCTGACGGGACTGCGGACAGCGTCTCGCTCATCCTCCGGATCGACACGCAAGCCGAAATGGAGTACGTCCGGCGCGGGGGCATAGTCCCCTACGTGCTCAACGAGCTGGTGTCGTAAGCGGCTGGTTCATACGCACGCGTTGATCGTCGCCTTCGGTCAGTCAGCCCTCGCGCCGGTCTCGGCGTAGGCAGGCTTGGGCTCGGCGCCCTCGCGAAGTCTATGCCGGGGATCGCCGGCGAGATTGAACAGCTTCTCGCCCAGCCCGTAGCAGGCGAACACGATGGCGAAGCCGAGCACGGCCATCATCCACTCGGTGACCGAAGGAGCGTATTCCACGAGACCACTCGCCCACGCGCCCTTGAACATCGGTACCGCCTGGCCCGTGACGAGAAACTGGTAGCGGTCGATGAACATGCCGAGGAGCACCAGCGCGCCAGCGGTGATCTGCCAGCGCGCCCGGCGTTGCAGGGCGGGCGCGATCATCAGCGCGAACGGCAGGGCGAGACCCGCCCACACCTCGACGTGGAACGCCGGGGAGCGCACCAGGGCGTGAAAGCCTTCCAGCCCGTCGAGATTGCTCCACAGACCGGTCCACAGCCGCGTCACGACCGCGAACAGCGCAATGCCGCTCAGCGTGGCGAACACCTTGGGCAGCGCTTTGCCGGAGGCCATGCTGCGCAACGGTTCAGGCATGTTCTCGTGGCGGTATCCATACGCCATGTAGGTCGCCAGCACTATGGTGGCAGCCCCCGACAGCGCGGCGGTAAGGATGAAGTACACGGCGGTGAACGAACCGTACCACATCGGCCGCATGACCATCGAGCCGAACACCAGCCCGAGCATGCCGCTCGCCAGCACCACCGCCACGAACGAGGCGATGCTGAGGAAGTGGCTCAGCGGGCTGTCCCAATCGTCGTGCCACAGCCGGTCGAACTTGATCAGCAGCAACACCAGGTCGATGAGATAGAACACGCCCATCCAGAACATCGGCGAGAGATACTGCATGCCGGCCGGCATCGCCCACAGCATGCGGAACGGGTGCCCGAGCTCGAGCGCGAGCACGGCAAATCCGGCTCCCAGCGTGATGATGGCAAGCCAGATGCAGCGCTTGGCAATCGAGTAGTACTCCCGGAACCCGAACACCATCGACAGCGAGGCGATGAAGGTCAGTCCCGACGAGGTCAGGGCGAAAAAGATGTACACCGAGACCGCCAGGCCCCAGTTGATGCCGTCGCTCGAGGTGTTGAAGGCGGCGCCGCCCTCGGTGAGCAGCATGAACGCCACGAAAGCGAAGCTCAACAGCCCGATCACGACGCCGTATTTCCACATCTCGCCTGCCAGGGATTTTTCGCGCCCGAGGTTGAGCGCGATGGCCAGAAACCTGAGCGTGCCCTCCTGGCGCCACAGGCGGGCGAGGTACAGCGCGACCTCGGCAAAGTTTCTCGGTTCGGTAGCGGAATTCATTTCGCATCTCCCGGGTTACGTTCTCTTGAGCGCGCGATTGCTCGGCACGGCAGCGCCGGCTCCCGTCAGGTAATATACCTGCGGCTTGTTGCCGAGCTGGTCGAGCAGCCGCACGCCGTTCTTGTCGGCGATCATCTTCGACACCTCGCTCTCAGGATTGCCGAGATCGCCGAAGTAGCGCGCACCCGGTGGACACGCCACCACGCACGCCGGCGTGAATTCGCGCTGCCTGGGATCGGACGGATCCAGGTCAGCCGTGTCTTTGGACGCTTTCGACACCCGGTGGTAGCAGAAGGTGCATTTCGACACCACCCCGCGCGGCTGGATGCCGATCCCGCGCTTCCAGTCTTCCCTGGAATCCGGCATCCTCCACGGCGGGCTCCAGGAATGGCCGTCGTTGCTGCCGAACACCTTGCGCATGTCGGGCGCCACCAGCGGCTTTTCATCCGTGTAGAAGCGCACGCCGTACGGGCAGGCGATCATGCAGTACTTGCAGCCGATGCACTTGTCCCAGTCGATCAGCACGACGCCGTCGCTCGTCCTGTAGGTGGCGCCGGTCGGGCACACGTGCACGCATGACGGGTTCTCGCAGTGCATGCAGGGACGCGGGAACCACTTGAGCTGTACGCTCGGATACTCGCCCTCGGTGAAGAAGATCACGTCCTGCCAGTTCTCCCCCGGCAGGCGGCTGTTCTCCATGGCGCAGGCCGCGGTGCAGGCCTGGCAGCCGGTGCATTTCTCGAGATCTATCACCATCCCCCATTTGGTCATCTTCGCCTCCCGCCTGTCCTAGACCCGTTCAACCGTGACCTTGGTGGCGTAGTACATCGCCAGCCCGGAAATCGGCTCGGACTTGTTCATGATGAGCTCGCTCGCGCTCCCGCTCGGCAGCCGGTTTTTCGCCCAGCGGCCATACGCCCAGTGACCGGCGATGTTCGGCAGGACGACGACATCGGGGCGCGTGCCGCCGAAGTAGCGCGCGACCGCCTCGACGCTGCCCGCCTCCGACCTGATCCGCACGTGGTCGCCGTCGCGGATGCCGCGCTTCCTGGCCGTCTCCGGGTGGATTTCCAGATAGATCATCTTTCTGCCTCCCACCACCGGCTGCGCGACCGCGATCGCGTGCGGCAGGTTCCCGGCGCGGCCCTCGGCCTGGAGCGCGA
>JACQGO010000382.1 GCA_016199485.1 Betaproteobacteria bacterium
CCGATGATGCAGCAGTACCTGCGCATCAAGGCGCAGCATCCGGACATGCTGCTCTTCTATCGCATGGGGGATTTCTACGAGCTGTTCTACGAGGACGCGGAGCGCGCCGCGCGGCTGCTCGACATCACGCTCACCACGCGCGGGGCTTCGGCCGGCGAACCGATCAAGATGGCCGGCGTGCCGCACCATTCGGTCGAGCAGTACCTCGCAAGACTGGTGAAGCTCGGGGAGTCGGTGGCGATCTGCGAGCAGATCGGTGATCCCGCGCTCGCGCGCGGTCCCGTCGAGCGGCAGGTGACGCGCATCGTCACGCCGGGGACGCTTACCGACGCGGCGCTGCTCGACGAGAAGAGCGACAACATCCTGCTCGCGCTGTGCGAGAACCGGCGCACGCTGGGGCTCGCATGGCTCGCGCTCGCGGCGGGACGCCTGCGCGCGCTTGAGACCGCGCCCGCAAATCTCGCGGCCGAGCTCGAACGGCTGCGGCCTTCCGAGATCCTCGTGCCGGAAGACTGGAACGCCGAGGCGCTGAACGGTTATCCGGCGGCGGTGAAGCGCCTTCCGCCGTGGCACTTTGACGTCGACACCGCGACGCGCAACCTGTGCCGGCAGTTCTGCACGCTCGACCTGTCGGGGTTCGGCGCCGCCGATCTCACCGCCGCGGTGGCGGCCGCGGGCGCGCTGCTCGAATACGCGAGATCGACGCAGGGCGGCGGCATCGCGCACGTAAAGGCGCTCGTGGTCGAGCAGGAAAAATCCTACGTGCGCATGGATCCTGCGACGCGGCGCAATCTCGAGATCTCCGAGACCATCCGCGGCGAGCGGGCGCCCACGCTCTTCTCGCTGCTCGATACCTGCGCCACCGGCATGGGAAGCCGCCTGCTCAGGCATTTCCTGCACCATCCCCTGACCGACCGCGCCGCGCCGCGCGCGCGGCACGACGCGGTTGCGTCGCTGATCGGCGACGGCACGGCGGGCCCGTATGCGCGGCTGCGCGACACGCTGAAGGAATGCGCCGACGTCGAGCGCATCACCGCGCGCATCGCGCTGAAGAGCGCGCGCCCGCGAGAGCTCGCCGGCCTGCGCGAGACGCTCAAGCGCTTGCCGGCGTTGCATGCGCTGCTCTCCACGCTCGCGAGCCCGCGCCTCGCCGGGCTGGCACAGCAGCTCGCGCCGCAGCCCGCGCTCACCACGCTGCTCGAGGCGGCGCTCGCCGCGGAGCCGGCTGCGATGGTGCGCGACGGTGGTGTGATCGCCGGGGGCTACGACGCCGAGCTCGACGAGCTGCGCGCGATCCAGGCGAACTGCGGCGAGTTCCTGCTCGAGCTCGAAGCGCGCGAGCGCGCCCGCACCGGGATCGCCAACCTCAAGGTCGAGTTCAACCGCGTGCACGGTTTCTACATCGAAGTCACGCGCTCGCAGGCCGAGCGCGTGCCCGACGACTACCGCCGGCGCCAGACGCTGAAGAACGCCGAGCGCTTCATCACCCCGGAGCTCAAAAGCTTCGAGGACAAGGCGCTCTCGGCGCAGGAGCGCGCGGCTGCGCGCGAGAAGATGCTCTACGACAGGCTGCTCGAGGAGCTTGCGCCGCACATCGGGGCGCTGCAGGCGGTCGCGGGCGCGCTCGCCGAGCTCGACGTGCTCGCCGCATTCGCCGAGCGCGCGGTCGCGCTCGACTTCAGCGCGCCGGAACTCGTGGAAGAGGCGGTGATCGAGATCGACGGCGGGCGCCATCCGGTGGTGGAGAGCCAGATCGCCGACTTCATCGCCAACGATGCGCGGCTCGGCCCCGCGCGGCGCATGCTGCTCGTGACCGGCCCCAACATGGGCGGCAAGTCAACCTACATGCGGCAGGTCGCGCTGATCGTGCTGCTCGCCTGCGCCGGATCGTTCGTGCCAGCACGGCGCGCGCGGCTGGGGCCCGTCGACCAGATCTTCACCCGCGTCGGCGCGGCCGACGACCTCGCCGGCGGGCGCTCGACGTTCATGGTGGAAATGACCGAGGCCGCCTACATCCTGCACCACGCGACCGCGGAGAGCCTCGTGCTGATGGACGAAGTGGGGCGCGGCACTTCCACGTTCGACGGGCTCGCGCTCGCCTGGGCGATCGCGCACCATCTCGTCGAAAAGAACCGCAGCTTCACGCTGTTCGCGACGCATTATTTCGAGCTCACCCGGCTCGCGCAGGAATTCCGCGACGTCGCCAACGTCCATCTCGACGCGGTCGAGCACAAGGACCGCATCGTGTTCCTGCACAGCGTCGAGGAAGGGCCCGCCAACCAGAGCTACGGGCTGCAGGTCGCGCAGCTCGCCGGCGTGCCCGCGGGCGTGATCCGCGCCGCGCACCGCTACCTCGTGATGCTGGAACAGGAGGGTGCCGCGCGCAGCCGGCAGGGCGACCTGTTCGCCGCGCCCCCGCCTGCGGACACGGAGGATCGCGCGCACGCGGCAATCGAGCGGCTGCGCGAGGTCGATCCCGACGCGCTCACGCCACGCGAGGCGCTCGATGCGCTGTATCAACTGAAACGCCTTCTCGAAAGCCCCCGGGAATGACCGCGCGCCGCGCCGCCGCGCTGCTCGCGCTGGCGCTGGGCATCGCCGCGCATCCCGCCGCGCCGCGCGCAGCAGCACCGGAGTCGTTCAGCTTCGCGCTGATCGGCGATGCGCCCTACTGGCCGGAGGAAGAAATGCGTTTTGTCGCGATGCTCGGGGAGCTCGATCGCGAGGAACTGGCGTTCATCGCGCACGTCGGCGACTTCAAGCACGGCTCGAGCCCGTGCAGCGATGAGGTGTTTGTCCAGCGCCGCGCGTGGTTCGCGGCCTCGCGCCATGCGTTCATCTATCTTCCGGGCGACAACGAATGGACCGACTGCTGGCGACCCGCCGCGGGAAGCTACGACCCGCTGGAGCGGCTCGCGAAGTTGCGCGCGCTGTTCTTCGCCGGGAACGCGAGCCTCGGGCGCAACCCGCTCGCGCTCGAGCGCCAATCGGCAAGCGCGGAGCCGCCGCAACACCCTTATCCGGAGCACGTGCGGTGGGTCGTCGGCGAGGTGCTCTTCGCCGGGTTCAACGTCCCCGGAGGCGGCAACAATCTCGTTCGCGATCCGCAGGAGTTTGACCGCCGCGATGCCGCGGTGCGCGAATGGCTGCGCCAGGCGTTCGCGCTCGCGCGCGCGAAACGGCTCAAGGCGGTGGTGCTGCTGATGCAGGCCAACCCATGGGCCGGTTCCCCGCGGCAGCGTGCAGGCTACACCGGGTTGCTGCGCGCCCTCACCGCGGAGACGCTCGAATTCGACGGGCAAGTGCTGCTGGTGCACGGCGACACGCACCGCTTTCGCGTGGACAAACCGCTGCTGCACCCCGATACGCGCGAGCCGATTGAACGCTTCTCGCGCATCGAGGTATTTGGCAGCCCCAGCGTCAACTGGGTGCACGTCAGCGTACGCCGCAAAGACGAAAAATTGGAGTTTGAAGTGAGCCCCGGACGCGGGCCCGAGCTCCCGCCGTCGGGGGGTGAGTGAGGCGGGAAACCCGCAGGCGACAAGCGATGCGTGGCCGCCGACGGTCTCTGCTCACCGCCTGACGCCCGCGCCGCTTACCGCCTCAATGATGACGCCCGTGCGCGCCGTGCACGTGGCCGTGAGAAATCTCTTCACCCGTCGCGGCGCGCACGCCGGCCACGGTGCAGGCAAAATGCAGCGTCTGCCCGGCAAGCGGGTGGTTGCCGTCGACGACCACCTGGTCGCCCGTGATGTCGGTCACGGTATAGACCGTGTCCTTCGCTATCTGCATCGCTGTATCTCCTTCATCAGGTTGAGCACCTCGTGCGCGTGCCCGCGCGGACTCACGCCATAGAAGACGTGCTTTAGGATTCCCTTCTTGTCGATAATGAAAGTCGAGCGCACGACGGCGATCTTCTTCTTGCCGTCGACTTCCTTGTCGTGCAGCACGCCGTAGCGCCGGCACACGTCGCCCTCGACGTCGGCCAGCAAATACACGCTCAGCCCGTGCTTGTCGCGAAACGAGCCGTGGCTCAGGCAGTCGTCCATGCTGACGCCGAGCACTACCGCGTGCAGATGCGCGAATTCGTCGTCGAGGTCGCTGAAGTCGATCGCTTCCATGGTGCAACCCGGCGTGTCATCCTTCGGATAAAAATACAGCACCACATGCCGGCGGTTCCTGAACCCGGTGAGACTCACCATGTTCATGTCGGCGTCCGGCAGATCAAAAACCGGGGCGGGTTGACCCACTTGCAACATAGTCCGTTCGCTCGGATTGGCGCGGTTGATTCTAACTGATTTTCGTGGACAGTAAATGCTCCGCGTAGCGCCGCGCGCGGCCCCGCGTAATCCTCCTTGATGGAACAAGAATTTCCCGGCCCGCTCCGCGCTCGCGCGCGCGGCGCGGCCCACGAGCCGCTTTACCGATGGTGCCGGTCCGGCTATATTGGGATCGGCGCGCGGTGGGCGGAAATCGACCACCGTGTGCCGCTTATTGATCACCGCTTACGGTCTCTCCGCCCATGTTCACCGGCAGCGAAGACGACGCCCCGCAGTTCCACAACCTGCTCGGGTCGAGCGAATACGAGGCTGCGGTCGACGAATCGATAGCGCGCGCGCAGTGGAGCGTGCGCATCTTCGACCGCCGCCTCGGCAGCCGTTACAACTCGCCGCTGCGCTACGACCTGTTGCAGCACTTTCTGCGCCTGCACCGCGCCAACCGGCTCTACATCGTGCTCCACGACACCGCGAACCTGCAACGCGATTGCCCGCGGCTGGTGACGCTGCTCAGGCAGTTCAGCCACGCGGTGCGCATCAACAAGACGCTCAAGATCGCAAGGCACGTCTACGATCCGTTCGTCATCATAGACGAGAACCATTACGTGCACCGATTCCACTACGAGCATCTGCGCGCGGAGCAAGCGCTGAACGATCTCGCCGGGACCAAGCTCTTGCTGCAGCGGTTTGACGAGCTCTGGGAGGCTTCTGCGCCCTCGGTGTCCGCCACCACCATCGGGTTGTAGCGGCGCAGCCGGTAGTGGGTCAGTTTGGATTTGCTTCCGGTGCGGCAAACGGCACGCTGCGGGTGCCCAAGCCATCGGCGCTCGTCGACACAAGACTTCGCTTGACGGCTTACCCGCGACGCGCGCCGCCGCACA
>JACQGO010000072.1 GCA_016199485.1 Betaproteobacteria bacterium
CGTGGTTTTGGCGGGGTTTGTGCCCCTCCTGGCCCAGTTGGGGTGGGGATGACTTCGCGGGGGTGGTTCCCCACGTGGCCAAGTTGGGGTGGCTATTATTTCCCCGGGGTGGTACCGCCTCCGCGTAACGAAGCGCACCGACACCCAGTCTAGCGAAGCTCAGTAAACACTCGACAGCCGGCGGAAGCCACAAATCCATGAACGAGACCCGGAAGGAACCGGCGATGCGCGTAACACGCCGTTTATGCGACTACCTGGCTGCGGTCCGCTTCCATGACCTTCCGCGGTCGGTGGTGCATGCCGCACACCGCGGCGTACTGGATTGGCTCGGCTGCGTATTGGCCGGCAGCCGCCATCCTGCAGTCGACCGGCTGATCGCCTTGCTTCAGGAAGTCGGCGGAGAACGCCCGCAGGCAACGGTGCTCGGCCGGAAGCTCAAGCTCGGTGTGCTCGAGGCGCCGATGGCGAACGGGCAGATGGGGCACGCGCTCGATTACGATGACACGCATCTGGGCGGAACCATACTGCACACGAGCTCCCCGGTGCTGGCAGCCCTGCTTGCGCTCTGCGATCACAAGACCACAACCGGCAGGAATTTCCTGCTGGCTTACGCGTGCGGTTTTGAAGCCGGCGTGCGCAGCGGTCAGGCATCTCCCGGTCACCATGAGGGAGGCTGGCACATCACCGGCACGCTGGGCAGCATCGCGGCTGGTGCCGCCGCCGGCAAGCTGCTGGGGTTGAACGCGCAACAGATGATACATGCGATGGGCATCGCTGCGACCCAGGCGGCAGGCATGCAGCAGAATCGCGGCACCATGTGCAAGTACCTTCACGCCGGCAGGGCGGCATCGAGCGGGGTGCTGGCGGGATTGCTCGCTCAGCGGGGATTCGACAGCTCGGAGGAAATCATCGAGGGCGAACGCGGTTTCTGTCGCATCTACAGTGACGTCGCGGCGCCGGAATTGCTGGTCGATGGGCTCGGAGCGCGCTGGGAGATTCTGGGCAACGGGCATAAGCCCTATGCGTGCGCCGCGGTTTTGCACCCCGTGATCGACGCAATGATTGAAATCGGTGCGCAGGGAGCTGTCGATCCCGAGAAAGTCAGCGCCATCGAGTTGACCGTCAACCCGCACGTCATTTCGATTTCGGGGGTAGCGGAGCCGCAGAGCGGAATGCAGTCGAAGTTCAGCGTTTATCATAGCGCGGCTGTGGCCTTGCTCGACGGAGCCGCCGGTATCGCCCAGTATACCGACCAGCGGGCGCTTGACCCATTGGTGATCATGCTGCGCAGGAAAGTGAGGGTCACCGTGGATGAATCGCTGCGCAAGGATCAGGCGAGAGCGAGCGTGGTCATTGCCGGCGAGAAGCATCAGTCAACGATCGAACACGCAAGCGGCACCGTTGACAATCCGATGAGCGATAATGCGATCGAGGGCAAGTTCATGGCCAATGCCGAGCCGGTCATCGGGCTTGAGCGGGCTCGACGAGTACGCGATCTGGTCTGGACTCTGGAGGGACTCACCGACATGCGCGAGCTGACGGCCTTGTGCGGCTGATGGAACCTATCTCAAAAACAGCTTGGAACCGCCGATGCACGCCGATGCACGCCGATAAGATCCACACCAAACCGCTTTAGCCACAGAGGGCACAGCACGCGTAGGTCAGGTTGCGCGAGCAACCTGACGCTGAGATCGTCCGAGGATGTCAGGTTACGCGGGTTGCGTAACCCGACCTACGGTTCTGACTTCGAATCGCACACGACGAGGAGGTCATATATGAATATGCATCTACATCGTGCGGTAATCCTGTTTGTCGTGCTCGCCACCGGGATGACGTGTGCCGCGGTCGGGCAGTCCTACCCGGTGAGGCCGGTGCGGGTGATCGTCGGCTTTCCGCCGGGAGGCGGTGTTGACGTGCTGGCGCGCATCATGGCACCGAAGCTCAGCGAAAGGTGGGAACAGCAGGTCGTGGTGGACAACCGGCCGGGGGCGGGCGGCCGCATCAGCGCCGAAGTCGCCGCGAAGGCCGCTCCCGACGGCTACACGGTGCTGATGATCACGATGAGCCACGCGGTGGGCGCCGGCCTCTACCGGAAGCTCGCTTACCACCCGGCGGACTCTTTTTCCGCGGTGTCACTGCTGGCCTCAACCGCTCTGGTGCTGCTGGCGCATCCCTCGTTGCCCGTGAAATCATTGAAGGATGTGATCGCGCTGGCGAAAGCGCGTCCCGGGGAGCTCAGCTTCGGGTCCTCCGGCATCGGCGGTTCCCCGCATCTCGCCGGGGAGCTGCTCAAGGGCATGGCGGGTATCAACATCGTGCACGTGCCGTACAAGGGCGCCGGGCTCGCGTATACCGACCTGATCGGGGGCCACGTAGAGCTCGTGATCGCGGCCTTGCCGGGGGCGCTTCCCCACATCAAGACCGGTAAAGCGAGGGCGATCGCGCTGACCTCGGCGAAGCGCTCGCCGGCGTCGCCCGAGATCCCGACCATCGCGGAGTCGGGAGTCGCCGGATACGACGTCACGCACTGGTTCGGGTTACTCGCTCCGGCCGGCACCGACAGAAAGACCGTCGGGCAGCTTCACGACGCATTCGTCGCCGTTCTACGGATCCACGGTACCGCAGAGGCTGTTGCAAAGGCAGGCATGGATCCGGTCGGCAGCACGCCGCGGGAGTTCGATGCCTTTCTGCGGTCCGAAGTCGCAAGGTGGGCCAAGGTGATCAGGGACGCGGGCGTGAAAGTCGAATAGCCCGCAGGCGGGCACCACGCGGTGGCATTGGGCGGCCACGGCCGGGGGGTGGCCGGTGCCGCGCCCGATGCCGCGGGATCGAGGAGCGCGATGAACGACGTAACGCGAATACTGGCGAGTTTTATCGTCGATGCACGGCTGGACGACTTGCCGGATGGAGTCGTGCACGAGGCAAAGCGCAGCCTGCTCCACTGGATCGGCTGCGCAGTCGGGGGAAGCCAGGAGCCCTCGGTCGTGCGCGCGTTGTCCACGGTCGCGGAATTTTCCGGGCGGCCGCAAGCAAGCGTCCTCGGAAGACAAGAACGGCTGGACATCCTGCTCGCCGCCTTGATCAACGGCATCAGCACCGACGTTCTCTCGTTCGGCGATACGCATCCTGAGACGCTCATCCATCCCACCGGCGTGATCGGCCCGGCGGTGCTGGCGCTTGCCGAGCGCAACAGGACATCCGGCAAGGCCCTGCTGCATGCGCTGATCCTCGGGTTCGAAGTGGCGAGCCGCGTAAGTCTGGCGGTTTATCCGTGGCACTATACCCGTGGCTGGCACATCACCGGCACCGCCGGAGTTTTTGGCGCCGCCGCGGCTGCGGGAAAACTCCTGGGGCTGGACGAGAGGCGGCTGACATGGGCTCTGGGCATCGCGGCGACCCAGGCAGCGGGCTTGCGCGAAATGTTCGGCAGCATGTGCAAGAACCTGCATACGGGGCATGCAGCCCGGAACGGACTGCTCGCGGCATTTCTCGCGAAGAACGACTTTACCAGTTCCGACAACGGTATCGGGGCGCCTCGCGGTTTTGCGCACGTCCTGGGCGAGCCTCCGAACCTCGCCTGTATCACGAACGGCCTGGGCGAAACTTATGAAATCCTGAAAAACACCTACAAGCCCTTTCCATGCGGAGTCGTCATTCATCCCGTTATCGATGGATGCCTCTTCTTGAGAACATCACACCGGGTCGACCCCGACAGGATACGATGCATCACTCTTCGCGTGAATCCACTAGTCGTCGAGTTGACCGGAAGAAAGGATCCGGTCTCGACGTTGGAGGGGAAGCTCAGCGTCTATCATTCTGCGGCCGCCGCCTTCATCGCAGGCAAGGTCGGCGAGCAGGAGTACCGGCCGGAATTCATTGCCAGCTCCGACACGGTAGCCCTGCGAAAGAAGGTCTCGGCGAGGATAGACGAGGCAATTCGTGAGGATGAGGCGGAAATCTCGATAGAGCTGGCGGACGGTACGACGCTTCATCATCACGTGGATCACGCCACCGGGAGCGCCCAGCGTCCGATGAGCGACGGCGACATGGAAGACAAGCTTCGGGGGCTTTGCGAACCGCTCCTGACGAAAGACCGCACCCTGCAATTGATGGAAGCATGCTGGCGTGTAACAGAAATCGATGATGCCTCCATTCTGGCGAGCCTTGCGCGCCGGGACTGAGATGCTTCACGTGCCGGGCGTGTTACGACGAATGCGGCAGACGAGACAACGGTGAGTGAAACGTTTGCAACTACAGGAGATGATCATGCGCAACAAAGAGCTTTACAACCTCGGGAAAAAGATCCGGCGGGAAGTGGTGGGAGAGGAGTACGA
>JACQGO010000067.1 GCA_016199485.1 Betaproteobacteria bacterium
CTCCACGTTGATCATGACGCCATACGGATACGACAGGCGGTTGGTCTTGTCGGTAAGCTCGCGCACTCCGTAATCCGGGGCCTCGGCGTTGATCGGCGTGGCGTGGCAGCCGCCCCAGTGGCCCCACGGCATCGCGCCGATATCGAGCGCCATCTTGAGGCCGTCGCCGTGGTTGAAGCTCGACCCGCGCACCTTGGCGTGGTCCCAGGGATCGCCCAGGTAGAGCCGCCGCCACGCGGAATTGGTCTCGAACCCCCCGCACGCGAGCACCACTGCTTTCGCGTTCAACGAGATGAAGTCGTCGGGGCCGCGCGCGACGAGTCCGGTGACGCGCCCGCTCTCGCCCTGGGCGAGCCGCACCGCGCCCGTTTCATAGCGGATCTCGATCCCCGCCTTCTCGGCCGTTTCAAACCACGTCTTCGACAGCCCGACGCCCTCGTGCACGATGCGCACGATTGCGCCCTTGGGCCACTTGATCCGGTCGCCGACTTTGATGCCCATCACCGACTTCGCAAGCTCGAACTCCATCTTGCCGACATCCTGCATCCAGCAAACGGTGTCGTAGGAGTTGTCGATCAGGATCGTCGAGAGCTCGGGATCGCTGCGGCCGTCGGTCACGCGCATGAGATCTTCCCGGAAGGCCTCCCCGGGATACGGCGGAACGCCGGCATGGAAACCCGGGTACTCTCGCTCGGCGGCGGGCACGAAGCGGTCAAGGTCGGAAACCTTGTCGAAGGCGAAACGGAGAATCGCACCGCTGAAGTGCGTGTTGCCGCCGCGCTGCTGGCGCGGCGCCTTTTCCAGCACCGCGACACGCTTCGCGCCGTTTTCCCGCGCCGACACCGCGGCTGCGAACGCTGCATTGCCGGCGCCGACGACGATTACATCATAGTCATTCATCATCTACTTCCTGAGTTGACGAGTCTCTTTCCTCGCAAATGTCGAGCGCGCCGTGATCATGTACTACGCATAGACCCTGCGTATGATTTCCTCCACCTCGGGTTCCATGACTTCCTTGCGTTGCTTGATCATGGGTTCCAGCACCTCGTATACGCGCTCGAGGTGCTTCTCGTCGGGCGAGTAACCCATTTGCTGAATCTTCACGGTCACCGGGCCGGTCTTCCCGCGACGCAACGAGGCGGGGCCAAACGTCACGTAGCGCTTGTTGCCGACGACGTCGGCTCTGATGTTTTCCCAGAAAAACCACTGGCCGCGGAGAATTCCCGCGATATGGGAGCCCCCGTAGGAGTACATCTGGCGCCCGACCACCGGGCGATTGTCCGCAATGGGGATCTGATAAAGCCGCTGGACCGTCTCGGACAACGCGACCAGCTGGCCCATGTCGAGGCCAGTGCGGATTCCGTAGAGCACTTCGAGCGCGGGCACGACTTCTTCCAGCGCGGCGTTGCCGCACCGGTGCCCGGTGCCGTTGACGGTGACGTCGCAGGCACTCGCACCGGCGCGAATCGCCTCGATAGTATTGATCGTGGCCAGCCCCATGTCGTTGTGGCAATGCACCCCGATCTCGACGTCAGGCCCGCCCAGGGTTCGCACGTAACGCACCAGGAACGCGAGCGTCTGCGGCACCAGCCATCCTCTTGCGTCGTAGACGACGATACGGTCGGCGCCGCCCGCGACCGCAGCCGGGACAAAGCGCGCCACCTGGTCGAGGCGGTGATAGTCGGCACCAACCGCGACCCGTGCGCCGAGCGATTTCGCGTAACTCACCGCGTCGAAGACGCGCTCCTCGATATTGCCCTGCCAGTTCTGCGGGCACAGCGCGTGCGTCAGGATATAGCTCCAGTATCCGACCAGGTTGACGAGGTCCGCGCCTCCATCCACCGCCCGCTTGATCTCCGCGCGGTAGTCCGGGTCGTAGTAACGCGTATGCATCCCGACCTGCAGCTTGCTGCCGTTGCTCTTGAGCGTCCGAATGAACTCGATGTTCTGCGGGATCGACGAATAGCCGACCTCGGCCTCAACGATGCCGATCGCTTCGAGCTTCTCCGCGAGCTCCAGTTTTTCCTCGGCCGTCGCATTGACGCCGGGGGTATTCCCGCCCGAGCGCAGCGTGTCATCCCTGATGGTGACCGACGCGGGCTGCCCGGGAGACGGTTCCACGGCGATCTTGTTCAATAGCGGGGCCATCCACCGTTCTTGCGGGTCGAGCTCGACCTCCTTGAGCATCTCCGGATGCTGATCCCTGATTTTCATCTGGACACCTCCTCCTGCCGCGCCGGCTGCGGCGTTGAGCCTACGATAAAACAATGCTCGGGAGCGATGCTCGCGAACACCTCTTCACCGACGCGAAACTGGTCGTACGGCGGCGTTCGTACTCTCAGCCGCCCGACCGGAATCGCGATCATGTAATCGATACCATCGCCGAAAAACACCGCGCGTTCCACCCGGGCCTTCCAGACATTCTTCTCCGCGGCAGGCGCATTGCGGCTCAGCCGTATGAGTTCCGCACGCAGTCCCACGCGTACCGCGGTTCCCTCCGCTGACGGCCCGCCCGTGCCGCCGGTGTGCACGTGCACCTCGCCTCCGCCCGCCAGGCGGAACTGCTCCCGCAAATCAGCCTCCCGCTTCCCCGTCGCGGCAGCGTGCAGCAAATTCACCTTTCCGAGAAACGTGGCTGCGAACTCCGTGGCGGGCCGTTCAAACACCTCCCGGGGGGTTCCCACCTGGACGATGGCGCCGTCCTGCATGATCGCCACGCGGTCCGAAATCGCCAGCGCCTCGGACTGATCATGCGTGACGTAAATCGTGGTGATTCGCAAGCGGGCCTGGAGATCGCGGATCTCCGAGCGCATTTGCTCCCGCAGGTGAACGTCGAGATTGCTCAGCGGTTCATCGAACAGGAGCAGGCTGCACTCCGATGCCAGCGCACGGGCCAGGGCGACCCGTTGTTGCTGCCCGCCGGAAATGTTCCCGGGCTGCGAGCCTTCGTAGCCGCTGAGCCCGACGAGCTCCAGGGCGTCTCGGGCGCGCTTGATGACTTCCTGCCGCGGGCGCTTTTGACTGCGCAGCGGATAGGAAACATTTTCAAGCACCGACATATGCGGCCACAGCGCATAAGACTGGAAGACCATTCCTACGCGGCGTTGCTCGGGCGGCACCTGCACGCGCCTGGCGGGCGCCGCGAGCAGCCGATCCTGCAACCAGACTTCCCCGGAATCCGGAATCTCCAGGCCCGCAAGACAGCGCAGCGTGGTGCTCTTGCCGCACCCGCTCGGCCCGAGCAGCGTGACCAGCTCGCCCTGTCCCACCTCGAGCGAAACGTCGTTCACCGCGGCACGCGCCCCGTAGTACTTGGAGAGCGAACGAATACGAAGCATTCCAAATCCTCAGGCGGTTTTGCTTTTAGCAGCCTGTCGGACCGCCAAGTCCGACAGGCTGCTAGCCGAGTGGCGAGATCCGGATGCGGAAAAACCGCGAGGAAATCGCGAGCACAACCAGAATCAACACGCTGAGACCCACCGCCAGCGCGGCAACTTCAGGGTATCTTCCTTCGGTGTAGAGATCGAAAATCACGACCGGGATAACCACCGAGCCGAACGAATACAGCAGGACGGACATGTTCAGCTCCTTCAGGAACTCGATGAAGTAAATCACCCAGCTCGAAAGAACGTTGTTCCGCACCAGCGGCAAGGTGATCGTGACCGCGGTGCGCCATTGCGTTGCGCCGGAAACCCGCGCCGCAGACTCCAGCTCGTCGCCGACCTGGGTGAGCGCGGCCGAGACGTTGCGCACCCCGAACGGGAGAAAACGCGTAATGTAGGCGATCAGGAGAATCCAGATCGTGCCGTAAATCTCGAGCGGTACCGCGATCCACGCCCAGAGCAGCGCCACGCCAAGCACCATGCCGGGGATGCCGATCGGGATGGTGGCCATGAAATCCAGCCACGAACGGCCGGGCGCGCGCGAGCGCTGCACGACATACGCGATGCACGCGGCCAGCGCGGTCGCAACGCATGCTCCGAACACGGCCAGCAGCAGACTGTTTTCCGTCGCGCGCACCAGTAATCCGCGCGTGAATACCGAGCGGTAGTTATCCAGGGTGAACGCGGTGAATTCCTGCGTCCAGTACGCCTGAAACGACGCCAGCATCATCACCCCGTACGGCAGCAGGATCGTGGCAACCATGTAGGCACCCAGGATTGCCACTGCCACCCACCTCCAGCGCCCGAGCAAAATCGGCGCGACACGATACCCGCGGCCGGTGATCGCGGCGTAGCTTGCGGTCCTGATGATGCGCCGCTGCAACAACAGCCCGATGCCCGTCACGGCAATGAGGCTGAGCGCCACCACGGTCGCATACCCATAGTCAGCGGGCGGGTAGGAAAATCTCACGAAGATCTCGGTGGGGACAAGCGGGATCCGGGAAGGGAGCGCCAGCACCGCCGGGACACCGAAGTTCTCCATCGACAGCACCATGATCAGGAGAGTGCACGCAAGAACGCTCGGAGTAATCAACGGCAGTGTGATCTGCAAGGTCGTTTGCAGGGCATTGCGGCCGGACAGCCTGGAGGCTTCTTCCAGCGAGGCATCGATCGCCTTCATCGGCCCGGACGTGAACAGGTAGACAAAGGGGACCATGTAGAACCCGAGCACGAGCGCCATCCCCCAGACGCCGTAGATATTCACTTCCCAGGGCAGCCCCAGAAACGCGAGCAACCGGTTGAGCATGCCGACCCGGGGAGCACCCAGGCCCGTCCACGCCACGGCACCGATAAACGGAGAAATGAAAAGCGGGATGAGCACCAGCACTTCGGCAAACGAGCGGTAAGGAATATCGGTGCGTGCGATCAGGAACGTGGCGGGCAACCCGAACACCAGGGCGACCAGAGTGGCACTCGCGCTGAGCAACAGGGTGTTTCGCCACGCTTCATAGAAGTGAGGATCCATGAAGATCCTCAGAAAATGCTCGACGGTGTACGCCGGCTCGCCTGTTCCCGGTGGTGATGAGCGGATGCTCCCGTAGATCAGGCTCACCAGCGGATAAATGACGAGCACAGCCAGCACGACCAGCAGCAGGACGGACAGCAGGGTCTCGCCCGGGCCCGCCCGGCGCCAGCGCATCAATGGTCTCACTGCCTTCCGCCCCCGCTCGTGATGGCGTCCCGGAGTACGCTCGCCAGGGCGGCGGCATCGGTCGATTCAATATCTGCCACCGTTTCGGCCACCTTGCGCCGGTCAATCTCCCTGAGCAACGGCCCGGTCAAACGATGGAATTTCTCGACCACGTCTTCCCACGACAAAGGATTCGTGGCATCACCGCGGGGAGTAAGGATGGCCGCCTCCTCCGAGCGGCCCCCTCTGAAGCGCAACACCACTTTGGCCCCGAAACGCGGAATGGCGGCGTCGGCGACGAGCTGCACCCGCGGCAGAAAGTGCCGGATGCGAGGATCCCACAGTTCCTTTTCTTCCAGATCCCCGGTCAGCACGTCGCCGTGGACCAGGACCAGCGCCAGGTTGAACGGCAGGCTGAGCCGCGCGCCGAGCAAGGTGCGCGGGTCGGCGTCGGCGTTGTCATGGGCGACGACCGGGTGACAAAGAACCATCACCTCTTCTATTTCGTCGGGCCGATTCAGGCCGGCGCGCTTGATGATCTGCGCCGTAGCGCCTGAAGCCGCGATGGTGGAGCTGCAACCAAAATAGGGACGGAAACTCGTCGCGTCCAGTTCGTAATGTTGCCCGAGGTCACGGAACGCCGCTTCTGCGTCGATCGCATTCGCGGTGGCATGGAAAAACCCTCTCGTCCCTTCGAGCACGGTGGCCGGGCCGGTCAAGCCGGCTTGCGTCAAGAGCGCCGCCTCAACCCCGTTCTGGGCCGCCCGCCCGGCGTGAAAAATCATCGTCAACGTGCCGTCGTGATGAAACTCGTAAAGACCCGCGGCCTGGCTGCCGGCGATTCCAAGGGCGCACGCTATCTCCTCCGCGCTGAATCCAAGCAGCCGGCCGGCGGCAGCAGCGGCGCCAAAGGTACCGCAGGTGCCGGTCGGATGAAACCCCCGCTCCCGGTGGCCGGGCATGATTGCCCGCCCGATCCGTCCGATGGCCTCATACCCTGCCGCCATCGCAGCGAGCAGCACGTCGCCGCGCGTACGCCGCCATTCGCCCACTGCAAGCAGCACCGGGATGACGCAGCCGCCCGGGTGCGCGCCGGCGGGTTTGTGAATATCGTTAAGCCCGACGCTGTATAGAGTGACGCCATTGACAAATGCCGCGTCGCGCACCGAACCCCGCGTATTGCCCGTGAAGATGGTGGCCTGCGGCTCGCCGCCGAGAAGCCGGGCCATCGCGGCGGCGCTGCGCCCCGGGGCGCCCGCCGTCCCGGCAAGCAGGCAGCCGAGACCGTCGAGCAGCAGGCGCTTCGCCATCTCGACCGTGGAGGGAGGCAGGTCGCGATACGCAACAGAGGCCGCGAAGGCGGCGAGCTTACGAGTGGTAATGACAGCTGCTCCTATTTCACGCCGAAGGCGCCGCGAATGGCCTTCTGGACTTCTTCCTGCCTTGCGATCAGGTCAATCGTATCCAGGTCGAAGATCTTGATCTTGTCGAGCGCTAACATCCCCGGCCGCAGGGTGGCCCCCTTGCGCAACGAATAGCTGTATTCGCTGTTGAATATCGCCTGACCCTCCGCAGACGCCAGGAAATCCATGAACAGCTTCGCGGCGTTGGGATGACGAGCCCTCTTTACAATACCCACCGGGCTCAGAATCATGGGGGAGCCCTCTTTGGGATAAACCGCCCGCAGCGGCGCCTTCTTGTCGAGGATGGCGCGGTCCGCGAGATAGTTCAGGTTGACGCCGAGCGCCAGCTCGCCCGAGATGATCCGGTCGTTGACCGGACCATGACCTCCGAAGGTCTTGGGTTGATTGCGGGCCATGTCGGAAAAGAAACCGGGACCGAAAAGTTTCCACACGGTGTACTGCCAGTAGTAGGCGCCACCCGCATCGCGGATGTCCATGATCCCCACCCGCCCGCGATACTTGGGATCCGCCATGTCTTTCCAGCTCGTCGGGGCCTGCGATTCCGGTACCAGCCCGGGGTTATAAGCCATGATCAGGAAGTGGCCACGCGCCACGAACCAGGTGGAATCCTTGTCTACATACTTCGCGGGGTAGTTCTTGTACTCCGGAGACCGGTACGGCATCAGTACGCCGTCCTTCTTCAGGTCATCAAACAGCGCCGGGTCGGACGTGTGGAAAACGTCGACCTGCACCCTGTTTGCCCGCAATTCAGCCTGGAGCCGTTCAAACAATTTTGCCGAATTGGAGCGGTAGTACTCGGCCTTGATTTCGGGATGTTTACTGCTGAAGCCCCGTGCGAGCTTATCGAGCACCTGGTTGGGCGCGGCGCTGTAGAAGACAACGGATCCCTCCTTCTTGGCCGCGGTCAGGTTCGCGCTGCCCGTATCCTGGCCGTGAACGGCCCCCGACAGTAAAACAGAGACCGCCAATGCGCCAAGCCGATACCAGTGATCTCCTGCGTTCCTTGTTGTCTTCATTTCAACTCCTCCTCTCTAAAGAGCGATACAAAGATTGTAGCCGGAATCCACCTCGAGGTGACTGTCCGGCAACACCACCGTGGTGGACTCGCGCTCCTCGACCAGAGCCGGTCCCTCGATTCGCATTCCGGGATCGAGCGCATCCCGCAAATGCACCGAGCAACTCACAAATCCGCCGAGTTCCGGAAAGTACGCCGGACGCGGCGGATGGTGCAGCGAACCGCGACCGGCACGTTGCATCTGCACCGGAATGTCGACCCGCGGGCGAGGTCCGAATGCCACCACCTCCCAGTTCAAGGCCTCTACCGGGATTTTCGGGTTGCTGCGGCCGTAGACACGGGAGAATTCCTGATGAAAACGCGCCTGAAGCGCGATCATCTGCTCCGGCCCCAGAGGACCATCCGGCACCGGCACCTTGAGCTCCGAACCCTGTCCGCGATAGCGCAACGAAGCAAACCGTTTCAGGTTGACCGCTCCGGCATCGACCGCCGCGCGGGCCAGGAAGTCGCGACCCTGCCGCTCGAGCCTGCTGAAAATGCCGTGCAAGTGCCCGAAATCCACGCTGGTCAGCTCGGCGGGATAAGCCTGCAGCAGAGTAATCGCGATGGGCGCGACCAGGAATCCGAACGCGGACGCCACTCCCGCGCCGTACGGCACGATCACTTCCTTCATTCCGAGCTTGCGCGCGAGCCGGCAGGCGTGCAACGGACCGGCGCCGCCAAAGGCAAGCATGGCGAATGCGCGCGGATCCGCGCCGCGTTCCAGCAGGTGCAGGCGGGCCGCCTGCGCCATGTCTTCCGTGACGATCTCGTGGATGCCCCACGC
>JACQGO010000376.1 GCA_016199485.1 Betaproteobacteria bacterium
GCGGGGATCTTCTACGGCGCGATGTACGGCGGCTCGACCACCTCGATCCTGCTGCGCATTCCGGGCGAGGCGGCATCGATCGTCACCTGCATCGATGGCCACGAGATGGCGAAGCAAGGCCGGGCCGGGCCGGCGCTGGTGGTGGCCGCGGTCGGCAGTTTCATCGGCGGCACGGTGAGCGTCGTCGGGCTGATGCTGTTCGCGCCGCCATTGGCCAAAGCGATGCTGAAAGTCGGCCCGGCCGCCGAGTTCGCACTGATGCTGCTCGCGCTCATCGTCATGAGCGTGATCAGCACCAGCTCGTCGTTGAAGACCCTGGCGATGATCCTGCTCGGGCTGCTGCTCGCCACCATCGGGCTCGACCCGATCACCGGATTTGCCCGCTTCACCTTCGGTTCGCTGCATTTCGCCGACGGCTTCAGCTTCGTGGCGATGGCGCTCGGTTTGTTCGGGATCAGCGAAATTCTGCTCAACTTCGAGCGCATCGAGAGCTTGAGGCCGACCAAGCCGACGCTGCGCAGCCTGGTGCCCCGATCGAGTGACCTCAGGGCCTCGGCCGGGCCGATCGGCCGCGGGACGGTGATCGGCTTCCTCTTCGGTTTCGTGCCGGGGATCTCGCACGTGATTTCCACCTTCGTGTCGTATGCAGTGGAAAAAAAGCTGTCCCGGCATCCCGAGGAATTTGGCCGAGGCGCCATCGCCGGCGTCGCCGGGCCCGAGACGGCAAACAACGCCACCACCGGCAGCACGCTGATTCCGCTGCTGGTGCTCGGCATCCCGGCAATCCCGGCGACCGCGATCCTGCTCGCAGCGCTGATGATTCACGGCGTACAGCCGGGCCCGCAGCTGATCGACGAGCATCCGCAGGTGTTCTGGGGACTGATCGCCAGCATGTACATCGGCAACCTGATGCTGCTCGTGCTCAACCTGCCGCTGGTCGGGGCGTTCGTCGCCCTGCTGCGCATTCCGTATGTATATCTCGCCCCGGTCGTGCTGCTGGTGTGCATCGTCGGCATCTACAGCGTTACGACCAGGCCGCTCGACATTTTCGTGATGGCCGGGTTCGGCGTGGTCGGTTACGTGTTGCGTAAATTCGATTTCGATGTCGCGCCGCTGCTGCTTGCCGTGGTGCTCGGGGACCGGATGGAGGTGAGCTTGCGCCGGGCGCTGGTGATCTCCAATGGAGACTACGGTATTTTCCTGCAAGGCGCGTTCTCGCAGGTGTTCCTGGGTGCCATCGTGCTGCTCGTGTTGCTGCAAGGTGCGGCGTGGCTGTCCGGTTTTCGGAAAAGACCGTTGCGCGAAGGATCATAGTTCAGCGTGTGTCAATGAGGAGGTGTAATGAGTCCCGGAGCCAAACTGAGAAAACTTCTCGCGGGCGAGCGCATCGTGCTGGGCGGTGGCGCGCACGATGCGTTGAGCGCGCGCATCGTCGAGCAGGTCGGCTATCCGTTGTGCGTGGTCACCGGCGCGGGCGTATCGATGTGCCGCGGGCATCCTGATGTCGGGTTGGTGACCATGGAAGAGATGGTGAGGAACGCCCGCTACATTGCCGAGGCGGTCGACATCCCGGTCATCGTGGATGCCGATAACGGCTACGGCAACGCAATCAACGTGCGCCGCACCGTTCGCGAATTCGAGCAGGCGGGGGTGGCCGGCATCCACATTGAGGACCAGGTCTGGCCCAAGCGCTGTGGCCATATGTTCGGCAAGAAGCTGATCCCGGCCGAGGAAATGGTGCAGAAGATTCGCTCCGCGCTCGATGCGCGCCGCGACTCTGACTTTGTCATCATCGCGCGCTGCGACGCGCTACTGGTCGAAGGCATCGACAAGGCGCTCGAGCGCGGTGAAGCGTACATGAAGGCAGGCGTCGACATGCTGTGGATCGAGATGCGCGAATCGATGGACGAGATCAAGGCGATCGCCGAGCGCTTCCGCGGCCGCATTCCGTTGTACTTCAACCATTCCCCGAGCGGAATGGTGCCGCGCCTGTCGGTTGCGGAGATCGAAGCAATGGGGTTCAAGACGGCGTGTTTTTACGTCCATGCCTTGATGGCGGCGTGCAAGACGATGCGCGAGGTCCTCGCGGAAATCAAGAACACCGGCAATTCGCTCGCGGTTTGGGACCGCATGGTGAGCTTCGAGGAGTTCTGGCGCATCGGTGGCCTGGACGAAATCCGCGAGCTCGAGCGCAAGTATGGCGCATGACCCGGTGCGGCTCGAGCTGATCAAGAACGCGGTCGGCTCGGTGGTCGACGAGATGGTGCTCACCGTGGTGCGCATCGCCTATTCGTCGATCATGAAGGACACAATGGATCTTTCCAGCGCGTTTTGCGACCGCGACGGGCGCATGATCGCGCAGGGGTTGAGTCTGCCGCTGCATCTGGGCTCGTTCCCCGACGCGATGGACGGCATGCTCGCCGAGTTCCGCGGCAAGCTTGCACCCGGCGACGTCGTGATCCTCAACGATCCCTATCTTGGCGGGATGCATCTGCCGGACATCTTCATGTTCAGGCCGGTGTTCATCGGCGATCACCTGCTTGGCTATGGCGTGGTCGTCGCCCACCACAACGACATAGGCGGGCGCGTGCCGGGCTCGAGCGCAGCGGATTCCACCGAAATCTTCCAGGAAGGACTGCGCATCCCGCCGCTTAAGCTCTATGAGCGCGGCGTGCCGAACGAGACGCTGTTCAGAATGATCGGGCTCAACGTGCGTGTTCCCGACGTGGTGCTGGGCGACCTGCAGGCGCAGGTCGCGGCGTGCCGGATCGCCGAGCGCGGCATGAGCGAGCTTGCGGCCAAGTATGGGATTGCGGAGCTCGAGCACTATTTCAACGAGCTGCTCGATTACAGCGAGCGTGAGGCCCGACGCACCATTCGCGCCATCCCCGATGGCAGCTACACCTGCACCGATTACCTCGACGACGACGGCATCACGCCGGACCAGCCGGTCCCCGTGAAGGTTAGCCTGCATGTCAATGGCGACGAGCTTACCGTTGATCTCACCGGAACATCGCCGCAGGTGAAAGGGGCGATCAACTCCACCCTTTCATTCGCCAAATCGGCGGTGTACTTCGCGCTGCGCAGCATCATGGAGTCGGACGCGCCCAGCAACTCCGGTTTCATGCGCCCGATCCGCGTTACTGCGCCGCTCGGATGCCTCGTCAATCCACGGCCGCCAGGCGCGTGCGCGGCGCGCGGCGTGTCCGGCTTTCGCATCATCGACGCCATGTTCGGCGCGCTGGCGCAGGTGTTGCCGGAACGGGTGCGCGCTGCGGGCGAGGGCGGCACGACCAGTTACAGCATCGGAGGTTACGACGCGGCGGGCCGTTACGTGCTGTTCCGCGAGGCGATAATGGGTGCCTGGGGCGCCGGGTACCGGCGTGAAGGCATTGATGGGGTCGCGAACCCGGCCGCCAACATCAGCAACGCGCCGATCGAGCAGGTGGAGAATCAGGCCCCGATCGTGGTTGAGCGGTACGAACTGGTGCCCGACAGCGGCGGACCGGGTACATGGCGCGGCGGGCTGGCAGTGGAACGCCAACTGCGCTTTGTCGGCGAGCGCGCGACCTTGCAGTTGCGTTCCGATCGCCGCAACCATCCGCCCTACGGTCTCGCCGGCGGCAGACCCGGCGCGCCGTCCTGTAATTACGTGAGCGACGGCGAGCGCTGGGACGTGTGGCCGACCAAATTCACGCGGCCGATCCGGCGCGGCCAGGCGTTGCGCCACGTGACCGCTGGCGGCGGGGGCTACGGAGACCCTCTCGAGCGCGATCCGGAAAGAGTTCTCGCCGATGTGCGCGACGGCAAGGTCACGATCGAAGCGGCCGCGAGCGAGTATGGCGTGAAAATTCTTCCCGAGCCCCTCCAGCTTGACCGCGCCGGCACGGAGAGGCTACGTGCCGAGATGAGGCGAGGCGCGCGTCCTGCCATCGGGACCGCTGCATGAGCGGCGGTGCGGCCGCCCCGTTCCGCGTCGGTGTCGATATCGGCGGAACCTTCACCGACGTTGTGTTCTTGCGTCCCGACGGGCTTCTCGACAAACGTAAAGTACCATCGACGCCAGCCGACTACTCGCAGGCGATCATCGATGGGATGCGCGCCTTTTGCCGGGAGTGTGGCGTTAGCGCGGATCGTGTGGCGGAATTCACGCACGCCACGACCGTGGCGACCAATGCCATTCTCGAGCGAAAAGGGGCGCGCGCCGCGTTGCTTGCGACCGAAGGTTTTCGCGACGTGCTCGAGCTGCGGCGCATCCGCATCCCGCTGTCCTACAACCTCGATTGGGAAAAACCGGCGCCGCTAGTGGAGCGCGCGCTACGCTTCCCGGTAAAGGAACGCGTCAACGCGAACGGCGAAATCGTCATCGCGCTGGATCGGGCGGCGCTTGAGCCGATCCTCGCGCAACTTCAGGCAGAGCGTGTACAGTCGGTCGCGGTGTGCTTTCTTCATTCCTACCGTAACCCGGCGCACGAAAAGATGGCGGGGAAGTTTCTGCGCGAACGGCTGCCCGGCGTGGCGGTATCGCTGTCGTGCGAGGTGCTGCCGGAAATGCTCGAATTCGAGCGCACCAGCACCACCGTCGTGAACGCATACGTGGCGCCTCTCATCACCAGCTACCTCGAGGCGTTGCGGGCAAGGCTTTCCGAGTGCGGCATACGGGCCCCGTTGCTGGTGATGCAGTCAAACGGCGGGTTGACCAGCGCGGTATCGGCGATGAAGCGTCCGGTGACGATCATCGAGTCGGGGCCCGCGGCGGGTGTGGTCGCGGCCGCGCGCCTGGCGTGCGAGTGCGGTTATCCGAATGTAATCACGCTCGATATGGGGGGCACTACCACCAAGGCCTCGATCATCGAGCGCGGCAAGATCCTGCGCGCCACCGAGTACGAAGTGGGCTCCCCTGTTTCGGTGAGCAGCCGCCTGGTGCGAGGATCGGGCTATCTGATCCGGATTCCGGTGATCGATGTGTCGGAGGTCGGCGCCGGGGGCGGCAGCATCGCGCGCCTCGATGCCGGCGGTGCGCTACGCGTCGGTCCGCGCAGCGCGGGCGCGCTTCCCGGACCGGCTTGCTACGCGCAGGGCAATGATGATCCGACCGTGACGGACGCGAACTTGGTGCTCGGATATCTGGCTGCGGACTCACTCGCTGGCGGTAGCCTCAAGGTCAATCGTGCGCTCGCAGTCAAAGCGGTCCAGGCCAGGATCGCGACCCCGGCGGGATTTACCCTGCTCGATGCCGCTTTCGGCATTCACACCGTCGCGAACTCGAACATGGTGCGTGCAATCAAGTCGGTGTCGGTCGAGCGCGGCCGCGACCCGGCTGATTTCGTGATGGTGGCGTTCGGCGGCGCCGGGCCGGTCCATGCCGCGGGCGTGGCGGAAGAACTGGGCATCGGGAAAGTGCTGATACCGCCGGCGCCCGGGGTCTTCAGCGCCTTCGGTTTGCTGCGCGCGCAGGTCGAGCACCATGCCGCGCATACCGTGCTTGTTTCAACTGCGGATCTCCGGTACGGCGAGGTCGAGCAGGTGTTCGCTGACCTGCGACGCGATTTGATGACCCGCATCCGCGATGAAGGCTTTGCCGAGTCTGCGGTGCAGATTGTGCCCCTTGTGGACCTGCGTTACCGCGGCCAGTCCTCGGAAATCACGGTACCGCTTGGCTCGTTGCGTGTGACAGCGCAAGCGATTCGTGACGCTGAAGAGGCTTTCGAGGCGGAATTCGAGCGCACCTACGGCCACCGGGGCGAAACCAAGGAATTTGAGCTGGTGACCTGCCGCCTTGTGGTGACCGTAGCACGCGGTATCGAGCATGGCGCGAACTGGATCGCGGATGCCGCAGTCACACAGATACGAGGAGCCGAGCGGGACATTTATTTCGGCGGCGAGCGGGGGATGTTGCGCACGAAGGTGCTGTCGCGCCTGGCGCTTGCGGCCGGCGCGTGCCGCGGGCCGGCGATCATCCAGGAATATGACACGACGGTCGTGGTGCCGCCCGGCTGGGCAGTCGCGCTCGACGGTCACGGGAACATCTTGATGGAACGGCGCACGTAGGCGGCATCGCGATGCGATGAGCGGGAGCGCGATCCCGTTCCGGCCGTGCTCATTGCACGGTGCGAAGATGCGTCGCCCGCTGGATGCCGTGTCGCGATGAGCCCCGCGTGCGGCGCCGCCTGACCTGCGGGCTTATCCTCAGATCCCCTGCGCGCCGGTCGGAAGCCGTAGGTCATGTTGCCGCAGGCAACATGACATGCCGTTTGTGACAACGGTGGCTCAGCCCGCGGTTTTCATCTGTACAAAACCGTTTGCCAGATCGGCGATGAGGTCACCCAGGTCTTCGAGCCCGATATGCAGCCGGATCACCGGGCCGCCGAAGGCGGGTCTGGTGGCGGTGCGGTATTTCTCCACGCGCGCGACGGTTGCCAGGCTTTCGTACCCTCCCCAGCTCGAGCCGATGCCGAAAAGCTCGAGCGCGTTCACGAACGCGGCGACCTGCTTCTCGCTCGCCGGGTGCAGCACGAAGCTGAAGAGCGAAGCCGCGCCGCCGAAATCGCGCTTCCACAGCGCGTGACCCGGATCATCCTCCAAAACGGGGTAGAGCACGCGCTTCACTTCCGGCCGCGCCGCAAGCCAGCGCGCGATCCTGAGCGCGCTTTCCTGCTGGTGATTCAACCGCACGCCCAGCGTGCGCAGCCCCCGCAGCGCAAGATAGCAGTCGTCGGGGCTGATGCTGTAGCCGAAATCGGCGACGGTGCGGCGCACCGCCGCCCAGCGCTGCTTGTTCGCGACGATGATTCCGGCCATCGCATCGGCGTGGCCGACGATGTACTTGGTTGCGGAGTGAATCGAGACGTCCACCCCGCGCTCGAACGAGCGAAAGAAATACGGGGTGCCCCAGGTGTTGTCGGAGAGCACGGGAATGCCGCGCGCGTGCGCTGCCTCGGCGATCGCCGGGATGTCCTGCATCTCGAACGTGAGCGAGCCGGGCGACTCGCAGAAGACCGCGCGCGTATCGGGGCGGATAAGATCGGCGATGCGTCCGCCGCCGAGCGGATCGTAGTATTCGACCGCGACGCCGTTCGGCGCGAGCCGCCGGTCGCAGAAGCTGCGGGTCGGCGAATACACGGTGTCGGCGACGAGCAGGTGATCCCCGCTCTTCACGAACGCGCTGATCGCGGCCGCAATCGCCGCGAGCCCTGAAGGCAGCGCGACCGCGCGGTAGCCGCCTTCGAGCTTCGCAACCGCTTCCTCGAGCGCCCGGGTGGTCGGGGTGCCGTGGCGCCCGTAGCGCACGCCGCTGAACTGGTCGTCGCCGCGCGTCTCATACGCTTCGAGCGTGGGAAACAGCACCGTCGAAGTGCGGAACACCGGCGTGTTGACCATGCCCTGGTAGCGGGCGGGATCGCGGCCGGCGTGGGCGAGTATGGTGTCCTTCTTCACGGATGGAATCGCGGGATGGGACGGCGATGCTGCCGCGACGGTATTTTGCGCGCCGCCCATCGGGAGCGCAACCGAGCCGGCGCCCGGTGCGGACGGGATTTGATTACTTCGCAAGCTTGCAACATAATCGCGCAGGAACATGTCGCACGCCTTTCATCAGCCGGCCACCCGCAAGGAAGACCTGAGGCTCATCACGGGCGCGGGCAAGTACGCCTCGGACTGGAACCTTCCGGGCCAGGCCTACGCCTGTTTCCTGCGCTCGGACCGCGCGCACGCGCGCATCGCGTCGATCAACGTGGAGCGCGCCTGCGCTCATCGGGGTGTGCTCGAAGTGTTCACCGGGGAGGACGCGGTGCGGGCGGGATACAACCGGCCCTTCACCTTCATCGCGTTCACCGGCCGCAACGGTGCGAAGATCATCGTTCCCGAACGTCCGGCGCTCGCGCACGGCAGGGTGCGCTTCGTCGGCGAGCCGGTTGCGATGGTCGTTGCGGAGTCCGCGTTGGCGGCGCAGGATGCGGCGGAATTGATCGAGGTGGAGTACGAGGATCTGCTGCTCGTCGTCTCGCCGCACGCGGCGCTCGCGGCGGGCGCGGTGCAGCTCCACGATAACGTGCCCGGAAACGTGCCGCTCGAACTCGAGAGGGGTGACGCCGCCGCGGTCGAGGCGGCGTTCGCCAGGGCGGCGCACGTTGCGCGGCTTGCGGTGGAGTCCACGCGGGTGACTCCGAGCCCGATGGAGCCGCGTGCGTGTCTCGTCGCGTTCGATGGCGGAGACGAGAGCTACACGGTGCACGTGTGCCTGCAGGGCATGAACATGATGCGCCGGCAGATCTCGCTCTACACCGGAGTGCCGGAGGAGAAGCTGCACGTCGTGGCGCAGGACGTGGGGGGCGGATTCGGCCAGCGCAGCAGCGTCTACGTGGAATACGCCGCGCTGATGATCGCGGCGCGGGGACTCGGCCGGCCGGTGAAGTGGGTCTCGACGCGCTCCGAAGGTTTCCTCTCCGACACGCACGGGCGCGGCAACCTGATTTCCGGAGAGCTCGCGCTCGACCGGGACGGCAAGTTCCTCGCGCTGCGCATCGACTGGATCACCGACATGGGGGCCTATCTCACCGCGTCCGGGCCGCAGGGGCATATCCGCAACACCATCACCTGCATGACGGGGGTCTACCGCATCCCGGCGCTCTACGGGCGCTACCGCGTGGTGCTTACCAACACGGCACCGGTCGCGGCCTTCCGCGGCGCAGGGCGGCCCGACATCGCCTACTTGGTGGAGCGGCTGGTGAGCCACGCTGCGTACGAGATCGGCATGGATCCGGTGGAACTGCGACGGCGCAACTTCATTCCGCCCGAAGCGTTTCCCTATAAGACGCCCACCGGCTCGACCTACGAGTACGCGGAGCTCGAGGCGTGCCTCGACAAGGCGCTCGTGTTCTCGGACTGGAAAGGTTTCCCCGCGCGCAAAACGCAAAGCGCGGCCCGCCGGAAGCTGCGCGGGATCGGGGTGGCGTGCGTGATCGAGAACACCGGCGCCGGGATGTTCAGCAAGGACCAGATCGAGCTCGAGGCCGGCGCCGACGGCGGCTTTACCGCTTACTCGGTGTCGCACTCGCAGGGGCAGAGCCACGAGACCACTTTCTCGATGGTGATCGCCGGAACGCTCGGCGTGCCGATCGAGCAGGTGCGCATCAAGCAGTGTCCGACAGGCAGAATGCTCATCGGCAACCACTCCGGCGGCTCGCGCACCATGGTGGGCGCGGGCAGCGTGTGCAAGATCGCGGCCGACCGGCTCATCGAGCACGGCAAGGCGCTTGCAGCGCTCGAGCTGGGGGCGGAACCGTCGCAGGTAGAGTATGCCCACGGGGCATTCAGTCTGCGCGCCGACAAACGCAAGGTCACGTTCGCGGACCTAGCGCGCCGCCAGCCGGTCAGCGTGACTGGCGAGGGCAGTTTCGGCACGACTTTTCCCAACGGCTGCCACATCGCCGAGGTCGAGATCGACCCGGAGACCGGCGTGACCGACATCGTGTCGTACGTGGCGGTGGACGACTGCGGGGTGGTGATCAACCATGCGATCGTCGAAGGCCAGGTGCACGGCGCGATCACTCAGGGGCTCGGGCAGGTGTTCGGCGAGAAGATCATCTACGACGGCGACAGCGGGCAGCTCATGACCGGAAGTTTCATGGACTACTACATGCCGCGCGCGGGGATGCTCAGGAACTTCCGGCTGGAAGAGCATCCGACGCCGAGCAGGGTGAGCCCGCTCGGGACGAAGGGCATGGGGGAATCGGGCTGCACCGGATCGATCCCGGCGCTGGTGAACGCGGTGATCGATGCGCTGCGCCCGGTTGGCGTGCGGCATCTCGACATGCCGATGACCCCGGCGCGGGTGTGGCACGCGATCC
>JACQGO010000068.1 GCA_016199485.1 Betaproteobacteria bacterium
GCAGTCGCCGAGCGCGTAAACCTGCGGCGCGCTCGTTTGCAGCATGCGATTCACCTGGATGCCGCGGCTCACCGCGAGCCCCGCGGCACGGGCAAGCCCGGTCTCGGGCTTGAGCCCGACCGCCGAGAGCACCGCATCGGCCTGTATCGTGTCACCGTTGGCGAGTGTCACGTGCAGGCCGTCCGCCGCGCGCTCGACCGACGCGACCGTGGTGCCTAGGTGCCAGGTGACGCCGAGGCCGGCAAGGCTGCGCCGCAGCATCTCGGCCCCCGCCGGCGGCAGCAGGCGCGGCAGCGGCTGCGCGGCGACGTCGATCACGTCCACCTGGTAGCCGTTCGCGGCGAGGTCGTTGGCGAACTCGCAGCCGATCAGCCCCGCGCCGACGATGGCGATCCTGCGCTTGTCCTGGATCGCTGCGCGCAGCCGCGCGTAATCGTCGAGGCTGTTCACCGTCATCACCGTATCCGCGGCGTCGCCCGCGAGCGGAACGCGGATCTGCCCGGCCCCGAGCGCAAGCACCAGTTTGGAATACCGGATGCTCTCGCCATCGATGATGACTTCGCGGCGCGTGGTGTCGAGCGCGCTGACGCGGGCCCGGGTGCGCACCGCGGCGGCGAGCTGCGCCGCCATCTGCCCCGCGGAACTGAGCGGGATCGCCTCCGGCGTCTTGCCCGCGGCCAGCGCGTTGGAGAGCATCGGCTTGGAATAGAACTCGCCGCTGTCCGCGGTGACCACGAGCAGCGGGGTCTGTTTGTCGAGCCTGCGGAACTCGCGCGCGGCGTTGTAGCCCGCGAGCCCGCTGCCGATCACCACGACGGGATCCATGGAGAAAAATCTCCCCTTGCAGCCGCGCGCAGCGCGCTATTTCTCCAGCAAGCTGCGCAGCATCCACGCGGTTTTCTCGTGAAGCTGCATGCGCTGGGTGAGGAGATCGGCGGTCGCTTCGTCGTTGACCTTTTCCACCAGCGGGAAAACGCCGCGGGCGGTGCGCACCACCGCCTCCTGCCCCTGCACCAGCAGCTCGATCATCTTCTCCGCCTTGGGCACGCCGGGTGTCTCCTTGATCGAGGCGAGCCTGGCGTATTCGGCGTAGGTGCCGGGCGCGGGGTAGCCCAGCGCGCGGATGCGCTCGGCGATTAGGTCCACCGCGAGCGCGAGCTCGTTGTACTGCGTCTCGAACATGAGGTGCAGCGTCTGGAACATCGGTCCGGTCACGTTCCAGTGGAAGTTGTGCGTCTTGAGATACAGGGTGTATGTATCCGCGAGCAGGCGCGACAGCCCTTCCGCGACCGCCTTGCGGTCCTGCTCCTTGATGCCGATATCGATCTGCTTCATGTTGAACTCCATCCGGTTCGGGGTTGTTCATCCACCACCCGGCTTGCGCCCTTCCCTTCCTCGGCAAGGAGGGGAGGGAGCGAAGCGGAAGAGGTGGTCACGCCGCGAGCAGCACCATCTCGAAGTCCGCCTTGGCGATGCCGCACTCGGGGCACGCCCAGTCCTGCGCGATATCCTCCCAGCGCGTGCCCGGCGCGATGCCGTCTTCGGGCAGTCCCTTGGCTTCGTCGTAGATGAAGCCGCACACGATGCATTGCCATTTTCTCATCGGTTCCGCTCCCGTCAGTAACGCGAATCACGCCGTAATCTTCGCAAGCGTCGCGCGGTACTGGTTCGCGTGGCGCTCCTCCACCCTGGCGAGCGCGGCGAAGCGCTTCGCGGCCTTCGCGAGCGTCGCGCGAAAACGCGCGGCGTGCTCCTTCGATTCGGCGATCTGCCCGTCGAGCTCCGCGACCGCCGCGTGGTTGCCTTCCTGCTCGGCCATGTGGCGGAACGACGGATACATCTCGGTGTATTCGTAGGTCTCTCCCGCGATCGCCATCTCCAGGCACTTCGCCGGGGTGACGCGGTCGGCGGGATAGAGCAGGTCGAGGTGGCCGAAGGCGTGCTGCACTTCCTGCGCCGCCGTCTCCTCGAAAACGCGGGCGGTCTCCTCGTCGCCTGCCGCGCGGCACGCTCGCGCGAAGTAGAGGTACTTGATGTGAGCCATCGATTCGCCGGCGAATGCCGCCTCGATGTTCTTCACGGTCACTGATTCGGGTTTCATCATCGTCTCCTTTTCTCCAGGCCAAGTTTCGCGTGCCATCCACGCTGATGCCCATGATAGGGCCGGAGCGATGATTAATCTAATTGATTATATTAAATGATGCGATAGTTAATAACTATCAAACCCGGCACGCGTGCGAGGGGCGCCGCGGCGCCACCGGCAGCTCAATCCGTGAACTCGAGCTCCGCCACGAGCACGTGATGGTCGGAGGCGAGCGTCGGGCTCACCGCGCAACGCACCGGGCGCAGATGCCGGCTGTAGAAAATGTGGTCGAGGATGTAGGGGCGCCGGCGCCAGGTGACTTCTTCGGTCTGCACCGAGCGGTAACCGGCGGCGGCAAACTGCCGCACCAGCGAGTCGTGCTTGCTGACGTTGAAATCGCCCCCGAGCAGCGTGGGACCCTCCGAGGCGCGCAGCCGCTCGATGACGAGTCGGCGCTGGCCGATGTGCTCCTCGCTGCTCGATTTCAGCATGAAGAACGCCAGCAAGTGCGTGTTGAAGATCCGCAGCTCGCGGCCGGCGAGCGCGGTCTTCGCACCGATGAGCAGGCGGTCGGTTGGCGTTTTCCTTTCACCGTGGAATTCGAACTCGACCGGCGGCGACGGCAGGTCAAGCCGCGTGGTGTCGCGCAACGGCGTTTTCGAGAAGATGGCCAGCCCGATGCCGAACGGCAGCTCGCGCGGGTCGGCTTTGGGGTACGAAAAGAAACCGTCGTAGCCGCCGAGCGCGGCACGCAGCCGTGTGTAGTTGGGGGGAGGGTCGGCTTGCACCCCGCCGGGCTGCGCCCGCTCCACCTCCTGCAGCAGCACGACATCGGCGTCATGGCTGCGGATCTCGGCGATCGTCAGGTCGAGGTCGACGGGCGCGTGGTCGGGATAGGCATCGTCCCAACTCTGCCCGAACTGCATGTTGAACTGCACGATCTTGAACGTGTTCATCGAGATGGGCGGGCCTTCCCGGCAACGGCGTGGCGATCACGCCCGGAAGGCATGATAGCGGCGCCTGCGCGATTTTTCCAATGGAATATTTGAATTTGACGCGTAGGCGAAGCCCGTAGAATCTCCGCTCGCTCCCGGACGAGGCGGGCGCCCGGCGCGCTCAGGCCGCGTTGGCCGGCGCCTCGCGGAGCATCGTGACCCCGTGCAGCTTGCAGGCAAACACCGCCTGGCGCACTGTCTCCACCGCCTGCGGGCGCGGGAACGTGCGGCGCCAGGCAAGCGCGATGCGGCGCTCGGGGACCGGCCGCGCGAAGGGCACATAGGCGAGCAGGCTGTCGCGCGGCACCTGTTCCGGCACCGAGCTGGCCGGCAGCACGGTGACCCCAACGCCTGATGCGACCATCTGGCGGATGGTCTCGAGCGAGGAGCCTTCGAAGGTTCGCTGCATCCCCTCCGCGTCCGTGGCGAACCGGCTTGCCTCGGGACACACTTCGAGCACGTGATCGCGGAAGCAGTGCCCGGCGCCGAGCAGCACCATGCTTTCGCGTTTCAGCTCATCGGCCGCCACCGATTTGCGCTTCGCCCACGCGTGATCGCGCGGGACCACCACGACGAACCGCTCGTCGTATACGGGCCGCACTGTACAGCCGGGCCCAGCGAAGGGCAGCGCCAGGATCGCGCAATCGATCTCGCCCTGCTTGAGCATGTCACGCAGGCGGTGCGTGAAGTTTTCCTCGATGATGAGCGGCATGCGCGAGGCGCGCTGGTGCAGGATTTTCACCAGGTGCGGCAACAGGTACGGGGCGATGGTGTAGATCACCCCGAGCCTGAGCGGCCCGTGCAGCGGGTCCTTGCCGAGCTTCGCGAGCTCCTTGATCGCGGCGGTCTCTTCGAGCACCCGCTGCGCCTGCTCGACGATGCGTTTACCGGTCGCGGTGACCGTGACCTCGGCGGCGTTGCGCTCGAACAGCGTGACTCCCAGCTCGTCCTCGAGCTTGCGGATCGCCACGGAAAGCGTCGGCTGGCTGACGAAGCATTTCTCCGCGGCGCGCCCGAAATGGCGCTCGCGGGCGACGGCGACGATGTACCTGAGTTCCGTGAGTGTCATTCACGCAGCGGTGGCGTGAGTGCGGCCGGAGCCTCAGCGTCCCGTCCACCACCTTCTAAAAAGTTCCAGCAGCTCGTCGTCGGCGCCTGACCCCGAGAGCGAGTGCGGCGCGAGCGCCAACCCGCCGATGGCATACTGCAGGGACAGCGCGACCCCGCCCAGGGCGATGAACGCGCCGACCGCGATGCCCCCGACCGCCGCGACGCCCAATGCCATACCCGCGAAGGCCAGCACTCCCAGCGCGACCCCGCCGATCGCGATGCCGCCCGCTGCGAGTCCTCCCATTGCGAAGAATCCGAGCGCGATGTTGCCGACCGCGATGACCCCCTTGGCGACCCGCGGGCGGCCGGTCGCTGGATCGACGCCCTGCGCGATGTGGACGAGCGGCAGCCCGAACAGCGTCACCCTCGAACGGTACTCGTAGCCGGACCACGGCGCGGCCGAAACCGCGGGAGACGGACGCCCATCGAGGAATTCGCCGCAGTAGCGGCACTTGATCGCCGCATCCTGGATCTTCTCGGCACAGTACGGGCAGGTCTTCATGGCGCGGGCAGAACTCGAGCCGGCGTCGCTCGCTCAATAATACGCGGCTTTCGCGCCGGGCGGGGGCGAGTAGCGGAACGTGCCGCGCTTCAATATCGCGTCCTTGCCGCCGTGCTCCGCGATCTTCGCCTGCTGGTCCGCTTTCGCCAGCGCGTCGACCGCCTCGGGATCGACGATCCTGCGCAACTCGGCCTCGCATTCGGCGATTACTTCGCGGAAGCGCGGGTCACGGCCGAGGTCGGTGCGCTCGAACGGATCGTTGGCGAGATCGAACAACATCGGCGGCAGCCCCACGTAGTGGACGTACTTGTATTTGCCGCGCCGGATCATGTACGAGCCGCACACCGCACCCGCCGCGTGATACTCGGAAAGGATCGTCCGCCGCGGCACGTGGCCCTGCGCGATGTCGAGGAGCGACACGCCGGGCAGCGCGGCATCGCGCGGATCCGTGCTCTCGCCCGCCGCGTGGATGAACGTCGGGAAGCAATCGACCAGCGTCACCGGCGTCGCGCACACGTTCGCCCGGGGCACTTCCGGACCGGCCATGACGAGCGGAATGCCGGCGGACTCCTCGTACATGGTAGATTTCCCCCACATGCCGCGCGCCCCGAGATTATCGCCGTGGTCCGAGGTATAGATCACGCGCGTCGATTCGGCGAGCCCGGCGTCCTGCAGCGCATTCAGTATCCTGCCGATGTTGTCGTCGAGGAAGGCGACCAGCCCGAAGTACGCGGCGATCGCGCGCCGCACCATCGGCGGATCGAACGGATCATCGAAGCACAGGCAATTGCGCATCGCGTCGGTGAACGGATGGCGCGGGCGCTCGGCATGCTCGTACATTTCCGGCCACGGGATCTTGTCTTCGGGATACAGATCGTAGAACTCGGGCGGCGCAATCAGGGGAAAATGCGGCGAGGCGAACCCGACGTAGAGCACCCACGGCCTGTCGCGATGCCCGGGCGCCTCCCGCTTCAGCCACTTGCACGCCGCGTCCGCGATGGCGCGGTCGTAGCGCGTGTATTCCGATTCGCCGCGCCCGGCTTCGGGGCCGAGCCTGGCCGAGCCCGGCCGCCGCGGCAACTCGTCGCGGATCAGCCCGAGCAGGTCGCCCACCCCGTCCACGACGTGCAGCGGCAGGATCTCCTCGTGAAAGCCGTTCACCGCGGGATTGGACTCCTTGTAATGCAGCTTGCCGATCGAGACGACGCGGTGGCCTTTTTCCATCAGGCGGTGCCCCCACGAGGGCACGCGCCCGTCGTAGGCGATTGCGTTGTCCCAGTAGTGGATCCGGTGCACATACTGGCCGGTAGCGAAGGAAGCGCGCGCCGGCACGCAGATCGGGCAGTTGGTGTAGGCTCCAGAAAAGCGCGTGCCGCGCGCGGCGAGCGCATCGAGGTTGGGCGTTCTCACCATCGGATGGCCGTAGCAGCCCGTGACGCGCTTGTTGTGCTCGTCCGACATGATGAACAGCAGGTTGGTCGGTGTCATATCCACTTTCGGGGGAGCCGCAGATGAACGCCGATCGACGCCGATCGCCCGCCGCGCGCAGAAGTCTGCGCGCATCTGCGTCGATCGCAGCCGGAAAACCTCGCCGATTCTATGGGCGCGCGTCCGGTTGCGTCAACCGGCGCATGTTTCGCGAGCGTGTGCCGCGCGGCAGGTGAGCCCGAGCGGTGCCAAAAGCGCAAAAAACAGGCTGGCCTCATATTACGCGCCGTGCAGCGACTCGCAGGCGGGATCGTCATGAAAGATCGCCTCACGCGCGATAGCCTCCTGCCGGACTGTGTTGTATACTACCCATGGTTGCGCGCAGCGCAGTGGATTTCTTAAAGCGCCACAAGCGCTATTACGGCGTTGTCTATTCATAAACACTCAGAGGAGGTGCGCAATATGAAGAAGTTGGTATTAGCGGGTGCCGTGGCAGCAGCCTTCCTGCCGGGATGCGCCAGTGTCGGTGGAGGCCCGGAGTTGACGGAGTGCCTGCAGCCGAATCGCCGGGTCGTGGTCGAGCTCGGCGGGATCAAGCCCAAGCCTGCGCCGAAGCCCAAACCGGGCGCGAAGCCCGGAAAGCCGGGCCGTGAGTCGGTAATGCTCCGTGCGCTCGTGCAGGGCAACAGCGCCTGGGATCCCGGAAGCGCGGTGCTCAAGGACGGCGGGAAGGGCGAACTGGACAAGTTGGTGAAGATCGTGAAACAGGGCGCCGGCAAGGACACGCGGGCGACCACCGTGGGCTCGGTGATCGTCAGCGGCCATGTCGACCGGCTTGAGGCGGCTGACGGGAAGGACAGCCTTGCCGAGGATCGCGCCAGGGCGGTGAAGGACTACCTCGTGAGCAAGGGCGTCGATGGCAAGCTGGTCTTCTGGGAAGGTAAGGGCGCGAAGGAGCCGGTGCCCGTCACGAAGTTCTGCGAGTCCTGAAATTGCCGTTCGCGCGCTGCACGCCGCGGGGCCCGCAGCATCGCCCCTGAGCAGACCGCGGCGCGACCGACCATGAAACACCCCGCTTCGGCGGGGTGTTTCGTTCTGCACCGCCGGAGTAGGGCCCGCAGGTTTCAGCCGCGCCGCTCGATGAGCTCCCGCATCGGCTCGGGCAGCCACGCGCGCAGCCGGGCGCTGATATGCGCTTCGCGGCGCTGCCACCAGATTCCGGCGAAGACGATACCGAGCCCGATGGCGGTCAGCACGAACGGGAAAACGACGCTGTCCTTGAACACGCGCCAGGAGAGGTGGCCGAGGTAGCCCGCGATGCCGAGCCCGCCGAAGACCGCGAACACGCGGCGCGAGAGCACGGCGCCGGTGAGAATCATCAACACGTTGATCGCGCAGTAGCCGAGCTTGGAAAGCTCGTCCTTCGATTCCATCGCTGAGAGCCCGCCCCAGAAGGTGAGCACGCCGAACAGATAGAGCCAGAAGGCGAAATCACGCTCGCTCCGGGTCCGCAGGTCCACCCACAACGCACCGAGCGTCATCAGCAGGCCGAACCACAACGAGACGAATTTTCCGAGCTCCCAGCTCCAGCGCTCGACCCCGAAGAGCATGGGAACGAGGTCCATGCTCATGTACCATAAGGTGACCGCGATCGGCATCACCATGAAGGGCAGGCGATAGCGCCACAGCATCACCGCCCCCGCGGCGAGCGTGGCGAACTCCATCATCAGCCAGCGCCAGTCGATGATCGCGTGGTACTCGCGGTACGCCGCCCGACCGGGCCAGTATCCCAGCGCCTGCTGCACGCCGTAGACCGCGAGCGGCACCAGCACGACGGCAAGCGTCGCCATGATGCCGGCGGGGATCGCGAGCCGCTTCTTCTCGAGGAACCAGTCCGCTAGCCAGAGCGCGACGAGCCCGTAGCCCACGGCGATCAGCGCGAGCCCCGTGCCGCCGAACCGCTCCCAGCCGAGCGTCATGAAGAGGCTCATCGCGCCGATCGCGATGAGGCCGCCGAGGTAATAGAGGATGTGCGTGAAGGTGAAGCGCGGCGTATCCTGCCTGCGCTCGGCGAGAAATTGCCACAGGCGCTCGGCTTGCTCCTCGGTGACGAGGCTTCGGGCAGCGGCGGCCTTGAGATCGGCGGGGCTGATGTCCATCGGACGGGCCTTGTTGGAGTTGTTCGTTGTCGCGTATTGTCGGACGACGGCGCCGGCTCCGCAAGCCATGTTTATCGGCCGCTCTGTTCTTTGGTTCTTCCGGGTTTTCGGCGGATGTCGTCTCTAATGCGCGTCACCACCGCTCGAAAACATTGGTCTCTTGGTCACACGCGTCATTCCCGCGCATTACCGCTGTCATTCCCGCGAAAGCGGGAATCCATAGGGCGTCTACTCGATGAACTATTGTACAGATCCCGCCGATATGGATTCTTGGCCTGCATCAGGGCATAGCGTTCACCGGCAAGAATGTAAGCGGAGTATGCCTTGTCCGCCGCTGTAGGGATTCCCGCTTGCGCGGGAATGACATCGACAAGAAAGTCTGAAGCCCCTTTTTCTTGCCGTCCGTCAGGCGCCGTAATGCCCGTGCAGCCGGGGATCGAGCACGTCGCGCAGCCGGTCGCCCGCAAGGTTGATCGCGACGATGGTGATGAGCAGCGCGACCCCGGGAAACAAGCTGATCCAGTATTTCCCCGAAAGCAGGTGCGCGAAGCCGTTTGCGATCAACAACCCCAGCGAGGGCGAGGTGATCGGCACGCCCAGCCCGAGGAACGAGAGCGTCGCTTCGAGCGCAATCGCGTGCGCGACCTGCACCGTGGCGACGACGACGAGCGGCGGCAGGCAGTTGGGGAGAACGTGGCGGAAGGCGATGCGCGCGGGGCTCAACGCCATGCACACGGCCGCGTCCACGTATTCCTTCCGTCTTTCGACGAGCGCCGCGCCGCGCGCGGTGCGCGCGTAATAGGCCCACTGCGCGGCGACGAGCGCAATGACGATCTTGTCCACGCCCTGGCCGAGCACGGCGAGCAGCACGAGCGCGATCAGCATCGCCGGAAACGAAAGCTGGAGGTCGACGATGCGCATGATCAGCGCATCGAGCCAGCCGCCGGCATAACCGGCGGTCATCCCCGCCGCCATGCCGAGGGCGAGCGCGGCGAGCGTCGCGGCGATGCCGACGCCGAGGCTCACGCGCAGCCCGTAGAGGATCGCGGAGAGCATGTCGCGCCCCTGGTCGTCGCTCCCCAGCCAGTAGGTGAACCCCGATGCCGCCTGCGTTCCCGGCGCGAGCTTGGCGTCCAGGATGTCGAGGCGCGCGAGGTCGTAGGGGTCCTGCGGCGAGATGAACGGGGCGGCGAGCGCCGCGACGAGGATCACGGCGAGCGCGGCCAGCGCGGCAAGCGCAAGGCGGCTCTCGGCGAAGCTCGCTGCAAACGCTTGCCACCGCGGCAGCGGCAGTGCGGCGCTCATGCATTTCTCCCGGAGACACGCACCCGCGGGTCGAGTGCGATATAGACGAGATCGACCACGAGGTTGATCACGACGAAGATCACTACGATGACGAGCAGGTAGGCGACGATCACCGGGCGGTCGAGCACGTTGATCGAGTCGATCAGGAGCTTCCCCATCCCGGGCCAGGCGAAGATGGTTTCGGTCACGACCGCGAACGCGATCACCGACCCGAGCTCCAGCCCGATCACGGTGACGATGGGGATCATAATGTTCTGGAGCACGTGCACGAGCACCACCCGGCGCATCGTGAGGCCCTTCGCGCGGGCAAAACGCACGTAGTCCTGCGCCAACGCCTCGCGCGCGCCGGCACGCGTGAGCCGTATCAGGAGCGCGAGCTCGAACAGCGCGAGATTGGTCGCAGGCATCA
>JACQGO010000381.1 GCA_016199485.1 Betaproteobacteria bacterium
GAAAACTCCCACGCGCGCGCCGTGTGGGCAAGAAACGCCGTCTCCACCTTCGGGTACTGCCGCCGTATCCCCTGCAGCGCGAAGAAGAAGAACGTCTTGGCGAGCTGGCGTTCCGCCTCGCCCATGCTTCCCGAAACGTCAAGGGCGAAGATCACCGCGGCGTTGGTCGCGGGCTTGCGCCGCCGGACGAGCGGGCGGAACCGCAGGTCCTCGTCGGTGAACGGCGTGGGATGCTCCTGGATGGCGCGGCGCTTTACCGCTTCCTTGACCGTGCGGCGGCGATCAAGCCGGGACCGGGCGCCGCGTTTATCCAGACCCTCGCGCACGTACTCGGCGTCTTCCGCGGCGGAGCTCTGCTTGGGCTTGAGCTCGGGCAGCCTCATCTCGTCCCACAGCCAGTCGAGGATGTCGTCGATCTTGATTTCGAGGACGAAGCTCACCTCACCCTCGGCCGTCCCGCCTCGCGCGCCGCCTTCGTCCGCGCCCGCCTTCGGGTGTCCGGGACGCAGGATCTCGCCCGGGGCCCCTGCGCCTTGTCCCGCTCCCGCTTCGAACTCGGGATCACGCAAACGAAAACGCGCGTGCTCGAGCAGCCGCACCGGTACCAGCACGGTGCCGCCGCCGGAGCGGGTCAGCACGTCCGGCGCGGTGATGAGGTGCGGCAGGCGCTGCTTGACCGCCTCGCGCACCTTCTCATTGTGCCGCAGCCAGTCGCGCGCCCCCCGGGAGAACAAGTCATACCATGAAACTTCCGCAGAAATCCGCATCACCTGTCGCCCGCCGGGGCTCGTCACCTCGTCTGTACCGGGTTCCTCACGTCACTCCTGCGCCAGCAGCGTGGTCACGTAGTTGAGCGCCTCTCGCGCGCTGTGGGCGTCGTAACCGTACTCGTCCACGAGGCGTTTCTCGACCACGGAGATCTTCTGTTTCGCTTCCTCGTCGGGCCGCGTGGTCGAGCTTACCAGCCGCAATACGTCGCGGCGTTGCTCGAACAGGTACTGCTCGATCGCATCCTGCAGCCGCGCGTGGCTTGCCAGCGTGAACTTCTCGCCGCGCTTGTATGCGCCCATCGCCTTGCGCACGACTTCCTGGCGGAACGACTGTTTCCCGGACTCGGAGATGTCGATCTTTTCCTCCACCGAGCGCAGGAAGCGCTCGTCGGGCTTGCGCTCTTCGCCGGTAATGGCGTCCTTGATCATGCGGTTGTCGAGCGTCGCCTCGACCTCGTCGAGGTACTTGTCGAGCAGGTCCTGCGCTTCCTGCTCGAACGACACGAACAGCGCCTTGTGCACGTCCTCCTTGACCCAGCGGTTGTAGAAGTCCTTGCGCGCTATGACCAGGAAATCGATCCACTTGCGCTTCTTCTTGGGGTCGATGCGGGCGTCGGAATCGATCCCGTCTTTGACCGCCAGCAACACGTCCATCGTGGTCAGGCTCTTGACGTCGCTCTGGATGATCGCGTTCGACAGCGCGTTGATGACGAAGCGCGGGCTGATCCCCCCCAGCCCCTCGTCGGGCATCTTGGTCTTGAGGCGTTCCGCGTCGGCGCGGCTCACCCCTTCCACGTCTTCGGCTGCGTGCACGCGTACTTTCTTGGAGAGCTCGGCCTCCTTGTCTTCGCCTTCGTGCAGCCGCGTGAGGATGGCGAACGTCGCCGCGGCGTGCAGGACGTGCGGATCGAGGTGCACTTGCTGGAACGCCGGCGCCGCGGAAATGAGCTTTTTGTAGATGCGCGCCTCATCTTTGTAGTTCAGCGTATAGGGCACCTGGATGATCACCATCCGGTCGAGCAGCGCCTCGTTCTCGCTCTCCTGGAGAAACTTGCGGAACTCGGCGAGGTTGGTATGCGCGATGATCGCCTCGTCGAGATAGATCAGCGGGAAACGCGAGACCTTGACGTTTTTCTCCTGGGTGAGCGTGAGCAGCAGGTAAAGGAACTCGCGCTTCACCTTGAGGATCTCGATCATCTCGAGCACGCCCCGGCTCGAGGCGTACATCGCGCCCGACCAGGACCATGCGCGCGGGTCGCCCTCGTCCCCGTACTGCGCCACCTTGGAAAGGTCCACCGAGCCCACCAGGTCGGCAATGTCGGCGGTGGTGGGATCGTGGGGCGCGTAGGTGCCGATGCCCGCGCGCCCGGCTTCCGAGATGAAAATGCGATGCACCGGCATTTTCATGAAGTCGCCGGCGAATTTTTCCTCGCGGCGGTGCGAGTTCGGATCTTCAACGTCCTCGCGGGTTTCGGTGCGCCGATCCTCGAGGCGCGCCCGGCACAACGGGCACAGGTCGCCGGTGATCTCGACGCCGTAGGTCTCGCGGAACTGCGGGCGCAGCGTATAGGGAACGAGATGCAGCGGCGACTCGTGCACCGGGCAGCCCTGGATCGCGTAGATCGCGCCTTCTTCGGTGTGGCTGTACTCCTCGATCCCGCGTTTGAGCAGGATCACGATGCTCGATTTGCCGCCGGAAGGGGGGCCGAGCAGCAGGAGCAGTCGCCGGCCGACCTCGGAGCCGGCGCTCGCTGCCTTGAAGTAGTCGGCCAGGCGCGCCAGCGCCTCGTCGATGCCGAACAGCTCGTCGGCGAACAGCTTGTACCTGATGTGGCCTTCGTGATTGACGTCCCACCCCTGCCACCGGATCATGTCCCAGATGTACTGGTGGCTGGTGCGAGCAATTCCACGCGAGTCCCGCGGCAGGATCTTTTCGACAAACTCGCCGAACGTTCCTGACCAGCGCGTCGCCCGGTGCTGCTGCGTAAAAGCGACGAGGTTTCTTACAAACTCCTTCTGGCTCTCGGCCTGATTGGATGTGCTCGGCATCGCTGTCCCCCCCAAGTTGGCAAAGTGCACTCAATAGATGGACACACCAGTAGCGCCATGGTTCCGTTCACTGTTTCGTACAACGGGCGGAGCGGGAAAAAAGAGGACAAATGCCGCTTCCCTTGCGCGGGCATCGTCAGTGAAGGCTGCGGTGCGACGCGCGGTGCTTGCAACAACGGCTCACAACGCAGCCGACCATTCCCGGGCCGCGAAAAGCGCACCCCGCCGGGGGATGGACTTGCAGGATCCATAAACCAATGATAGACGATTCTCCTTCTTCGGCAAGAGGACGCGGCGTAAGGACATAGATTTGTCAGCCAAAAACATCGGTTCCCGGGAACCGGGACGTGCCGCAACGGCGAGCCGATCCTCCCGGCAGGCGCGGACAGGACGTGATGGCGGTTGACGCAATACGCAGGGACATGCATCGCAAGGCGTCGTATCGCGATCTCGCCGGCAAGCCGGCAGCGCGGCAGGGACGAGCTGCGGGCGGCCGCGCGCGCGGGCGCCCGCTCGCCTCATCGCGTGAGTCGACAACGCGGCTGGCGTGCGCCTATGCGCCGGTTTCCGGGCAGCCGCGTCGGGATGGTCCGGTGCGCCCCGCAGCGGCGGCGAGGAACAGCTCGCGCAGCGCTTCGAGCCGCGCATCGCGGATGCCGTTGCGGGCGAGGCAGTCGACGGTCTGCAGCAGGTAGTCGGCGCCGGAGCCGAATTTGCCGCGGGCCGCCGCGAGCGTTGCGACGATGGTCTCCGCCGGAAGCTTGCCGGCATAGTGCGGGTGGCGGCGGTTCACCACGAACGCGAGCGCACGCAGCGGTTTTTCGCTCGCCCGCACCTTGACCCAGCGCGGCGAGTAGGAGCCGAGCACCATCTCGCGCCGCCACAGCAGCGTCAGCTCGTGCTCGACTTCGGCGCGGGCGATGCGAAACGCGATGCCGTGACAGCGGCCGCCGCGGTCGAGCCCCAGCACGAGGCCCGGCCTCTCCGGCGTCCCGCGTCCCATGCGCGAGCGCAGGCAGAAGCAGCGGTGAAAGCCGTGAACGATCGCGGGCCGGCGCTCGACGTAGCGGAACAGCGGATTCCAGATCAGCGACCCGTATGCGAACACCCAGCACTCTGCCGAGGGTCCCAGCGCGGCGAGGACCGCGCCGAGCGAAGCGTTGAACTCCGGGTCGGACAACGCCGGCAGGTCGCGATGCAGCCGCACGAACGACTTGCGCAGGACATCGTTTTCGAGATCGGCCCGGGTGAGCGCCATATGGGTGCGGGTCAGACGTGGTTATTAAGAGTCCCTCTAACGCATGCCACGCTTCCGCCGCTGACAACGCCGTCAGTTCCGGCGCACGCCGGCAAGCATGATCAGTCCCGGCGGAGCCTGACGTCTGCGCAGCGCGATCAGCACCCCCATCACCATGAGATCGAGCACGCAGTAGAACGCGCCCGCCGCGAGCGGCGGGTTGAGCGTGGCGAGGCCGAGCAACGGTGCGCGGGCCGCCCAGGTCCAGTTGCCGAGCCGGGTGCCATAGATTTCCATCGCGAGCGCCAGTATGAACATCGTCGCGTAGAGCTTCTTCGACGGTCCGAACAGGAGGCAGAGCACGAAGATTGCAAACAGCATCCCGCTCAACGTGTCCGCGCCGGTGGCTACGAGAAACAGCGCGAGTGGCGCGGCCGCAAGCGGTACCGCCCAGACGACCCAGTCGCGGGCGCGCGCCGCCATCGTGCTGCCGAGCATGAACAGCAGCGCATGCCCGGGGGGAACGAACAGCGGGATGTTGGACAGGCGGTATTCGTAAAGCCCCAACACCAGGGACAGGAGGATTTCACCGGCCGTCGCAAACAGCACGCAGACCAGCAGCCCCATCTGTTCGGTGTGGGGCCTGCGCCGCAGCAAGCCGAGGAACAGCAGCCACACGGCGAAATTGGTGATCCACTGTCCCCAGATTTCGACATTCTGGTCGAGGACGAGGCCGAGCGCGATCGCGCCAGCGATGACGATGACGCTCGCGGCAGATCCCCTCATTCGGCACGCGCTCCCGATTCATTCGTAGGTGCGATAACGCGGGTCGTACATCTTGCCGCGGATGAACTGCAGCATGTCGGGGGGGCTGGGCTGCGAGGCGAGGTTGCTGTCGAACACCACTTGCGCGACTGCAGCCGCGATGCGCGCGGAAACCTCACGCACTTCCGCCAGCGCCGGATACAGGCTGCCCTGGTCGAGGTCGGCCTGCGTCACCTGGTCAGCGAGCGCCCGCGCAGCAGCCATGAACATCCCATCGGTGACGCGCCGCGCGCGGCAGGCGAGGATCCCGAGGCCTACGCCGGGAAAAATGTACGAATTGTTACCTTGGCGCGGCACGAAGGTCTTGCCCTCCAGCGTCACCGCGTCGAACGGACTGCCGCACGCGAACAGCGCCCGGCCGGCAGTGTGGCGATACGCCTGCTCCGCCGTGCACTCCGCCTTGGAAGTGGGATTGGACAGCGCGAACACGATCGGCCGCTCGTTGTAGCCCGCCATGGCTTCGAGCACTTCGCGGGTGAACATGCCGCCGGCCGCCGCGACACCAATGATTGCGGTCGGTTTGAGCGCATGAATCGCGGACAGCAGATCAGGTGCGAAGGCATGGTCGTGCGCATAACGCTTCTTGTGTTCGGCGAGGTCGGTCCGGCTCGCAACGACCAGCCCTTTCGAATCGACCAGCCAGCAGCGCCGCCGCGCGTCCGCCTCCGACAACCCCTCGTCGGTGAGCGCCGACACCACCAGGTCGCAGATGCCGGTCGCAGCCTCGCCCGCGCCGAGAAACAACAGCGTCTGGTCGCTGAGCCCGCGCTTGGTGATGCGCAGCGCGGAGTACAGACCCGCCAGCACCACGCTCGCGGTACCCTGGATATCGTCGTTGAAGCAGCACACGCGCTCGCGGTACTTGTGCAGCAGCCGGAACGCGTTCAGGTTGGCGAAATCCTCGAACTGGACGAGCACCCCGGGGTAAACCTCGTTCGCGGCCGTGATGAACTCGTCGACGAAAGCATCGTAGACCTCGCCGCGCAATCGCGGCTGCTGAAGCCCGATGTACAGCGGATCGTCGAGCAGCGCCCGGTTGTTGGTGCCCACGTCCAGCGTCACCGGCAGGCACAGGGAAGGGTCGATCCCGGCACACGCGGTATAGAGCGAGAGCTTGCCGACGGGAATGCCCATGCCGTTCGCGCCGAGATCGCCCAGCCCGAGAATACGCTCGCCGTCGGTGACCACGATGATTCCCGCCCGGTACGGCCAGTTGTGCAGGACCCGAGCGATGCGGCCGCGGTCGTTGGCAGACAGGAACATGCCGCGCGAACGCTGGAAGATGTGCGCATATTGTTCGCATGCGAGCCCAACGGTGGGAGTGTAGATGATGGGCATGATTTCGTCGGGGTGGTCCGTCACCACCCGGAAAAACAGCGCCTCGTTGCGGTCACGCAGCGCATTCAGGCTGATATATTTGTCGAGATCGGTGGGCAACTTGCGAAGGTTTTCGAGTATCCGCTGCGCCTGCTGCTCCTGAGTGAATACGCGCGGCGGCAGCAAGCCGCGCAAGCCGAGTGCATCGCGCTCCGCGTCGGTGAACGCGGTCCCCCTGTTTAGCGTCGGATCCTGCAGCAGCGCAACACCGGTCGCCCGTGGCGAAGCCTTGCTCTGTTTCCCCATGGTGAGGTCTCTCCTTGCTTTTGCCGGTTTTTTTGCAGGCGGGAAGAATCTATTATTTTAACATCGTTTGCCGCCGGTCCCCTCGGATCGTTTCCGGTGCTATCTTGACCGCGCCGCACGGGCATCCCGCGGCGCACAAGCTGCAGGCCTCGCGGCAATTCCTCACTGCACGCACGGATCCCCGCCGTGCGGCCCGCAGGCGGATCGCGGAAAATGTGAACCCGCCTTCCCATGCGGCAGAGTGAACTGGAAGCGCGAGCCGCGCAACTCGCAGCACCACATAAGTTTGATCCAGGTCAATTTTGCCTTGCGCGACGATGGGATAATCGTCAACGAGTCAACCATGACGAATTTTCAGGGCCCAGCTTTGCGCTATCGATGATGGAACCGATGAGCCACACCGTATCGCTGCCGGACACCGGCCGTTTCTTCGAGATCCGTTTCGAATCGATCGGCGGCCTGGGTGCCCACGCGGCGGGGCAAGTGCTGGCGACAGCCGCCGTGCTGAGAATGGGCCTGAACGGCGCCAATTTTTCCTCGTACGGATCGGAAAAGAAGGGTTCGCTGGTGCGTTCGTTCGTGCGCCTGGGCCCGCCGGATTACCCGATACGTACCAGCGCGCCCGTCGAGATGCCGGATGCAATCGTGGTGTTCCACGCGGCGCTCCTGCGCAACCCTGCGACGCTCGCCGGGCTCAGGAAGGACGGCACCCTGATCTACAACGCGCCGCAAGGCCCGGTACCGCGGGAACTCTCGGCGCTGCCGCGCACGGCGCGGGTCATCCGCGTCGACGCTCTCGGGATCGCAGTCAAGGAACAGTCCCGCCCCAATGCGGTGTTGCTCGGGACGCTGTGCGCCGCGTTCTCCTTCCTCGACGCCGGAAAGGTGCTCGACGCGCTCTCCGAGGAATTCGCGGGCAGGCACCCGGAGGCGGTCGCGTCGAACGAACGCGCGTTCCGGAGCGGCGCGACGGAATTCGAGCTGCTCGCAAGCGTCGGCCGTGCCGAGGGCGACCTCCCCGCCAGCCGCACCGAGCCGGTGTGGGGCTACGAGACGCAGCCGATCGGCGGCATCATCCCCGAGCCGGGCAACACGGCGTGGAACGACCTGTCCGCATCGCGCACCGGGTGGCTGCCCGTCCTCGACCGCGAGAAGTGCATCCACTGCGGCGTGTGCGATCTCGTCTGCCCCGACCTGTGCCTGGTCTGGGGCGACGCCGAAGACGGCGGCAAGTTCGAGCGCGAGTTGATGGGCGTTGACTACCGCTACTGCAAGGGGTGCCTGCGCTGCGTCGAGTCCTGCCCGACCGGCGCGCTGGGCAAGGAAGCGGAGACTCCCGGCCTCGCCGACGGGCTCCGCGTGCCGCTCTTCCCCGATCTGATCGGATGAGACGATGCATGCCATAACGATCGAAACTCTGACTGCTGCCGGCCGCGCGGGAGACACCCGCGCTTCCGCCACCGCGCGGCAGAAGCTCGATTTCCGCAGCGGCAACGAGGCCGCCGCGCTCGCGGCGCGCGACATCGGTTTCCACGTGATGGGCTATTTTCCGATCACTCCGTCTACCGAGGTCGCCGAGAATCTCGCGAAAATGCAGGCCAACGGCGGGCATGACATCGTAATGATCGCGGGCGACGGCGAGCACGGCGCCGCCGGCATCTGCTACGGCGCGGCGCTAGGCGGGGGTCGGGTGCTCAACGCCACGAGTTCACAGGGCCTGCTGTTCGCGCTCGAGCAGCTCCCGGTGCAGGCGGGCACCCGCGTGCCGATGGTGCTCAACATCGCAGCGCGGGCCGTGTCCGGACCGCTCGACATTCGCGGCGACCATTCGGACGTCTACTACGCGCTCAACACCGGATGGATCGTGCTGTGCGCCCGCGACCCGCAGGCGGTGTACGACCTGAATTTCGCCGCAGTAAAAATCGGCGAGCATCCGGACGTGCGGCTGCCCGTGCTCGTCGCGTACGACGGCTTCATCACGAGCCACCAGAAGCGGCGGATCCGGGTATTTGACGATCCGGAAGCGGTCCGCAGGTTCCTCGGCGAGCGGCCGAAGTTTCCTTCCCCGCTCGACACGGAGCACCCGGCGACCTTCGGTCCGTACATGAACGACCCGGATCTCATCAACAACAAGGTGCAGCTCTCGCAGGCGATGGAAGCTGCGCAGCGGGTGATTCCCGAGGTATTCGCCGAGTTCGGGAGAATGACCGGCCGGTCCTACCCGGTGCTCGATGCCTACCGTATGGCCGACGCCGAGGTTGCCACGGTGCTCGTCAATTCGTCCGCCGAGACGGCCAAGGAGACGGCCGACGAATTGCGCGCGAAAGGCGAAAAGGTCGGCGTGCTCTCGCCCAACGTGCTGAGGCCGTTTCCCGCGGAGGAATTCCGCCGCGCGCTGCGGCGCGTGAAAGCCGTCACCGTCGGCGACCGCGCGGACTCCTACGGCGCGGGGGGCGGAAACCTGTCGCTCGAGGTGCGCGCCGCGATCCAGGTCGACCCGGAAAACGACACGCTCGTGCTGTCGCGGATCTACGGCCTTGGCGGCAAGGATTTTTACGCGGCCGACGCCGAGCATTTTTTCAAGCAGGCGATCGCGGCCGCGCGTTCCGGGCGCCTCACCGAACCCTTTGCCTACCACGGCGCCACGCGCGGCAGGCCCGACAGCAGGCCGCGGCCCGGGCTTCCGGCGATCCCCGCCGCCGAGGTCTCGCGCGGGATGGCGAAGGTCGCGCAGGATCCACGGACCGGGCGGCTCAAGGTCGAGCTCGAGCCCTTGTGGAAAATGACGGCGGTGCCGAGCCGCGTCGCACCGGGCCACGGTGCGTGCCCGGGCTGCGGCATTTTCCCGACGCTGCACCAGGTCTACCGCGTGCTCGAGGGCGACATCGTCGTGCTCTTCCAGACCGGGTGCGCGATGGTCGTGACGACCGGCTACCCGGCGACGGCGCACCGGGTCAACTACATCCACAACCTGTTCCAGAACGGCGCGGCGACGCTCGCGGGGCTCGTCGAGATGTACCACGAGCGCGTGCGGCGTGGTGAGCTGCCCGCCTCGAAGGACATCACGTTCATGATGATCACGGGCGACGGCGGCATGGACATCGGCATCGGCCCGGCGCTCGGCGCGGCGCACCGCAACCACCCGATGATCATCCTGGAGTACGACAACCAGGGCTACATGAACACCGGCGCGCAGCTTTCGTACTCGACGCCGTTCGGCCACCGCACCTCCACGAGCGAGGTCGGGTCAAGGCTGCCGGGGAAGAGATACCACCACAAGGATACCGCGCAGATCTTCGCCGCGTGCCACCTGCCGTACGTATTCACGGCGAGCGAGGGCTACCCCGAGGACTTGATGCGCAAGGCCGCCAAGGCCCAGTGGTACGCAAAGCGCGAGGGGCTCGTATACGGCAAGATATTGTCCTTCTGCCCGCTCAACTGGCGCACGACGGATGACGCCGCCCAGCCGGTGCTGCAGGTGGCCGCGGACTCGTGTTTCTTCCCGCTCTACGAGGTCGAGCACGGCCACACGACCCTCACCTACGACCCGGACGCGGCGGGACGCCGGCGGCCGGTCGCGGACTGGCTGAAGCTCATGGGCAAGACGCGCCACCTCCTCTCGCCCAAGAA
>JACQGO010000383.1 GCA_016199485.1 Betaproteobacteria bacterium
AGTGTAACGAAACGCTTAACCAGCGCGACCGGTACAGCGAGAAGTTAGGTCTCGAGAGGGACCACACCACAGACCGTTCCAGTATCAGCGGATCAGCGAACAGCGCACAGCGCACCAACACCTCCGACGGGCTCATTGTGGCACTGTATCGTGAAGCGTTGGTGCGCTGTTCGCTTCAAAGCTCGCTTTAAGCGTAACAGTCTGTAAGGCTTGGTGTCTATCCGTACATCCATTCGTCATATCTCGATTGTGTTTGTGGCACCTATCGGGACTTAACTTACTGATGGATCATTTACCTTGGAAGAGCTTCGTTCACATCGTCGAGCGCTACGGTGGCAACTGTTGCAACCGACGGGCGTCTGCTCAACCCAGTGGAGTCCCTCTGGACATGGATGAAGCGCTATGCGATGGCCAACTCCTGTCCCGACACCTTCGATGAGATCACTTGGTATTTTGACAATACCGCATATTCTGCTAAAGTCGAAAAAAGTTGTGAGAACCCAGAAATTCATGCTGCTCGGGGACACGCCTGAATATGGTGCCGGCAGACCGCTGCGTAGGGGGTAGCGAGTATGAGCGCAGGGCTGCGATGCCAGGCCCGAAACGATTCTGCCCCATGACCCCGACGTAGCTGAACCGCCTCCGTTATCCGCCGGAGCATAGACATGAGCGAGCACAGGCAAGTTTCGCCGGTGATGCAGAAGCTGAGCAGCTACATGGCAGGTGCACTGAAGCGCAAGCTGCCCCCAGCAGTGGCCGAGCGCGCCAAGCTCAGTCTCATCGACACCTTCGCGGCAATAATCTCCGGTTCGCGGCTAATCGCCGGGAAACGCGCTATCGCCTACATCAAGCCACTCGGCGGAACACGCGAAGCCGGTGTTATCGGCACCCGCATCGTCACTACTTCTGTCAACGCTGCGCTTGTCAATGGCATATGCGGCCACGCCGACGAGACTGACGATGCGCATCCGCCCAGTCGCACACATCCCGGTACTGCGGTCATTCCTGCAGCGCTCGCTATAGCAGAACGGCAACAGCTTTCGGGTGAGCTGCTGCTGCGTGCCATGGTGCTCGGGTACGATATCTGTGCCCGCACACTGCTCGCGCTCAAGCCCATTCTTTTGATACGCGCAGGACGCCATCCAAGCTCCATGGGCCAGCTGTTCGGCGCGGCCGCGGCAACCGCGGCCCTGCTCCGTCTGGATGCGCAGAAGATGCGCTATGTGTTGTCCTATTGTACGCAGCAGACGGCGGGTCTTAGAACCATGATGCGCGATTCTCATCACATTGAGAAGGCCTGCGCCGTCGGTGGCATGCCTGCGCACAACGGCGTCGTGGCTGCGCTCATGGTGAGGTGCGGCTTCACCGGTGTCGAGGACGTTTATTCCGGCGAGCCCAACTTCCTATCCATCTTCTCTGCGGACCCCGACCCTGAGGCGCTTGTGCGCGGCCTTGGCCGTGGCTATGAAATTATGCACGGTGGCATCAAGCGCTGGCCCGGGGGAATTCCGGTACAGGGGCCGCTGCACGTGCTGAACGAGCTGATGCAACAGCACGGTTTCAAGGCCGACGAGGTGGAAAAGCTTGTAGTGCGGTTGGAGGACAGCGAGCTTTGGACCGTCAACGATCGGGACATGCCGGACATCTCATTGCAGTACTTGCTCGCGGTAATGCTGCTCGACGGCACCGTTACCCTAGCTGCGGCGCACGACTTCGCACGCGTCAGGGATCCGAAAGTACTGGAGCTGCGCCGACGCATCGACGCGATCAGTGACGCGAGCCTTCTCGATCCGTTGCGCCGCTGCCGTTGCGTAATGGAAGTAATGCTCAAGGACGGGCGCAAGCTTACCGGTCAGACTATGGCGGCAAAAGGGACCTTCGAAAACCCGCTGACGCACCAGGAGGTAAAGGAAAAAGCGCTAAGCTTGATGGCGCCGATACTCGGCAAGCAACGCAGCCGCACGTTGATGGCGGCGTTATACAATATCGACGCCATCAAGGACGCGCGCATGTTGCGCAAGCTTTATACGGTCTAGCCCGCGGGGCGGAATACCCCGCTTCGGACTCGATGCAGAGTTCCGTCGAGCTGGACGGTTTTGCTTTCGGCGCTTTGCGGAGGAGAAAAAAACATCCAAGTCGATTTTTTTCATCCAACTTAGCACTAAAAGGGCCGGTCAGGGTGCCCGCAGCTTTTTCCATCGCAGCACCGCGCCACCTTCACGATGTTGCATTTGATTATTGACCGCGCTCCCCTCAATAAACTGCCGAGTAATATCTGCAACTATTCGGCGCGGATGCCAGCATCCTTAATCACTTTGCCCAACCTGGCCATTTCGGATTTCATCGTGGCCATAAGCTGCTCCGGCGAGCCGCCGACGACCTTTGCTCCAGCGTTGAAAAACTTCTCTTTCACATCTGCCCTGTTAAGGACTTGCACGATTTCCTGGTTCAGTCGATTGATGATCGTCGCAGGAGTTTTAGCCGGCGCAAACATGGCTGTCATCTGTACTGATTCATAACCAGGCACCGTTGCCGCCACTGTAGGCAAGCCGCGAACCAGTTCGGACGGCTCAACGCTAGTAACCGCCAAGGCTCTTAATCTGCCCGACTTGACATGCGGCGTTACCGCAGCCGCGACAGGGAACATCAGCTGCACTTGGCCGCCGATCAGATCATTGAGCGCCGGTCCAGCGCCTTTGTAAGGAATGCGCACTATGTTGACGCCTGCCATAGCCTTGAATAATTCCGCCGCGAGATGAGGTGTAGAGCCTGTTGTCGAAGCATAGTTAAGCTCTCCCGGTCTGGCTTTGGCCAAAGCGATCAACTCCTTGACGGAGTTTACCGGCAACGATGGATGCACAACAAGAATATTAGGCGAGCTCGTCGCCAATGTGATCGGTGAAAAATCTGCCACCGGATCGTAGGGCACATCTTGCAAAAGCGCCCCGATCCAAAAGATGCTCCCGTAGAAAAGCAGGGTATAGCCGTCAGGTGGTGCTTTGGCCACAGTTCGCCCTGCGATAATCCCGCTAGCGCCTCCTCGATTCTCGACTATCACCTGCTGGCCTAAGGAGCCTGAAAGCCCTAGCGCGATTAGACGCGCCGCGAAATCGCCGCCACCTCCAGCCTCAGGAGCGACGATGCGAATGGGCTTGTTCGGATAAGCTTGGCCGGAGACCACACCCGCGGCGAGAACCATCATGCCAACCGAGAAAATCCATACACTAAACCGCGGCAGCATCACAAATCCTCCTTGATAAAAGGTTTGGTTATCTGCTGCAACTGAGGAACTCAGAGTTCAGTTCCGCAACACTCCTACAACCCAGCAACGCCATAAGCCGACTTATTTGTAACTGATATTCAAGCCGCCATCGGCGTTTGGAAGAGCCCCCGAGAAATCCCGCGCGCGTAAACCATCCCCCCCCTTTGGCAAACGGGGAGAGGCAACTTTCTGGCACGAGATCGAGCGCTGTCGTGCCTGGTTACTGGCGTGCCGCTTCGCAATTCCTTCTGCTAAATCTCCCGAATTACCCGTGTTTGTGGCGCCTCCGCTGCGATGTAAACGTCTTGGGGACCGGGTCCGCCAGCGACGGCGATATAGATCTGATCTGGGCTGCGAGCGCGCCACACCGTTTCCGCGTCGCCACGGCCAGCCGCACTTTCCCTCGCGGCGAAAGACTCCGCAAAGTGGCTGGCGGGGAGGCGGGCAAGCTCCCAAAGCCGCTGCTGGATGTCGCGCTTGGTGAGCCCGGTTTTATGCAACGACCACGCGTGGTTCACGCCGAGCAGGAGCAGGGCGCCATCGCGACCACCGTACATGGGCGGCATGTTAGTGGCAATCTGGCGCAAGATTTCTTCCGGGCCAACGCCCTCACCGCCAGAAATGTTGCAGAAATTAGAGGCCTTGAAGACGGTAACGGTGCTGTCCTCGCGCTTAACGCCGCGGTCGACGTGGAAGGGTGTCCACGGGTTCTCTTCTTCGTTTTCGCCACAGATGTAGGAATAGCGCAGGGGCGAAGCAAAGCTTGCCTTGGAATAAACGCCGGGTAAGGCCCCGCCGACATTGTTTAGGATAAGACGAATCGCGCGACCGATAGTGGCGTTAGCACGCCAGCCGGGACCAAGACAGCCGGTGCCGCAATTGATATCGAGCTTCTTCCGCACCGGACCGTTCACAAGAAGGAACGGTGTCATAGGGTTGGTAGTGACCTGCATCAGCTCCAAGGGAAACGCAGGATCGCTCAACCCTTCGACGGCCGCGATGATCACCGGCATGTACTCGGGCCTGCAGCCTGCCATGATAGCGTTGACAGCGATCACCCCCACTGTTGCGTGACCTTTGCGCGGTGGGAGAACACTAATCAGGGTATCCGCGGCACGCCCCGAGGCGGCAATAAACTTCTGCGCCAACTCTGGAGTGGCGGGAATAATCGGAAGGCCGTCGGTCCAGCCGTGGTTGTAGGCGTGATCGTAGACCCGGGTGAGGAGTTGTACCGGTGAATCAGCTTCGTGATGGACCGGGTCTGGCGTAACTGACGATACTTTTAGACCGGCACCCTCAGAGCGGAGGGTGTTATGACGGTCGGTCTGTTGCTCGGAGACGTCCTTGAGCCGGCGCTCGATCTCGGCCGCCGGGAGCGTGAGGCCGTCGACAATCGTGATGATCATGGCTTCAGCCCGTTCGCACAAAGCATCGGCTCCGAGTTGCCGGATGGGATTCGGGGTTTCGGCAATGACGATGTACGGCCATCCTTGGGTGGACGCCATGCGCCGTCCGAACGTCGTAAAGGCATCCGTAGCGATCATCACCGTAGGGATGCCGCGTTGTTCGAGAGCGGGTGTGACGTGGCTACACCACGTCGTGCATGACCCTCAATCGCCGGTGGCGGTGATCACCACATCGACACGCCGCGCGATGTCATCGAGTTTCCCGCGCACGGAATCAAGCACCTTCGTGCCCGGCGGCGGCTCACGCAGCGGCTGTTCCATGACCACCGCCTTCAAGCGATAGCGTTTTTCAAGCAGGATGCCAACGGCCTTCAGAACGTGCACGGCCGATGGACGCCAGTTAGGAAGCAGTCCCAACACCTTGCCGTCGAGGCTGGCAGGCCGTGCGGCGAGCTTGCTGCCGCCGGTGGTTTCGTCGAGGTAGCCAAGGAGAGGGGAAAGCGTCGTCAAAGTGAGGGGAGCCATGGACGTTCCTTTTATGTGGGGTCTGCTGCTCCTTTTGCCTAGCAGACACGCTTCATCGCCGAAACATGCTTCCTCGCTGTCGCCGCATCGTGCATCACCCTGCACCGAGTTCGCGCATCAGCCAATGCGCGATCGCACACAATGCGCCGTCTTGCCCATCCAGCCCGATGAGCTGCAAGCCCACCGGGAGGCCAGCCACTGACATCAGCGGCAGGCTGAACGCGGGAACGCCGAGAAACGTTGCATAGTTGAGAAAAGTACGGCTCCCCGTGTATTCGAGCCCGACCGGTGCGGCCCCGGAGGAGGCGAGGGTAACGAAGGCGTCCGCTCCGCGCGCTGCTTGGCGCCACTGCTCTCGGATGGCCGCCTTTTCTGCCAGCAGGCCTTGGTAGTAATCAGGCGTCATTGTCTTGGCTTTGGCGATGCGGTCGTGGATACGCTTGGCCACGACTTCGCCATGGCGCGCCACGTACTGCTCATAGGGCCACTTCATGTCGTAGGCCGTAATGTCGACGGAGCGCTCGACAAAACCGCCGTCCAGCACCGCCTCCAGTTGAGCGATGCCGCGATCAGTCTCGCCGCTCACGATTTCGATACCAAGTCGCGCCAGATCCTCCCCGATCGCATCAAACACTTCACGGGTGGCGGCGTCGACTTCTGCCCAACCTTTCGTGTAAAGCCGGATCAGGCGGCGTGGCCTCCGCGCTGGCGGAACGTCGGCGCCGGCGCCGCTCAAGCACGGTTTCCCCGCGCTGCCGACGGCCAGCGAGATGTGCGAGGCGACCCGCCAGGTATCGTCGAGCGTGCCGCCAATCACGCCAAGGTGATCGTGGGTAGCGGAGATCGGATGCACGCCCGCCATTGCCAGCACCCCGTGGGTTGGCTTGAATCCGAAAGCACCGCAGTACGAAGCGGGACGCAGCGTGGAACCGCCTGTCTGAGTTCCGAGCGCGACCGGCAGCATGCCGGCGCCCACTGCTGCTGCCGACCCGCTCGATGAGCCGCCCGGTGTGCGCGCTGGATCATGCGGGTTGGTCGTCGCCCCCCCGCCCCCGCTACAGGCGAACTCAGGGCAGACCGTCTTGCCCACGATCACTGCCCCGCCCTTGCGCAGGGCTTGCACGCATGCCGCGTCAAAGCGCGGCTGCCAGCCATCGTAGATTCGACTCCCCATCTGCGTGGGCAGGTCGCATGTGTCGATGATGTCCTTGATGCCGACCGGGCAGCCATCGACCATCGACAGCGGCTGGCCGGCGCGGTAGCGCGCCGTCGCTTCATCGGCCACCGCGCGCGACGCTTCGATGTTAAACGTCACGAATGCCTTGACCACCGGCTCCCGCGCGGCGATGGTTTTAAGACAGCCTTCGAGAAATTGCCGCGGCGTGCGCGTACCGCTCTGGAAATCGCGGACCGCCTGCGAAAAGCTGATCGTGCTCGCATTACGCCAGATCGGCGCCGCGCAGCCCGTCAGTCGGCTTTTATGTTTGCTGCCTTGACGACTCCGGCCCATTTCGCGATCTCCGAGTTGATGTAGGCCGCGGTACCATCCGGCGGATTGCCGACCGGCTCGAGGCCCATGCTGGCAAGACGTTCCCTGATCTCGGGAGAATGCAGGATGGGTGCGATCTCGCCATACAGCTGCGCAATGATCTCCTTGGGCGTTGCGGCAGGCGCTAGGGCGGCATACCAGACATCCACCTCGTAACCGGGAACACCGGCCTCCGCGACCGTCGGGACATCGGGAATCGCCGCCGAGCGCCTGCTGCCCGCCACGGCCAGCACACGCAGCTTGCCGGCTTTCACGTGCGGCATCGTCGAACTCACACTCGCGAAGGTCAGTGAGACCCTGCCCGCGATCAGATCGGTCCCGAACGCGGTGCTCTTGTACGGCACGTGCACCAGATCGATTGCGGTCCTTAGCTTGAGCAGTTCCATGGCGAGATGCGCCGGGCTGCCGTTGCCCGTGGTCGAGTAATGAATCTCACCGGGCCGCGACTTGGCGAGCGCGATCAATTCCTTGACTGATTTTGCAGGTAGCGAGGGGTGCACAACGAGAATATTCGGCGCGTTCACCAGCACTGTGATCGGCGTGAGGTCATGCACGGGGTCATACGGCAGATTCTTGCGCAAGCTGGGAATCACCGCATGGCTAATGGAAATCGTGAGCAGGGTGTAGCCATCTGGCGCGGCTTTGGCGACGACATGGCTACCTACCGTGCCACCCGCGCCGGGCCGGTTTTGGACCAGAACCTGCTGACCCAACTTCTCACCCAGCTTCTGGCCGATGATACGCGATATCGTGTCCACGCCGCCGCTTGCCGGAGCGGCAGCGATGATGCGGATCGGTTTGACGGGATAGGTTTGCGCGAGCGCGGCTTCGGGCGCCAATATGACAATTCCAGCGATCCATATCAATCCTCGCATACGACAACGCAAAGCTGTGAATGGCCTGGTGATAAGCACGTTCAATACGGTCAGTGCGAAGACAGCAATTGCTATCGCGCCACTCCCAATTCCGTCAAGATCGATTTCAACTCGTCGTACTGCGCAGCCCACGATACGGCGAGCACCGCCCACCCGAGCCCCCCATCGTTACCAGAGCATCCTTGCCGAAGCAACGTGTCTTCATGTCAGCCTACTCTTAATTCGCTCATCAGCGGACGCACGCTGTCCGCATCACCGAGGTTTTCCAGCAGCCGCGCTAGGCGTGCTGCCTTGTCCGCGCCGAAGCGCGGAACCACGAGGCCGTGGAATTTGCGTTCGAGCTCAGCACGTGTCATCGACACGTGCCAGACCTCGTCGCTATACTTCGCACCCGACACGGTCGCGATCGTTACGATGGCATGGCGGCCGTGTTCCAGACCTTTCCAATCGTCTCGACCGACGAACTTCACCCGCTGCTGCATCTCGTGCACCCGCCTGTCGACGATACCCTTCGGATCATGGAGCATGTAGAAATCAAGCGTTCCCGTCGCAGCCGCAATCGCACACACCGCTGGCCCGGAGATAGAGGGGTGGCGCGTGCTCGGGACGCGAAATACGCCGCGGGTCGGAATCTGCACTTCGAGCTGCGCAATATCGTCGGGTTTCAGCGCATGCCGGTCGATCAGGCCAAACAACCCTTGCAGATACGTCTGGTTGGGACTGCCCACGGGATAGCGTTTGTGCATTACGTCGGTGATCGAAAAGTATTGCCCGACGTCCTTCGCCACATCGGCGCCGGCGTCGGGCTGAGTAAGAAAAGCATCGAACAGGCTGTACACGCCGTCCAGGATGTCGTCAGGGGCGCGACAGCCGTTCGCCGCGAGCAGCGCGGCGGTGACCCCGTTGCGGTTGGCACAACCGACCTGAAAGGTTTTACCCAGGTGCGCCGGATCCTTGATCATGTTGTCGACCCCGGCTGCCTGATATGCGGCGACGCACATTGCCACTTGCATCTGTTCGCGGCTGAGGCCAAGCATGACGCCGGCAGTAACCGCGGAACTGAGATTGGCAACCACGGCGGTAGGATAAAAGCGGCGCGTAACGTAATCACGTGCACGATAGAAGATGGGCATCAGCCGTCCCCCCATTTCGTAGCCGAGCACAATCGCCCGCAGAACGTCTTTGCCGTTCTTGCCCAGCCACTCGCCCATCGCAAGCGCGGTCGGAACGATTCCCGCCGCGACGTGTCCGCCGGCCGACTTCAAATGGACCGGGTCGACCTCGTCGCCGTGCGCCATGCCGCCGTTCGCCATTGCCGCGCCCGTCACTGTAGTCATAAAGCGATGGCCGATGACGCTGCATTCCCCGTTGCCGCCCACCCGCTCGACGAGCTCCGTGACTGCTCTCACCTCCGGCAAGGTGGAACACGCGACCATTGCGCCGATCGAATCGAATGCGACATCGGCCGCTTTGCTCCTGACCCCTTCGGGGAACTCATCATAACGAGCTGAGCACAGCCACTCCGCGAGGGTGCCAGTTACAGTAGCAGTCATCGTTGCTCCCGGTGGGCGGCGCCGGCGTTCTACCTGTCAAGTCCAGAATATGGAAAAGGCGGCCACAACTACAGTATACGCCGCGCGCTCGCTCGTCGGGTAGACCGCCCTGCCTACGGCGCGCCAGGCTGGCTGTACCGCACGGCCGCCTGGTTCCGTGCAGTGCCGTCCACAATCCGGACTCCAACGCTTAGCCGGGATGCGGCGTGCTTGTATAATCGCAGGCCGGACCGGGCGCCACACAATGACGCGCTCCCACAGCCCCTAGCCCAGCTTGGCGAGACAGAGTTCCCTGCATGGCATCTGACGCCGCTCATTCGCAGCCCGCAGCGCTAGCCGGTCTGCGGGTGCTCGACCTGTCGGGGCCGCTGGGGCAGTACTGTGGCAAGATGTTCGCGGACATGGGCGCGGACGTGATCCTCATCGAGCCGCCGCAGGGGGCCGCGACGCGCCGCGAGCCCCCGTTCATCGACGACGAGCCCGGGGTGGAGCGCAGCCTGTCGTTCGCCTACTTCAACACCAGCAAGCGCGGCGTGACGCTCGACCTCGACTGCGCGCAAGGGCAGGCGCTGTTCCGCCGGCTCGCCGCGACCGCGGACCTGGTGCTGGAAACCGAGAAACCCGGGGTGATGGCGCGCCGCGGTCTCACCCACGCCGAGCTCACCGCGCTGCGGCCGATGCTGGTCATGACGAGTATCACGCCGTTCGGGCAGACGGGACCTTACGCGAATTACGAAGCGGAGGATCTCATCGCGCTCGCGATGGGCGGGTTGCTCTATCTCGGCGGCTATCCCGACATCGCCCCCTCGCGCGTCTATGGCAACCAGGCCTGCCTCGGGGCGAGCATGTTCGGCGCGGTCGCGTCCATGCTGGCGCTCACCGAGGCCGAGGCATCGGGCGAGGGGCAGCACGTCGACGTGTCGATGCAGGAATGCGTGGTAATGGCGCTCGAGACCGCGGTGCAGTACTACGACCTCGAGGGCACGATACGCAAGCGCTACGCCGGGCAGCAGCGGTTCGCCGGTACCGGAGTTTTCCCGTGCAAGGACGGCTACGTCTACATGATGGCGGGCGGCATCGGCGCAAACAAGTTCTGGGCGCTGAGCGTGCAGTGGCTGCTCGACGAGAAGCTCCCCGGCGTCGAGCGGCTGCACGGCGAGCAGTGGACGCGCGTCGACTACTTGCTTACCGGCGAGGCGAAACGCATCTTCGCCGAGGTGTTCGCGCCGTTCGCTCTCACCAGAACCAAGGCCGAGCTCTATCACGAGGGGCAGCGCCGCCGCATCCCGCTTGCGCCGATCAACACCCCGGCGGACATGCTCGCGAGCCCCCAGCTCAGGCACCGCGGGTATTTCATCGAGGTCGCGCACGCGCTCAGGGGCAGGCCGCTGCTGATGCCCGGTGCGCCTTACAGGCTCTCGCGCACGCCGTGGCGCGTGGGGCGCCCTGCGCCGCAGTTGGGCGAGCACAACGCCGAAGTCCTCGGCGAGATCGGCGTCGTGCGCGACGAACTGGAGTCGCTGCGCAGCCGGGGGGTGATATGAAGCTGCCGCTCGCAGGCGTGCGCATCACCGACTTCACCTGGATCGGCGCCGGTTCGTATGCGACCAAGATCCTCGCCGACTACGGCGCCGACGTGATCAAGATCGAGAGCGCGACGCGCATCGATTCGCTGCGCATGGCGGCGCCGTACAAGGACGGGAAGCCCGGCATCAACCGCAGCGGCTACTTCGCCGACCGCAACACGAGCAAGCGCAGCATCACGGTGGACATGAAGCACCCGAAGACGCTCGCGCTCGTGAAGCAGCTGATCGCCAGGAGCGACGTCGTCGCCAACAACTTCACCCCCGGGGTGATGGAGCGCTTCGGCCTCGGCTACGAGGCGGTGCGCGCGGTGAGGCCCGACATCGTCTACCTCGCGATGTCGATGCAGGGCGCGAGCGGCCCGGAGCGGGATTACCTCGGCTACGGCGCGAGCATGGTGGCGCTCACCGGCCTGCAGCATCTCACGGGGCTCCCCGAGCGCGAGCCGGCGGGCACCGGCACCAATTTCCCCGACCACATCCCCAATCCCTGCCATGCCGCGTTTGCGGTGCTCGCAGCGTTGCGCCACCGGCGCCGCACCGGCGAAGGGCAGTACATCGACATCGCGCAGACCGAACCCGCGATCGCGCTGCTCGGCCCGGCGGTGCTGGAGCTCACGGTGAACGGCCGCACGCTCACGCGCAACGGCAACGAGCATTGGGGCGCGGCGCCGCACGGCGTCTACCGCTGCGCGGGGGAAGATCGCTGGATCGCGATCTGCGTGATGAACGAAGCGCACTGGCCGGCGCTCAGGCGGGTGCTGGGTGACCCGCAGTGGATGGCGCAGCCGCGCTGGTCGCGCGCGGCCTCGCGCCACCGCGACCGGCGCGAGCTCGACGGGCTGCTCGAGCGCGAGACCGCACGGTGGAACGCGGAAGAGCTGATGCACGCGCTGCAAGCGCGCGGCGTACCGGCGGGCGTGGTGCAGAACGCGAAGGACGTGATCGAAAATGATCCGCAGCTCGGGCATCGCGGGCACTGGGTGAAGCTCGCCCACCCCGAGATGGGGGAGACGATCTACAACGCTTCGCCGTTCCGTTTCTCGCGCACCCCGACGCAGTTGAGCCGCCCCGCGCCGCTGCTCGGCGAGCACACGCGCCAAGTGCTGCGCGAGCTGGCGGGTCTCGAGGAGGCGCAGATCGAGTCCTTGATCAACGAAGGAGCGCTCAAGTAAGAGGGATCCCATGGCAAGCGTGGAAGTAAGCGTTGAAAACCGCATCGTGACCGTGACGCTGAACCGTCCCGAGGCGATGAACGCGGTCGACCCCGAGATGCGGGGGCTCCTGCACCAGACGTGGGAGCGCATCCGCACCGACGACGAAATCCGGGTCGCGATCATCACCGGTGCGGGCGACAAGGCGTTTTGCACCGGATCGGACCTCAAGAAGACGATGCCCGCGCAGGAAACCTTCGCCCAGCAGGCGTTTGCCAGGGCCGGCTCGGGAGCGATCATCGCGGGGCTCGCGACCGACAAGCCGCTGATCGCGGCGGTGAACGGCTACGCGATGGGGGGCGGCATGGAGCTCGCGCTCGCGTGCGACATCCGCGTCTGCTCGGAGAACGCGCAGTTCGCGCTCTCCGAGGTCAGGGTCGGCAGCATCCCGGGCTCCGGCGGCACGCAGCGGCTGCCGCGCTTCGTGAGCATGTCGAACGCAATGCTGATGCTGCTCACCGGCGAGCGCGTCGACGCCAACGAGGCGTATCGCATCGGGCTGGTGAGCAGGGTGGTGCCGCAGCGGGAGCTGCTGGCCGCCGCGCGGGAGATCGCGGAAAAAATCGCCGCCAACGCGCCGCTCTCGGTGCGCGCGGTGAAGCGCCTCGTGGCCCAGGGCATGGACATGCCGCTCGCGCACGCGATCGACGTCGAGCGCTACGTGTTCGGACTGCTCTACTCGAGCGAGGACCGCATCGAGGGCAGGAAGGCATTTGCCGAGAAGCGCAAGCCGAACTACAAAGGACGGTGAAGGGGGAAGGGTGAAGGGTCAAGGGCGGAGAGCGGAGAGCGACTTCCGCGACCCGGCGTTCGCGCAGGGCGGAGCAGGTTGCAACGACTCGGCCGGCGAATGTAGTCCCGATGCCCGCGCCCTTCACCCTTCACGCATTCACCCTTCACGGAGGTAACCGATGCATCCATTACGTGACAAGACGGCCGTCGTCGGGGTGGGCGCGAGCCCGCAAGGCAAGATTCCCGACGCCACGGCGCTTTCGCTCGCGGTCGAAGCGTTCAAGCGGGCGCTCGACGATTCGGGACTGAGGAAAGAGCAGATCGACGGGCTGCTCACGATGCCGGGAAGCACTTCGCCCGAGGCGGCCCTCAACTACCTGCGCTTCGGCGAGACCGTCGGCATCAACCCGCGCTACACCGGCAGCAAGGTGATGGGCGGCGGCACCGCGGGCGCGCTGCTGCACGAGGCGGCGCTCGCGGTGAACGCCGGTTTCGCGAACCACGTTGCGTGCGTGTTCGGTGACGCCGCGGCGACCGGCGGTTCGCGCTTCTCGCGCGCTTCGGGCTGGGGCGACTCCTTCGCCATCTGGGGCTTCATGGCGGCGTGCGCGAACAGCGCGATCACCGCCGCGCGGCACATGGCGCTTTACGGCACCACCAGCCGCCAGCTCGGCGAGATCGCGGTCGCCTGCCGCTACCACGCGTCGCTCAACCCCAACGCGGTCATGAGAAAGCCGATCACGATCGAGGACCACCAGAACTCGCGCTGGATCGTAAAGCCGCTGCATCTCCTCGACTGCTGTTTGATTTCGGATGGGGGCGTGTGCGTTATCGTGACCACCGCGGAACGCGCCAGAGACTGCAAGAAACCGCTGGTGCTGATCTCGGGCATGGGGCAGGCCTACACCACGGAGAACATGGAGCGGGAGGACTGGTGGTATGTGCCGCACCAGAAGCTCGCGCTCGCCGACGCCTACAAGATGGCGGCCGTGGGACCAAAGGACATTGACGTTGCGCAGCTCTACGACAACTTCACCAGCAGCGTGCTGGTGTGGTTCGAGCACGGCGGCTTCTGCAAGGTGGGTGAATCGGGCCCGTTCGTCGAGGGCGGGCGCATCCGGCTCGGCGGAGAGCTGCCGATCAACACCGCGGGCGGGAATCTCTCCGAGTCGTACATGGAGGGGTGGCTGCACATCGTGGAAGGCGCGCGCCAGGTGCGCGGCGAGTGCGGCGAGCGGCAGGTGAAAGGCGCAGAAGTATGTCTCGTCACCGGCCGCGGCCAGGCGTTGAATTGCGCCAACGCGACCATCTTGCGCAAGGGCTAGCAAAACCTTGAGCCACAGAGGACACAGAGAACACAGAGAGGCCGGGCAAAATACAGTTTTGCGTATCGAGGTTTTGCTCTGTGAACTCTGTGATCTCTGTGGCTGGAGATAGGAGTCAGCGATGAGTGAATACACGAAGCCGTTACCGACGATCACCGACGAGAACCGCGAGTTCTGGGAGGGCGCCAGGCGCGGCAAGCTGCGCATGCAGAAGTGCAGGGACTGCGGGCACATCCGCTACCCGATCTCGCATTGCTGTCCGAAATGCCTGTCCTACAACTTCGAGTGGACCGATCTCTCGGGTCGCGGCGAAGTGTTTTCCTACGTCGTGTTCCACCAGCTCTACAACCAGGCGTTCAAGGACGATGTCCCGTATAACGTCGCGCTGGTCCAGCTCGAGGAAGGGCCGCGCATGTACAGCAACGTCGTGGGCGTGGATAACGACGCGGTCAAGGTCGGCGACAAGGTGGAAGCCGTGTTTGATCCCGTGACGCCGGAGGTCACGATCCCGCGCTTCAGGCTGCGGCAGCCGGCGAAGTGACGCGGCGTGGTGAAAGCCGGAGAAAGGAGCAATATGACGGACTCGGTTGAGCGACTCGTCAGCTTCACCCGCACTCTCTCCCGCGAGGCGCTCACTTCGGAAGTGCTGCACGAGGCCAAGCGGCGCGTCATCGATACGCTCGCATGC
>JACQGO010000057.1 GCA_016199485.1 Betaproteobacteria bacterium
AGCATGCGGTTCAACTGGTCGACGTTGCGGACCTCGAGCGTAAAGAGCATGCGCGCCGCGGCATCGCGGCTCGCGGTGTTGGCCGCGGTGACATTGATCCGCTCGCGCGACAGCACTTCCGAGATATCGCGCAGCAGCCCGGTGCGGTCCGTGGCCTCGACTTCGACGTCCACCGCGAAGGTCGCGTCCCGGTTGTCGCCCCAGTCGGCGGCGACCATGCGCTGGGGGTCAAGCCGCAGCACGTTCGCGCAGTCTTGACGGTGTATCGTCACCCCGCGCCCGCGGGTGACGAAACCCGTGATGCGGTCCGGCGGCGCCGGCTTGCAGCACTTGGCCGGTACGGTGAGCAACTTGTCGACGCCGACGATCAGGATCCCGCTCGGCGCCGCGGCCGCGCGCGGTTTCCTGGGTAACGCGGGCTCCACCGGCGCCAGCGGCGGCGCGCTCTCACTGCGCAGCGCGGTTTTCAGTTGCTGCGGGCCGATCCCCCCGCGCCCGATTTCCGCGAGGAAATCGTTGAGCCTGTCGAAGCCCAGCGCACGCGCGAGGTTCTCGAGGTTGAGCGCGGTCAGCCCCTGGCGCTGCAGCTCCTTGTCGAGGAGCGCGCGGCCCTGCGCCACGGCGGTCTCGTAATTCTGCCGGTTGAACCACTGCCGCACCTTGATGCGGGCGGCGTGGCTCTTGAGGTAGCCCAACGCGGGATTGAGCCAGTCGCGGCTCGGCCCGCCCTGCTTTGCGGCGTGGATCTCCACCGCCTGGCCGTTCGTAAGCGGGGTATTGAGCGGCACCATGACGCCGTCCACCTTCGCGCCGCGGCAGCGGTGCCCGAGCTCGGTGTGCACGTGGTAGGCAAAATCGATCGGCGTCGCGCCTTTCGGCAGGTCGATCACCCTGCCCTGCGGCGTGAGCACGTAAATCGTGTCTTCGATCAGCCCGGTCTTGAACTGCTCGGCGAGCTCTCCCGCGTCGGCGAGCTCGTCACGCCATTCGAGAACCTGCCGCAGCCACGCGATCTTCTCGTCGTACCGCGTGTCGCGCCGCGTGCCCTCCTTGTAGCGCCAGTGCGCCGCGACTCCGAGCTCGGAGTGCTGGTGCATCTCGTGGGTGCGGATCTGAACTTCCAGCGCCTTGCCTTCGGGCCCGATCACCGCGGTATGCAGCGAGCGGTAGTTGTTGGGCTTGGGTTTCGCAATATAGTCATCGAACTCCTTGGGGATCGGCGTCCACAGGTGATGGACCAGCCCCAACGCGGCGTAGCAGTCCTTGGCATCCTCCACCAGCACCCGCACCGCGCGCACGTCGTGAAGCGCCTCGAAGCTCACGCCCTTGCGCCGCATCTTCCTGTAGATGCTGTAGATGTGCTTGGGCCTGCCGGTCACCTCGGCGCGCACCCCCGCCTTTTCAAGCTCGTGCCTGAGCCGGGCGATCACCTGATCGATGTATTGCTCGCGGTCGAGGCGCTTCTCGTCGAGCATCCCGGCGATCCGCTTGTAGAGCTCGGCTTCGCGGATGCGGAACGCGAGATCCTCGAGCTCCCACTTGAGCCGCCACACGCCGAGCCGGTTCGCGAGCGGTGCAAAGATGTCAAAAGTAAGCGCCGCGGCGCTGCGCCGCAGCGCCTCGTCGTCGCTCTTCACCGCAAAGCGCACGTCCTGCGTGTGGTCCGCGATCTTGATCAGCACCACGCGGATGTCCTGCACCATCGCGAGCAGCATCTTGCGCAGTCCCTCGAGCTGCGCCGCTTTCTTCTCTTCCGGCCGGCGTACCGTCTGCGAGTGCGCGGAAAGCCCGCCGATCTGTTCCATGCGCGCCACGCCCTCGGCGAGCGCCGCTATCGTCGGCCCGAACTTCTCGCGCAACTTGCCCGCCATGTCGGGCGCGCCTTCGTGGCAATGGCGCAGAATGCCGCCCGCGAGAGCTTCGTGGTCGAGCCGCAGCTCGGCGAGTATCGAAGCCGTGCCGAGCACGTGCGCGACGAGCGGCTCGCCGCTCGCGAGCCTCCGGTCGCGGCAGACGGGCTCGGCGAAGTCGAACGCCTGCCGGACGAGCGCGGCCTCCGCCTGCGGGTAACGGCCGAGGATCTCATCGAGCCGCGCCGCATCTTGCGCGTCGGGAGTGCTGCTGACGAGTTTGAGCGGGGTCGCCTTGACCATGGTATTCAAACGGTACGCAGCGCGTACGCCGCCATAGTGCATTAGACGCCGTGAGAGCACAAGGTTCGCGACTGCATCCGCGGTCCGGCACGCCCGTGCTTGCCGGCCGGCGTGCAGCTACTATAATCGTCGTTCAATGTGGTGAGTTGCTTCAGACGTCGGCAGCTGCTACGCCAGAACAAGCACGAAACACGCAACCCGATGCAGGAGCATTTCCGGAAGCCGCAATGAAGATCACCTACACGCTCGCCAGCGCCGCCGACGCAACCCGCATCGCGGTGATGTCGCGCGACCTGATCGAGACCGGCCTCGGGTGGTCATGGACGCCGGAGCGCATCGCAAGAAGCATCCGCAACCGCGATACGGTGACGCTGGTCGCGCGCGACCGCGGGCGTCTCGCCGGGTTTGCGATCATGTTCTTCGGGGATGAGCACGCACATCTCAACCTGCTTGCGGTGAGGCGCGAGTACCAGCGCACCGGCGTCGGCCGGTGCATGCTCGCATGGCTCGAGGAATCGGCGCTCACCGCCGGTATCGGCGTCATCAGCCTCGAGCTGCGAGCAAGCAACCATGACGCGCGGCGCTTCTACCGCGCACTCGGTTTCCAGGAAACCCGCTACATCCCCTGCTACTACCGCGGCCGCGAGACGGCGGTGCGGATGGAACGGGGCATCCGCCGCAGCACCTCCCGGGCGGGCGAGCCGCCGCGTCCTGGCAGCGACGGCGAGGGGCCGGCCGCCGACCGGAAATGACCATGCGATGCCCGAAGCGCGTTCCTGATTCTTTCCGCAAGCTGCTTCGCCGCGCGGGGTGTATTGTACTCTTCGCGGCCGCCCTGCTCGGCGTCGGCGCGGCCATCGCGGCCGCGCAGCAAGCGGAACGGCCGAGAAACGTCATCATCATGTTCGGCGACGGCGCGGCCGCCGCCCAGTGGGAGCTCGGCAGGTCCTCGAGCCGGCTGCTGCGCGGCGAGCCCTTCGCCGTGACCGACATCGTGTTCAGGCAGGGCACGGTGGGCTTGCTCACCACCCATCCGCTGGACGCGCTTGTCACCGACTCCGCGGCCGCCGGCTCCGCGATGTCCACCGGCTTCAAGGTCAACAATGGCGCAATCTCCACGAGCCCGGATGGAAGACCGCTGCGCACGCTGATGGAGGCCGCGAAGGCGAGCGGCAAGCGTATCGGGCTCGTCACCACCGCCACCGTCTACGACGCGACGCCGGCGGCGTTCAGCGTACAGGCGAAGAGCCGCCGCGACTACCAGACGATCGTGGATCGCTATCTCGCGCTGGAGCCCGACGTGCTGCTGGGCGGCGGCGCCGATTACTTCCTTCCCACCGGCAAGCGCGGCGGCAGGAGAAGGGACGGCAAAGACATGATCGCCGCGTTCGCCGCCAAGGAATACGAACTCGCAAGGGACACCAGGGCGCTCAAAGCCGCGCGCGGCCCGCGGCTGCTCGGCCTGTTTGCCGTGGAAGACATGGATTTCGAGATCGACCGCGCACCCGACCGGCAGCCCTCCACCGCGGAGATGGCCGAAGCGGCGCTCAGGGTGCTGTCGCAGAACAGCCCCAACGGTTTCGTGCTGCTCGTGGAGAACGAAAACCTCGACAGCGCGGGCCACCGCAACGATCTCGCGGCGCTGATCCGCGACCTGTGGGCATTCGACCGCGCGGTGCAGGTTGCGCTCGAGTTCCAGCGCCGCGCTCCCGGCGAGACCCTGGTGATCGTGACCGGCGATCACGAAACGGGCGGTCTTTCGGCGACCTACGCGCTGCGCGATCTCAAGTCGGCTTCGTGGGAGAACATCTTTTACGCCGGGCGGGAGCAGCTCGCAATGGTCGGCCGCATCACGATTTCGCTCGATGCCGCGGCGGTCAAGCTCGGCAGCACGCTTTCCGCGGAAGCGCTCGACCGGCTGCTCGCGCAGCATTTTCCGGGCTTCAGGCTCGATCCCGACTTGCGCGAGGCGATCCTCAGACAACAGCCGCTCGAGCGCAATTTCGCCTACGTGACGCAGAGCGCGCTCGCCCGCATGGTCTCGCGCCAGACCGGCTTCTACTGGGGTACCTCCGGCCACACCGCGGCGCCGGTGCTGGTCGGGGCGATCGGTCCGGGCGCCGAGCTGTTCAGGGGCTACCAGGACAACACCGACTTCGGGAAGATCCTGCACCGGCTGATCGAGCCCCGGTAAAGTCCCTCGGCAGCTCGACGGGAAAGCAGTACGCGACGTCAAAGCTCCTCGGGGTCGGGAATGAAATCGCCGGCGAACGGGGTCTGCCAGTAGCGGCGGTAGAGCGCGCGGTACGGCTGAAGCCGGATTCCCTTGCCTGCCGCGAACTCCAGGGTAAGCGCTCCGTCGCGGTCGGTGCGGAGCAGTCTCGCTCCGAGCCGGCGGTAGCGCTCGACAACTTCCTGCTTCGGGTGCCCGAAGCGGTTGCGGTAGCCGACGGTGAACACCGCAACCTGCGGGTTTACGCGCCAGACAAATTCCTGCGTCGATGAGGTCCGGCTGCCGTGGTGGGGAACCACCAGCACGTCGGCGATCAGATCCTCGCCGAACGCGGTGAGCAGTGCCTCCTCCGAGCTCCGCCCGATGTCGGCGGCGAGCAGCGCGCTGCCGCCGGAGGCGGATATCCTGAGCACGCAGCTCAGGTCGTTGTCCTTGAGCCCGTCCCGTTCATAGTACCAGGCGGGCGGATGCAGGAACTCGAAGGCGACGCCGTCCCACTCCCAGCGTTGCCCCGAACGGCAAGTCGCCGCGCCGGGCGCGTGATCGAGGACCGGATGATCCCGCGGCAGCGACGAGTAGAACCGGGCCACAGGCACCGCCTGCAGCACCGAGATCGCGCCGCCGTTGTGATCGATATCGTCGTGGCTCGCGATCATGCCGTCGAGCCGGCGCACGCCGGCGGCGCGCAGAAACGGCACGATGATGCGGTTGCCGCTGTCCGCGCCGGGACCGAAACTCGGGCCCGCGTCGAACAGCAGGGCATGGTTGCTGGTCTGCGCGAGCACCGCGAGCCCGTGGCCGACGTCGAGCACCGTGAGTCTGAGGTCACCCGGCGCGATCCGCGGGGGCAGGATGAGGAATAACGGCAGGAAGCCGATCGCTCCCAGCCAGCGCGCCGGGAAGCCGCGCGGGGCGAGCAGCCAGAACATCGCCGGCACCGCCGCTGCGACCGCCCACGCCGGCGGCGCGTGCTGCTGCCACACCGCCTCAGGTGCGGCGGCGAGCCACTCGAGCAGCGCCGCGCACCAGCCCATGATCCAGTGCGCGAAGCGCAGCATGAAGTCGAACGGAAATACCGCGCCGGCCAGGGTGAGCGGCACGACGACCAGACTCACCACCGGGATCGCGACCGCGTTGGCGATCGGCGAGACGAGCGATACCTGCTGAAAAAGCGCGAGCAGCAGCGGCACCAGACCTATCGTCACCGCCCACTGCACGCGCGCCCACGCGGCAAGCCAGTTCAGGCGCCCAATACGACCAGCGGCGACGAACATGATGACGGCGACCGCGCCGAAGGACAGCCAGAATCCCGGAGCGAGTACCGCCCATGGATCGAGCACCGTGACCGCGAAGAGCGCCAGCGCCAGGACCGCGGAAGGCGAGCTCATGCGCCCGAGCCACAGCGCGACCGCCACCACGGCCAGCATATAGACGGTGCGTTGCGCGGGCACCGCGAAACCCGCGAGCAGCGCATAGCCGAACGCCGTCGCAAGCCCCGCGAGCGCCGCCGCCTTGCGCGCCGGCAACGCGAGGGTGAGGCGCGCGCTGCGCCGCCAGCCCCAGTATGCGAGCGCAAACGCGAGGCTCGCGACCATGGTGACGTGCAGCCCGGAGATGCTCATCAGGTGATTGACGCCGGTACGCGTGAAGACCTGCCACTGCGGCTGCGGAATCGCGCGCTGGTCGCCGATCGCGAGCGCGACGAGCACCCCGGCATACGTGCCTTCCGGCAGCGCCCGCGCGATCCTCTCACGTACCGCCTCGCGCGTGCTCTCGACCCAGTATTGCGGCTGGTGCACGAGCCCGGTGAGGCGGCGGTTCACTCCCTTGAGCCGCACATAGCCTGTCGCGCGGATGCCGCGCTCGAGCAGCCACGCCTCGTAGTCGAAGCCGTGCGGGTTGGCGGTGCCGTACGGGCGCCGCAGCCGCACCGTAAGCCGCCAGCGCTCGCCAGCGTGCAGATCGGGAAAAGTTGCGGGCCGGTCCTCGCGCGCGGGGCTCCCCCACCAGGAGAGCACAATGCGGCGCGGCACGCGTGCCTCCGGGGTAAGCACGCGTTCGACGTCGAATTCGAAGCGCAGGCTGCGCTGGTAGGGCTGCGGCAGGCCCGCGACCACGCCGACGAGCATGATGTCGCGCCCTTCCCACTGCGGCGGCAGCGTGTCCGCAAGCCGCCAGTGCGCGGCAAACGCCGCCCACGCGAATCCGAGCGCAATCCAGACCGCCTTCGCGAGACTCCACTTGAGCCAGCGGGATGCGCGAGCCGCAGGCTGCCACCACGCGAGCGCCGCCGCCGCTGCCGCGAGCAGGCTCCAGGTCCGGTAATCCGTCGGCAGGTCCGGCTGCTGCTGCAACGTCCAGATCCCGGCGACAAACGCGATGATGTTGAGTTGCACGGCGAACGGACAAGGCGGATGGAGCACGGGTTTGTCGGATTAACGCACCAGATGCGGGCACGACATACCGATTTGGGTAAAATAGCCGCTGCAGAACGGGGCCTTGCCCTTCCGATAACATGCCGCGCAAGTTCTTTCGGAAATACCTGCCCAGCCACGAGACCATCCGGACCCACCGCTATATCCGGCGGTTTGGCCCGCTGCTCCAGCATCACAACTTGTGGCATTTGCACCGCCGTTCGGTGGCCGGTGGCGTCGCAATGGGCATGCTCGCGGGGCTCATTCCCGGCAGCAACCCGGTGCAATTCACCGCTGCCGCGATACTTGCGATCATCTTCCGCGTGAACCTGCCGATCGCGGTGGTCGTCACCCTCTATTCGAATCCCTTCACCATCGTTCCGCTGTATTACGTCGCATTCAAGCTCGGACAGCTCGTCCTGCTGCAGGGAAATGGCGGGCTGCCGCCAAGAGCGTTCAGTCTCGAGGGCAAGGGCTTCAGCGAATGGCTGCCGGCGGCGTTCGACTGGCTGGCCTCGCTCGGCAAGCCGCTGCTCATCGGCCTGCCGCTGCTCGCCCTCCTGCTCGCGGCGCTGGGCTACTTGCTGGTCGACGCGGCGTGGAAGATCTACGTGCGCTATCAATGGCGCGAGCGCCAGCGGCGCAGGATGAAGCGCGCCCGGGCGGTGTGATGGCTGCGCCGCCTTACTGGAAGCAGGCGACCCGCGAACTCGCCGCGCGCGACGCCGTGCTGAAGCGGCTGATCGCACGCCACCGCGGGTTCGCGCTCATGAGCCGCGGGGACGCGTTCTGCACGCTGGCGCGCGCCATCGTCGGGCAGCAGATCTCGGTCAAGGCAGCGCAAAGCATCTGGGACCGCCTGCTCGCGGAGCTTGCCGCGGTCACGCCCGGGAGCATCGCCTGCGCCTCCGCCCCGCTGCTCAAGTCGTGCGGGCTGTCGGGAAAGAAAGTCGAGTACCTGCAGGACATCGCGCGGCGCTTCGCGAGCGGGGCGCTCGATGCAGGCCGCTGGCACGCGCTCGACGACGAGGCGCTGGTCGGCGAGCTGGTGGGCATCAAGGGCGTCGGCCGCTGGACCGCGGAGATGTTTCTCATTTTCTACATGGCACGTCCCGACGTGCTGCCGCTCGACGACATCGGGCTGCAGCGGGCGATCAGCCTGCACTACAACAGGGGCCGGCCGCTTTCCGTGCCGGGGATGCGCAGGATCGCCCGCCCGTGGGCACCGTGGCGCTCGGTCGCCACGTGGTACCTGTGGCGCAGCCTGGACCCGATGCCAGTAGAATACTGATTATTGCTTTGGCATAGCGCGGACCATGCCCGTTCCCGTCATTTCCGGAGAGGGATTGCGCCCTCACCTCGTTAACTTCGCCTGGTCGTTCCTGGCGCTCGCGACGGTGATGGCGGTCGGCACCGTCGGCTACCGCCTGATCGGCGGGCCGCAGAACTCGTGGCTCGACTGCTTTTACATGACCTTCATCACGGTGGCCACCATCGGTTACGGCGAGATTATCGACTTGTCCCACAACCCCGCGGGACGCGTGTTCACGATGTTCATCAGCGTCGCCGGCATCGGGGTGCTCACCTACATGCTTTCCAACCTGACGGCCTTCCTCCTCGAAGGCAAGATCAACGAGGCGCTGTGGAGAAAACGCATGGAGAAGCACATCCATAAGCTCAAGGGGCATTACGTTGTCTGCGGCATCGGCCGCGTCGGGCGCAACGTCGCGCACGAGCTGGAACGCACCGGGCGCGCTTACGTGGTGATCGACGAGAACACCGTGAGCATAGAGACGCATCTGGAGAAGTATCCTGACACGATGTTCGTGCACGGAGATGCGAGCGATGACGACATCCTGCACAAGGGCCACGCCGAGACCGCGGCGGGGCTGTTCGCGGTGACCGGGGACGACAGCAAGAACCTGCTGATCACGCTCACCGCGAAGCAGATCAACCCGGCGCTGCGCGTCGTGGCGCGCTGCCACGAAGTGCGCAATATCGAGAAGTTGCACAAGGTGGGGGCGGACGCCATCGTGTCGCCCGATTTCACCGGCGGGCTGCGCATCGCCTCGGCGATGATACGGCCCCAGGTAGTCACTTTCCTCGACGAGATGCTCAAGTCGGAAACCAACCTGCGCCTCGAGGAAATCGTCGTGCCCTCGGGGTTTCCCGAGGCGCCGCTCGGCACCCTCAACCTGCGCAACCGCGATTTCATCCTGCTCGCCATACGCGACCACGAGCGATGGCGGTTCAATCCCGGCGAGCACGAAGTCGTCAAGCCGGGCAACGTGCTGGTGGTGATGGCGACGCCCACCGGGCGTCAGAGCATCGAGCGCATGGTGGGCTGGGTGTAACGCGAAAGGCGCGGAGACGCGGAGGACGTCAGGACTCCGGTTTGAGCACGCCGTCGATCAGCTGCAGCACGCGATTCGCGCGCGCCGCGATGTCGTGATTGTGCGTCACGATCACGAAACTCGTGCCGAGGCCCTGGTTGAGCTGCAGCATCAGATCGAACACCGCCCCGGCGTTGTAACGGTCGAGGTTGCCGGTCGGCTCGTCCGCGAGCACGCACGCCGGCCTGGTGACGAGCGCTCGCGCGAGCGCCGCGCGCTGGCGCTCTCCGCCGGACAACTCCGAAGGCCGGTGGGCGAGGCGGTGGCCCAGTCCCACCTGATCGAGCATCCGCGCTGCGAGCGGGTACGCCTCCTCCTTGCGCACGCGGCGTATCAGGAGCGGCATCGCGACGTTCTCGAGCGCGGAGAACTCCGGCAGGAGGTGGTGAAACTGATAGACGAAACCGAGCGCGCGGTTGCGCGTGACGCCGCGCTGCTCCTCGCTCTGGCGCCGGAGGTCCTCGCCGAGGACGGTCACCACGCCTTCGGTCGCCGCGTCGAGCCCCCCCAGCAGGTGCAGCAGCGTACTCTTGCCGCAGCCCGAAGCGCCCACGATCGCGACTCGCTCGCCTTCGTGGACGTCGAGGTCCACGCCAAGCAGCACCGGCACCGCGACATCGCCCTGGTAATAGGTCTTGCGCAGGTTGCGGCACGAGAGCACCGCGTTACTCATAGCGCAGCGCCTCCGCGGGATTGAGCCTCGCCGCGCGGTAACTGGGATAGAGCGTCGCCGCGAGGCTCAGCAGGAACGAAACGGCGGCGGTGACCGCGACGTCGGGCGCCTGCAGCTCGGAAGGCAGCTCGCTGATGTAGTAGACGTCCTTGGCCAGGAACTTGATGCCGAACAGGTTCTCGACGAAGGGGACCACCACGTCGATGTTGAGCGCAAGCGCGATGCCGCCGGCGAGCCCCAGCGCCGTGCCGACGATGCCGATCAACGTGCCCTGGATCATGAAGATCCTGGTGATGCTCGACGGGGCGGCGCCCAGCGTGCGCAGGATCGCGATGTCCGACTGCTTGTCGGTCACCACCATCACCAGGCTGGAGACGATGTTGAACGCCGCCACCGCGATGATCAGGATTACGACGATGAACATCATGCGCTTCTCGATCTGCACCGCGCGGAAGAAATTGGCGTACTGCATCGTCCAGTCGCTCGCGTAGAGATCTCCGGGAATCATGCGCATCAGCTCGCGCGCGACCGCCTTCGACTCGAACAGGTCCTTGAGCTTGAGCCGCACCCCGGAAACCGCGTCGCCCATGCGGTAGAGTTTCTGCGCGTCCTGCAGGTGCACGAGCGCGAGGCCCGAGTCGTATTCGAAATGATCGACGCCGAAAATCCCCACCACGGTGAACTGCTTGAGCCGCGGCAGCACGCCGGCGGGCGTGGTGAGCCCCTGCGGGGTGATCAGCACCACCTTGTCACCTCGTGTCGCGCCCAGCGCGCGAGCGAGCTCGACCCCGAGGATGATGCCGAACTCGTCCGGCTTGAGATCCCCGAGGCGTCCTGTCTTCATGTGCTGCGCAAATTCCGCGACGCGCTCCTCATACTCCGGGAGGACACCGCGCACGAACGCGCCGCGCACCGCCGAGCCGTAGGAGAGCAGCCCCTGCGCGGTGGCATACGGCGCGGCGGCCACGACCTGCGGCAGCCGCTGCGCCTGCTCCGCGACCGAGCGCCAGTCGGCGAGCGCCCCGTTCGCCCCGCTCACCTGCACGTGGGAAGCGACGCCGAGGATGCGGGTGCGGATCTCCCGCTGGAACCCGTTCATCACCGAAAGCACGGTGATCAGCACCGTCATGCCGAGCGCGATGCCCAGCATCGATACCAGCGATATAAACGAAATGAAATGATTGTGGCGCTTGGCGCGCGTGTAGCGCAGACCGATGAGCAATTCGTAGGGCACGTTGGCGCAGTCGAGCGATGGAATCGCGAGCCGTCGGATTTATGGGCGCCTATTGTGACACAAGCCCGTTGCCATCCCAACCCGTCGCGGCCCGGAAGCGTCACGACGGTGTGGTAGACTCTCGCCACCGTCTGCACGATGAACCTCCACCTGCTGCTTCCCGATCTGTTCTGGCCGCAAGCTGCGGGCGCTGAACCGTACCGGGGTGTGGGCGTTCCCGCCCTCGAGACCCTGCTGGGACGCGGCGCAGCGCGCAGATCGCCGGGCGCCTCGCTCGAACAGTGGTTTGCCGACGAGTACGGGATCGAACCGCGGCATGACCAGCCGTTCGGTCCGCTCGCGCTGCTCGGGGACGGCGGCGAGCCGTCGCAGCACTTCTGGCTCGCAGCCGACCCGGTGCATCTCACGGTCCACCGCGACCAGCTCGTCCTCGCGGAAGCGTCGCGGCTGCATCTCGCCCGCGAAGAGGCCGACGCGCTCACCGACCGCCTCAACGCTCATTTCGGCGGCGGGGGCATCCATTTCGTCGCGCCGCGGCCGCAGCGCTGGTATCTGCGGGCCGCCGAGGAGCCGCGTATCCGCACCACCCCCACCGCCGCCGTCGCAGGCAGGCGTATCGACAGCTTTCTGCCCTCAGGGACAGACGGCAAGAGGTGGCGCGGGATCCTGAACGAGATGCAGATGGCACTGCACGGGCATCCATGCAACGAGGCACGCGAGGCGCGCGGCGAGCTTCCGGTCAACAGCGTATGGCTGTGGGGCGCGGGCAGGATGCCGGCGCTGACGGGCACGGCGCCTTACGGCGCGGTGTGGAGCGGCCACCCGCTCGCGCTCGGCGTTGCAGCGGCAACGGGCGCGATGCGCCATGCCCTGCCGCCGTCGGGCGACCGGTGGCTGGGCGAGATGGCGGAAGCGCGCGGCGACCACGAAAACCCGCTGGTGGTACTCGACGGGTTGCGCACGGCCGCGTGTTACCGCGACGTCGCAGGCTGGCGCGATGCACTGCACGGCATCGAGCGCGACTGGCTTGCGCCGCTGCTCGCCGGGCTGCGCGCGGGGAAGCTCACACAGATCACGCTGCACGCGCTGGGATGCGACTTTTCCTGCGTCGCCGTGGCGGCGCGCGTCGATCTTGTCAAGTTCTGGCGGCGCGCAAAGCGGCTGTCAAGCTATGCCTAGCATCGCCCTCCGCCCTTACTCGACCGCGATCCGCGATGCGCTGGTGCGCAGCGGCGTGCCGCCGTTGCTTGCACGCGTCTACGCCGCGCGCGGCATACGGACGGCGCGCCAGATCGAGACCGGTTTCGCCGGTCTCGCTCCGGTGGAGCGGCTCAAGAACGTGCAGCACATGGCGCGCATCCTTGCCGATGCCATCGCGTCCCGCAAGAGGCTTACGATCGTCGCCGATTACGATGCCGACGGCGCCACCGCGTGCGCCGTCGGGGTGTGCGCGCTGCGGGCGTTTGGCGCCCTCGTGGATTACCTAGTGCCCAACCGCTTCGAATACGGCTACGGGCTCACGCCGGAGATCGTGCGCCTCGCCCACGCGGCCAAGCGGCCCGATTTCCTGATCACGGTCGACAATGGCATCGCCAGCATCGAAGGCGTCGCCGAAGCCGCGCGGCTCGGAATCGAAGTGCTGATCACCGACCATCACCTGCCGGGGGCCGCGCTCCCAGACGCGCTGTGCATCGTCGATCCCAGCCAGTCGGGCTGCGAGTTCCCGAGCAAGAGCCTCGCCGGCGTCGGCGTGATGTTCTACGCGATGCTCGCGCTGCGCGCCGAACTGCGCGCGCGCGGTGCTTTCGCGAGCCGGCGCGAGCCCAATCTCGCGGACCTCCTCGACCTCGTCGCGCTCGGCACGGTCGCCGACGTCGTCCGGCTCGACGACAACAACCGCATCCTGGTCGCGCAGGGGCTGCGCCGCATCCGTGCCGGCCGCTGCCGGCCGGGGATCGCCGCTTTGCTTCGTGCCACGGTCCGCGACCCGCGCCGCGCCTCCACCTACGATCTCGGCTTCGTGCTCGGACCGCGCCTGAACGCCGCGGGGCGGCTCGAGGACATGGCGCTCGGCATCGAATGCCTCACTACCGATGACCCGACGCGCGCTCTCGAGATCGCGCACCGTCTCGACGCCCTGAACCGCGAGCGGCGCGACATCGAAGCCGGCATGCACGAGACCGCGCTGGCGGCGATCGACTCGCTGCAAGACCAGGAGGGCTACACCCTGTGCCTGTTCGACCCGTCGTGGCACCAGGGAGTGGTGGGCATACTCGCCTCCCGCCTCAAGGAACGCTTCCATCGCCCCGTGATCGCGTTCGCGCGCGGGACCGACAACGAGATCAAGGGGTCGGGGCGCTCCATCGCGAGCCTGCATCTGCGCGACGCGCTCGACCTCGTCGCCAAGCGCAACCCGGGCATGCTGCTCAGGTTCGGCGGCCACGCCGCGGCGGCGGGCCTCACGCTGCGCGAAGCCGACTTCGACCGGTTCGCTGCAGCGTTCGAGCACGTGGCGCAGTCGCTGCTCTGCGCCGCCGATCTCGAACGCGTAATCGAGACCGACGGCGGTCTCGCCGCTGAAGAGATGACGCTGGAGGCGGCAACGCTGCTCGGAAACCAGATCTGGGGCCACGGCTTCCCGCCCCCGCTGTTCGACGATGCGTTCGAGGTCGCCGCGCAGCGCGTCGTGGGCGAGAAGCACCTCAAGCTCAAGCTGCGCCCGGCCGCGTCTCCGGCGGGGGGCGCCGCCGGCACGGAAGCGATCGAAGCGATGCGCTTCGGCTGCGTGGATCCGCTGCCGTCACGCGTGCACGCGGTCTACCGGATGGGCGTAAACGAATTCAACGGTACCCTCGGTCTGCAGCTCATCGTGGAGCATTGGGAGCCGTGGTGACGGTGGCCGCGCATCCGCCACGGGCGATCCTGTATAATTCACCCTTTTCCGGCCGTGCTCCCCATGGAACCAGAACGCATCAACGCCATCGCCAAGCAACTGCACGATCTCGAGGTGCGCGCCGCCGAGCTGCGGAGGTATCTTTGACTTCGACGCGAAGAGCAGGCGCCTCGCGGAAGTGAGCAAGCTGGCCGAGGATCCTGCGCTGTGGAGCGACGGCAAGCGGGCACAGGAGATCGGCAAGGAACGCAAAACGCTCGAGTCGGTCGTCGTCACCCTCACCGAGCTCGACAGCGATCTGCACGACGCGAGAGAACTGTTCGAGATCGCGCGCGCCGAGAGCGACGACGCCGCGCTTTCGAGCATTGGCGCGGACACCGCGGCGCTCGAGAGTATCGTGGCGGACATGGAGTTCCGCCGCATGTTCTCCGACCCGATGGACTCCAGCAACTGCTTTCTCGACATCCAGGCGGGATCGGGGGGGACGGAAGCGCAGGACTGGGCCGCGATGCTGCAGCGAATGTACATCCGCTACTGCGACCGCAAGGGCTACCGGGTCGAGGTGCTGGAAGAGTCGCCGGGCGAGGTCGCCGGCATCAAGAGCGCCACGCTCAAGGTGACCGGCGATCACGCCTACGGGCACCTGCGCACCGAGACCGGCGTGCACCGCCTGGTGCGCAAATCCCCGTTCGACGCCAACAACCGCCGACACACCTCCTTTGCGAGCGTGTTCGTCTACCCGGAGGCGGACGAGACCATCGAGGTCGAAGTGAACCCGGTGGACCTGCGCGTCGACACTTTCCGTGCCTCCGGCGCCGGCGGCCAGCACGTCAACAAGACCGACTCGGCGGTGCGCATCACGCACCTGCCGACGGGCATCGTGGTACAGTGCCAGAATGACCGCTCGCAACACCGCAACCGCGCGGAGGCGATGGCGATGCTCAAGTCGCGGCTCTACGAGCTGGAGCTGCGCAAGCGCGAGCAGGAGAAACAGGCGCTCGAAGACGCCAAGACCGACATCGCCTGGGGCCATCAGATCCGCTCCTACGTGCTCGACCAGTCGCGCATCAAGGATCTGCGTACCGACGTCGAGATCGGCAACACGCAGGCCGTGCTCGACGGCGACCTCGACGATTTCATCAGCGCCAGCTTGAAGCAGGGAGTCTAGGGGCGACGGGGAGCGCGTATGGACGAGCAGCGGGCACAACCGCCACACGACACCAACAAGATCGTCGAAGAGCGGCGCGCCAAGCTCAAGGCGTTGCGCGAGGCGGGCATCGCCTTCCCCAATGACTTCACGCGCGAGCATTTCGCCGCCGACCTCGCCGGGAAATACGGGGCGCTCGCGCGGGAGGCGCTCGACGCCGATCCGGCAAACGTGAAGGTGGCCGGGCGTATCATGCTCAAGCGCGTGATGGGCAAGGCGAGCTTCGCCACGATACGCGACATGAGCGGCTCGTTGCAGCTCTTCATCTCCGACGGCGATGCCGGCAAGGAAGCGCACGAGGCGTTCAAGCACTACGACATCGGCGACATCGTCAGCGCTTCGGGGGCGCTGTTCAAGACCAGGACCGGCGAGCTCACCGTGCGGGTCAAGGAACTGCGCCTGCTCACAAAGTCGCTGCGTCCGCTGCCGGAGAAATTCCACGGCCTGACCGACCAGGAACTGAGGTACCGGCAGCGCTACGTCGATCTCATCATGAACGAGGACACGCGGGTCACTTTCGCGCTGCGCTCGCGCGTGATCCAGTCGCTGCGCGAGTTCCTGGCGATGCACCGCTACCTCGAGGTCGAGACGCCGATGATGCACCCGATTCCCGGCGGCGCCGCGGCGCGGCCGTTCGTGACGCACCACAACGCGCTCGACGTCGATCTGTACCTGCGCATCGCGCCGGAACTCTACCTCAAGCGGCTGGTGGTCGGCGGATTCGAACAGGTGTTCGAGATCAACCGCAACTTCCGCAACGAGGGCATCTCGACCAAGCACAACCCCGAGTTCACGATGCTCGAGTTCTACTGCGCGTACCGGGACTACCGCTACCTGATGGCGTTCATCCACGACATGCTGCGCCACGTCGCGCAGGGCGTGCTCGGCACCACCAGGATCACGTATCAGGGGCGGGAGATCGACTTCGCGCAGCCCTACGCGCGGCTCACCATCGCCCAGGCGGTCCGGAAGTATCACCCCGAGTATACGGACGCGAGGCTCAACGACCGCAAGTTCCTGGTGACCAGGTTCAAGGAGCTCGGGATTGCCTACCGGCCGGAAGACGGCGTCGGCGGGCTGCAGCTGACGCTGTTCGAGAACACCACCGAGCAGCTGCTGTTCGAGCCGACCTACATCCTCGACTATCCCGCCGAGGTGTCGCCGCTCGCGCGCCGCAGCGACCGGAATCCGGAGATCGCCGAACGCTTCGAGCTCTACATCGCCGGGCGCGAGATCGCCAACGGCTTCTCGGAGCTGAACGATCCCGAGGACCAGGCGGCGCGCTTTCTCGCGCAGGTGAAGCAGAAGGAAGCCGGCGACGCGGAGGCGATGCACTACGATGCCGATTACATCCGCGCGCTCGAATACGGGCTGCCGCCCGCCGCCGGCGCCGGCATCGGCATCGACCGCCTGGTGATGCTGTTCACCGACAGTCCGTCGATCCGCGACGTGATCCTGTTCCCGCAGCTGCGGCCCGAGCACGACTGACCCCCGCGTCCCGACGGAACCGCGCATGACTCGACCGCTGTGGCAGCCCTCCCCGCAACGCATCGCAGCGTCCAACCTCGCGGCGTTCATGCGCCACGTGCGCGAGCGACGGGAAATCGCGGTCTCCGGTTATCCCGAGCTCTACGCGTGGTCCATCGCGAACCCCGAAGAGTTCTGGCAGTCGGTGTGGTCGTTCTGCCGCGTGATCGCCGAGACCGAGGGCGGCACCGTGCTGCGCAATGCGCACAAGATGCCGGGCGCCGAGTGGTTCCCCGAAGCCCGTCTCAACTTCGCGGAAAACCTGCTCCGACGCCGCGATGACGCGCCGGCCCTGGTTTTCTGGGGCGAGGACAGGGTCAAGGGCCGCGTCACCTACGCCGAACTGCACCACGAAGTGTCGCGCCTCGCGCAGGCGCTCACGGACGCCGGCGTTACCGCGGGCGACCGGGTCGCGGGCTACCTTCCCAATCTTCCCGGCGCGGTGATCGCGATGCTCGCGGCGACGAGCCTCGGCGCGGTGTGGTCCTCGTGCTCGCCCGACTTCGGCGCGCAGGGGGTGCTCGACCGCTTCGGCCAGATCGCCCCCAAGATCCTGTTCACCGCGGACGGCTATTTCTACAACGGGAAGACGATCGACATGCTGCCGCGCGTCGCGGAGATCGCCGCGCACCTTCCCTCGGTGGAAAAGACGGTCGTCGTGCCCTACACGCGCGCCGCACCCGACGTCTCCGGCGTCGCGCGCGCGGTCGACGTGCATGAGTTCATGGCGCCCTACCGTGCGCGGCCGATCGGCTTCGCGCGGCTCCCGTTCAATCATCCGCTTTACATTCTCTATTCGTCGGGCACCACCGGCGTGCCCAAGTGCATCGTGCACGGCGCGGGCGGCACGCTGCTGCAGCACCTGAAGGAGCACGTGCTGCACACCGACCTCAAGCCTGGCGACCGGCTGTTCTACTTCACCACCTGCGGCTGGATGATGTGGAACTGGCTCGTGTCGGGCCTCGCAAGCGGTGCGACGCTGCTCCTCTACGACGGCTCGCCGTCCCATCCCAGGGGCGACATCCTGTTCGACTACGCCGACGCCGAGGGGATGACGGTGTTCGGCACCTCGGCCAAGTACATCGATACGGTTGCAAAGCTCGGGCTTGCGCCGCGCGCGACACATCGCCTGGCCACGGTGCGCGCCATGCTCTCCACCGGCTCGCCGCTCGTGCCGGAGAGCTTCGAGTTCGTCTACGAGCACATCAAGCCCGACCTGCAGCTCTCCTCGATCTCCGGCGGCACCGACATCATCTCCTGCTTCGCGCTGGGCTGTCCCATCCTGCCGGTGTGGCGCGGAGAGCTCCAGTGCCGCGGTCTCGGCATGAGAGTCGAGGTGCACGACGACGAAGGCAAGCCGGTGCGCGGGGAGAAGGGCGAGCTCGTGTGTACCGCGCCTTTCCCGTCGATGCCGGTCGGGTTCTGGAACGACCCCGACGGAGCCAGGTACCGCGCCGCGTATTTCGAGAAGTTCCCCGGCGTGTGGTGCCACGGTGACTACGTGGAACTCACGGCGCACGACGGCCTCATCATCTACGGGCGCTCCGACGCGGTGCTCAATCCCGGCGGCGTGCGCATCGGCACCGCCGAACTCTACCGCGAGGTCGAGCGGCTCGACGAGGTCGTCGAGTGCATCGCCGTCGGCCAGGATTGGCGGGTCGACGTGCGCGTCGTGCTGTTCGTCGTCCTGCGCCCGGGTCTGGCGCTCGACGCGGCGCTCGCCGACAAGATCAAGACGCGCATCCGCA
>JACQGO010000058.1 GCA_016199485.1 Betaproteobacteria bacterium
CTCGCGCGCGGCCGGCGCGGCAAACTCCCCTGTGGCCTGTCCCGCGCGCAAAATGGCGGAAAGGATCTTGCCGTGGTCGAACGGCTTGAGGCTCCCGTCGCGTTTGATTACGCTTTTCGGCAACTGCGGCGCCTCGACGCCCGCGACGGACTGGAATTCGGTCATGTCATCCCCTTAGGAAAGAGAACCACAATATCTTGTGTATTTCCAGCTAATATACGCAAGATATATTGCTCGTCAACGATTGCAATCCGGGCCGCGGGTCATTTTTGAGGTTTTTTGATCCAGATCAAAAATCGCGCATTTTCTTCTTGCCGGAGTCCCCGGACAAGCCCGGGGCGATGTCATCGAGCGGACTCGCCCACAGACACCGGCCTTGCAGCCGCCGGTAGTTGTGTGCATCGCTGCCGAAGACTAGACTGGGGGCGGTCGCTCGCTGCGGCCGGCGGCTCAAAAAACGTCCCATGTACGGCGAACAACAAACGCCTAAGACCGAGGTCTCCATGGGCAAGAAATGCCGGCTCGGCGCATTCCTCGTTGCCGCTGCGCTGTTGCCGGGTCTCGCCGGGGGCGCGCGCGCGCAAGAGGGGCCGGCGATATGGCTCGTCTGGTCGTGCCGGCTGGCGAACGACAGGCTCCCGAGCCTTCACTGCGCAGTCCAGCCCGCCGCGGCAACCGCCCCCGCCGGCCAACGTAATAACCCCCTGTTCGATCAGAAAAAATACCTGCGCGATCTGTTCGCGCCGGGCGCCGCGCGCAACCTTGCGCGCCTGGTGCGCGCCGATCGTGCCGCCTACGGCAGCCAGCAGTGGATCATCCCGCTCTTTTCCCCGCCCATAGACAGGCAAGACGTAAGGCGTCTCGCGCTGGCCGTAACGTGCGGCAGCGATCCGCTGTGCGTCGTGGAGTTTGAAGGGGCCGCATTGGCGAGCGATTGCGGCGCGTGGCTTCGACATGTATCCGAGCCTGCGGCGTCGTTGCCGCCCGGATACTCCGCGGGCCGGACCGCCGTATGCGTGGCCGGAAAATGAAGCGACGCAGCCGGCACCGGGGAGGCCGACCGGCGTCTGCCCACGCCGGCGCGCCGTAACCGGGGCTATTCCGCAGACGGGCCGAAGGCGTGCGCGAGATACGCGACCACCGCCTCGATGTCCTCTTTCTTGAGCACCGATTTCCACGCCGGCATCGAAGTGCCGGGGAGCCCGTCGCGGATCGCGGCAGCGAGCTTTTCCCGCGACATGCGCGACATGAAACGGCGATCGGAGAGGTCGCGCGGATGGGGCTCGAGAAAGGCACCGATCCAGTTCTTGCCGCTGCCGTCGGCGGCGTGGCAGAACGCGCAGTTCTGCTGGAACAGACGTTCGCCCCCCCGCTCGCGCGCGGTCATGCCCTCAAGCCGGGGCGCCACGTCGTGCACGGCAAAAGGGTCGTCGCGGGGGGGCGCGTAAATGTAAGGGTCCTCGCCTCGGGCGCTGCGTCGCACCGCTTCGCGTCCGTGGAGCGCCCTGCTATAGCGGTGGCAGCCCTCGCAGGCGTCGACGTTCGGAGGGTAGGACACCGCGGTGAGCTCCCACACCGCACCTTCGTCGCGCACGCGGCTGCGGTCGTGGCAGGTCACGCATGCGCTCAAGTACAACCGCTTGCCCGCCACCTCTGGCGGCGTCAATTGCTCCCACGGCGTGTCGAGCGCGATCTCGCCGGTCGCGAACGGGAAGGCGGCGCGGTAGCGCTCGTGATCCGGCCAGCCGTTCGCGGCGGTGTGATAGCGCGTGTTACGCGCTTTTTTCAGCACGAACTCGTCGCGCACGAAATTCGCCACGGCTTCGATTTCCTGCGCGGAGAGCACGTTGCCGAAACCCTTCATCGCAGTAGCGGGGCGCCCGTTGCGCACTGCGGCGAGGATCGCCGCGCGCGGCAGCTCGGCCGGAGTCCCCGCGGTGAAATCGCGCGGCTTCGGATCGAGGAAGGTGCTCGCCAGCGTGCGCGCGTCGCCCGAGTAGCCGTGGCAATAGTAACAGCGGAAGTTGTAGACCTTTCTGCCGAGCTCGCGATCGGCGGTTGCCGCCGAAGCGCGGTAGAGATTAGCGGGCGAACGCGGGATGCCCTGCTGTGGCGGCTGGCATCCCGCGAGCAGCATCGCGGCGAGCGCCGCGTGGGCGATCCCTCTCATGCTTACTTTGCGCGAGCGGTCGCCTTCGGCTCCGCCCCCGGGCGCACGAAGCTGCGGAACACGAACTCCGCGACGTCTGCCACCTGCTGCTCGGTCAGCACCTTGCTCCAAGCCGGCATGTCGGTTCCGGATTTCCCCATCGCGATCGCCTTGTAGAGCGCCGGCCGGTTGAGGCGCGCGCGCGACCCGGCGTCGAGGAAGTTGCGCGGTTTCGGCTTGATGAAATAAGCGCGTTTTCCCTGGCCGTCGCCCTTCTCGCCGTGGCACGCCACGCAGTTCGTGCGGTAAAGCCTGGCGCCGCGCTCTGCGTTGCCGCTGAGCCCGTTCGGCAGCGGCGGCCCCATGTCCGACGCGCTGCGGGACGCCGGAGAATGCGCGTGCACGTGCCCTTCGCCGTGCGCGGAGGCGCCCGATATCGCGACCGGGACCGGATCGATGAACGCGGCCCGGATGAAGTCGACCACCGCCTCGATGTCGGACTTGCCGAGTTGCGAGGCGAAGCTCACCATCGCCGAGCCGTGCGAGCCGTGGGTCACGGCCTCGATCATGTCCTCACGGGAGAGCTCTGCCTTGGCCTGGGGCGTCGCGAACGCGCGCGGCGGCCTCCGTGGCATCGCGCTCCACACCGCCCCTTGGCCGCGGTCGCCGTGGCACACGGCGCATGTCTGAGCGTAGATGGCGCGCCCACGTGCGAGGTGGGGAGGCATTTCGGCCTGCATGAACGTCTTCCGGATGTAATCGACCACCGCCTCGATGTCCGCATTATTCAGCTGGGTCTTCCAGCCCACCATCGCCGTTCCCGGCTTGCCGTCGCGAACGGCCGCGATCATGTAGGCGCGCGTGAAGCTTTTCGCCGCCCCGTCGGTGAAGTCGCGCGGCGGTGGAACGAGGCTCTTCTGTGCCCGGCTGCGTCCGTCGCCACGGTCGCCATGGCAGACCGAGCAGTAGTTGTGGTAGATCGCATCGGGACGCATCGCCCCCGCGGGGAGCGACGTCGCCTCGCGCGTGGCGGCCCCGAAGGCCGTTGCCGCAACGACAAGCCACGTTCCCCAGAGCGATGGCGCGAGTATCCGTCCCACCACTCTGCGCCGCTCGATGCACCGATCATGGTTTTGCGCGGGCAGCGGAGGCTGTTCGCGTTGCACTGGATTAAATCCCTCTGTCGTTCGATGCGTTGCGAGCCATGCAAATTTCGCACCCGGTCCCTTGCGTGCGGTCACAGTGCCTCGCGGAGCCCGACCAGCGGTCAGCGATGCGAGCTCGGTTGGCATGGCGATTGCTACATCGGTTGAACGCGGTGTCCGGAGCCGGGCTTTTGCGGCGTTGCGCAGCGGGGCTGAACGAGCGCCGGACGTTTATGCACCGCGTGAGTTGGCGTCAACCCTATCACAGGACGCGGGGGAAAGAATGAAGGATGAACTGGCGGCGATCCTTGGCATGAGCGTAATGCTATTCGTCGGTCACGCTGCTGCGGCTGACGGCAAGGCGGTGTATACGCGGACCTGTGCCGCATGCCACGCCGGTGGAATCGCCGGGGCGCCCAAGCTCGGTGACAAAGCGGCGTGGGCGTCACGGCTCGCTGCCGGGAAAGACGCGATGATCGCCGCGGTGCTCAAAGGCAAGGGCGCAATGCCCCCGAAAGGCGGCAATGCCTCGCTTTCGGATCGCGATGCGAAGGCAGCGATCGACTACATGCTGAGCCGGGTCAGGTAGCGGCAGAAACTGGCGGACATGGCTTCCCCGGCGGCTCGCGCGAATGCATGCGGTTGATGGGCTGGAGGTCGGCTTCGAAATGAAGCGGTTTTTGAGCCTGTGTGCGGTGCTCGCGCTCGTTTCGTGTGGGGAGTTGCCGCGGGCACCGGACAGCAAGCCCGCGCGGCCCATCGTGTTCCCGCTGCCGCCCGATGAGCCGCGCTTCATCTACGAGCGCACGCTCTACAGCAGCGCCGACGTGGTTCCTGACGAGGCGACTTCCGCGTTCCGCCGCATGGTCACCGGCGAGCGGCGCACCGGGGAAGGGCTCGTCAAACCCTACGCGGTGGCGGTTTACCAGGGGCGCGTGTTCCTGTCCGACTCGGTGGAGCGCTTCATCAAGGCGTTCGACTTCCGGAACGGGCGTTATCACAAGATCGGCGTCGACGAGCCGGGGCGGCTGATCAAGCCGCTCGGCATCGACGTCGACCGCAGCGGCAACCTCTACGTCGCCGACGCGACCGCGAAGGCGATCATGGTCTACGGCAGCGACGGTAAGTTCCTGCGCAAGATCGGCGGCCCGAAGTGGTTCGACCGGCTCGCGAGCGTCACCGCCGATCCCAGAGGCGACCGCGTCTACGTCGTCGACATCGGCGGCGTGCAGTCCGAGCATCACCGCGTGCGCGTATTCGATTTGAAGAGCGGGGAGCACCTGTTCGACATCGGCAGGCGCGGCAAAGGACCCGGGGAATTCAACCTGCCGCGCGACGTCGCGGTCGGAAAGGACGGAAATCTCTACGTCGTCGATGGCGGCAACTTTCGCGTGCAAGTCTTCGACCGCGGCGGCAAGTTCCTGCGCAGTTTCGGCAGCGTCGGCCTTCAGTTCGGCAACTTTGCGCGTCCCAAGGAGATCGCTGCGGACCGCGACGGCAACGTCTACGTCGTCGATACCGCGTTCGGCAATTTCCAGATCTTCGACCCCGAGGGCACGCTGCTGCTGTTCGTCGGCGGGCGCTCCGAGCAGGACGGGCCGGCCAAGTACATGCTGCCCTCGGGCATTGCCGTGGACGAGGACGGCAGGGTGTACATGGTCGACCAGTGGTTCAGGAAGGTCGATATCTATCGGCCGGCGCATCTGAAGGCCGAGGACGGCTATCTCGGGAAGAAGCCGCCCGCCAAGGCTCCGCCCAAGCAATAAAGCCTCACGCGCGGATTCTCGTTTGTGGGAAACACGGTTCCCCGCAGTGAGAAATTTCCTGCGCCGGCTTGGCCGGCCGTAGGGCTCAGGATAGATGCGCTTTTCGAGCACAACGTACTCCCGCCGCATTTTCCCGTGGTCACCCTCCCGTGTATGCGGTAAGTCACGCCGCCCGCGCAGCCCGTCGGACTTGGCACGATTGATGCACGGCGGGCTATGAAGGCGCAGCACGCGATCGGCACAAGCGGTAGCTGCAGGATTCGACAACAGCGACAAGGGGGCTGCAATGATGACGTCAACAGGGTTGAAACCGTTGCGCGCAGCGGGACACTGGCTCGGCGCAAGCGCGTTCGCGCTCGTGCTCGCCGTCAGCGGGCAGGAAGCGATGGCGGGCATCGCCAACACCAAGCATAACCTCAGCACTTCGGGACCGGCAGCCAACGTTCGGGCCACGGCGGGTACCGATGAAATCTGCGTGTTCTGCCACACCCCGCACGCGGCGGCCGGCGCGGCCTCCGGCGTGCCGCTCTGGAACAAGAACCTGCCCGGCACGAGTTACACCAGCTATTCGACGCTGAATTCTTCCACCATCGACGGCACGTTCACCACGGTGGGGTCGATATCGCTCGCGTGCCTCTCCTGCCACGACGGCACGCAGGCGATGGACAACATCATCAACGCGCCGGGGTATGGTGGTTACGATTCGACCGGCGGCGGCGCGACCGGCCTGACCTATACCTGGTCTTCAGGCAGCATTGCAGGCCGGGTGGACGCGGACGGCAAGATGACGAACGCCGCCACCACGCTCTCGATGCTGGGCTCGGACCTCAGCAACGACCATCCGATCGGCATCATGTATTGCGGCGGCGGCCCCAGCTCCACCGCCCCGACCGCGGCCTGCCGCGACAACGACTTCGTGGCGCCGCAGAACGCGTTGATCAACAGCAATCGCGTATGGTGGGTGGATACCACCGGCGGGACGGCGGTGACGCGCGAGAAGAGCGACATGATCCTCTACACGCGCGACTTTGCCGGCACGACGGCACCATCGGTGGAATGCGCGAGCTGCCACGATCCGCACGCCGAGTCAGGCACCGGCACGCCGGCGGCGGGCAACACGTTCCTCAGGATCTCGAACGCCGCGAGCGCAGTGTGCCTCGCCTGCCACGTCAAATAGCGCTCAACCGGCAATGCCGACGGGTCAGGCACGGTGGGTCTGGCCCGTTTTTTTTGGTCAGGCTTGGAGCGGATGGGGATCGGTATGAAACGGTCAACCACAATCTGGGCGGCGCTTGCGGCGGGCTGCCTGGTCTCGACGGGCGCAGCGAGCGCAGCCGGGGAAGCGCCTGCTTCCGCAGCGTCGCAGCGTGCGGTATTTGCGCTCGTCAACGGCACGGCGATCACCACGCAGCAGTACGAAGCGGCGTTCAACGCCGCGGTGCGCAAGAAGTTCTACCACCGCCAGCCGCCCGAGAACCAGCTCGCTGCGTTCAGGCGCGAGGTTGCGGACGCGTTGATCAACCGCGTGCTGCTGGTCGCAGAGGGCGCGCGCCGCGGCATCAAGCCCGACGCTGCCCGGGTCAGCGACACCATTGCCGGGTATGAGAGGCGCTACCAAGACAGCCCGCAGTGGCGGAAGAACCGCGAGGCGCTCCTGCCCGAGTTGCGCCGCGAGCTCGAGCAGCTAAGCGTCTTGGAACGACTGGAGCAGGCGGTACGGACAGCTCCTGAGCCGGGTGAGGAACACGCGCGCAGCTACTATGCCGCGCATCCGGACCTGTTTACGGAGCCCGAGCGGGTGCGGCTGTCGGTGATGCTGCTCAAGGTTGATCCGTCGGCGCCCGGAATCGCCTGGAACAAGGCGAGGGAAGAGGCGCAGGCCATCGTGAGAAGGCTCGCCGCCGGAGCGGATTTCGCGGCGCTGGCGAGACTGCATTCCGGCGACGTCACCGCCGGGAAAGGCGGGGACATGGGCTACGTGCACCGTGGCATGCTGCCGCAGGCTGTGCACGAGGTGCTCGACAAGCTCACGCCGGGGATGATCTCGGAGCCGGTGACGGTGCTGGAGGGGGTGGCCATCTTTCGCTTGGTCGAGCGCAGGGCTTCGCACCTGAGGACCTACGCCGAGGCGCGCAAGCGCGCCGCCGATCTGTGGAAACGCGAGCAGGCGGACGCCAACTGGAACGGCTTGATCGCCACGCTGCGCAGCGCCGCAGCAATCACGATAGACCAGGCACGCTTCCCTGAGTTCAGCGCGACTGGATCCGGCACGCGTGTCCAGACGGGGCGCTGAGGGTCGACCGCCGTGCAAAGGGTGCGGGGAGCAGCGTGCGTGAGGCCGCGAACCGAAGCCACAGGACGCTGGCGCTAGTCGCATGCTGCGTGTTTTGTACGCCGCGGGTGGAGGCGGGCGGCGATGAACCGGGAGCGCTCGCTGTCGTGCAGTCCCCCCGTTCGCTGCCGCCGCGAGAGCGCGAGGAGAACCGGACGCCGAAGCCCGAAGCCGGTTTCCCCGGGCGCGAGCCGGGCACCGGGTGCGCGACGGAGAAGGCTCCTGCCCCGCGTCCTGCGTTCAAGTTTGCTTGCGACATCGGTTTCAGTGCGGGAGGCGGCGCGGGCGCGGGTGACGTTGCGTCGCGGTCCGTGCTCGCGCAGGGCGAACCGGCGGCAAGCGCCGTCGACGCCGCCCGGGAGCCGGCGGGCGAGGACGGCATCGGCGGGGCGCGGCAAGACGCCCCGCGCAAGCCGGATGCGCCGGGACCGGACGCACCGCTGGGCAGCGGCTTCCAGTGGACGCTCGCGCCCATCCGGTGGGGCGGCAATCTCGCTTCCGAATTGCGCCTGCAAGGGATAGAGGATCAGCCACGCAGGTTGCAGCAAGTGGAAATCGCGAACATCAGGGCAGGCACCTACCTCTGGCAACCGTGGTTTGCGCAGGTCACCGGGGGACTCGGACTCGTCACGAACAAGGAGCGCGGCAGCGGCAGCGAAGGCGTAACGAACCCCGGCGCGGCCGGCTCGAACTCGACGAGCGTTACCGGCAACGGCACGCTCGCGCTGTTCCCGATGAGCCGTTTTCCGTTCCAGGCGATGTTCGACGTGAGCGACAGCCGCGCGAGCGGCGAGCTCACGCGCAGCGACTTCAGGAGCACGCGCATCGGCATGCGCCAGAACTACCGCCCGCTTGAGGGCAACGCGAGCTACGTCGCGAGCTACGACCGCAGCACGCTCGACTCCCCGACCTTCGGCCGCGACACCGTCGACGTGCTGGCGGGAAGCATGAGCAGGCAACTCGGCGTGCACAGCTTCGACATCGGCGCGAACCATACGCGCAACCGGCGCAGCACGAGCGGGGAGGGATCGCTGCTGAACCGCCTCACCGCGCGCCACGGCTACCGGCCGCACTCCGCGCTTTCGGTGGAAAGCCTCGCCAGCATCAACACCGCTGATTTCCGACTGCTGTCCACCGGTGCGGTTACCGAGAACCGCTCGCGCTTCCTGCAGCTCAACACGTTTGCGACGTGGCGTCCCGACGAGGACGTTCCGCTCTACGTGACCGGCGGCGGGCGCGTGTTCCAGTCGCTGGTAGACAATAACGGCGTCGAATCGGAAGCGCGCACGCTCAACGCCAACGTTGCCGCCAACTACCAGTACAGCCGCAACCTGAGCCTCACCGGAAGCGCGAGCGTGACGCAGGCCGCGACCGACGCCGGAAGTGATCTGTTGACCGTCCAGGGCGCGGGCGTCACTTACGTTCCGGATCCGCTCGCCCTCGGCAGGTTCGTCTACAACTGGAACGCGACCGGGAATGTCTTCAATCAGACCGGGGGCCGGGACGGCGGCCGCCAGAATCTCGCCGGGCAGATCGGCCACAACGTGAGCCGCAATCTGCCCCTGGGCCGGACCTCGGCGCTCACGTTTACCCTCGGGCAGAGCTACGCGACGACCTTCGACACCGTCACCACGACCTCGCAGACGCTGCTCCACAACGCGAGCGTGTCGTGGCGCCTCTCGCCGACCCCGAGCTCCAGCGCCTTCGTGAGCCTGATCGGCGCGGATTCGCGCACCGCCGGGCACAACGAGAACCAGTTCCGGCTCGTGAACCTGCAGGCAACCGGCCAGATCCAGGTCGACCGGTATTCCTTCGGCGCGGCGAACTTGACGATACAGGGTACCCGCCAGAACACGCCGACCACTCCCGGCGCGGGGTTCAGCTTCAACTCGAACGGCAGCCTGAGTTACCAGCACCTGCGCGCCTTTGACGTGCCGCAGCTGCGCTATTACGCGTTGTATACCGTCAACGAGACGCAGTTCAGGTCGCGCCTGCTCGGGGATATCAACGCGCCACGCGAGCAGGTCAACCAGTCGCTGGAGCAGCGCTTCGAATACAACATCGGCCGCGTCGAACTGCGCCTGACGGCACGGCTTGCGCGCATCGAAGGCAAGCGCAACGCGCTGATCTTTTTCAGGCTGAACCGCCAGTTCGGGCAATTCTGACCGCACGGCGGGAAGTGTTCTTGTTTGGGGTAGAGGAGAAAATGAGACCGGGCAATCGTGCCAGGGCGTATGCCGCGCTCGGAGCGGCGATCGTTGCGCTGACCCTCGTGCCGGGTGGCGCGCGCCGCGCGCTGGCCGAGTACGGCGACGTGGTCATCAACAACTACTCGGATGCCGCGGGGGTGCGGCCGGCGGTCTTTCCGCACTGGTTCCACCGGGTGCGCTTTCGCTGCAAGGTATGCCACAGCGACCTCGGCTTCAAGTTCAAGGCCGGGGGCAACGAGATCAACATGCTGAAGATCATCGACGGGCAGTTCTGCGGCGCGTGTCACAACGGCAATATTGCCTGGTCGGTGGAGAATTGCGACCTGTGCCATTCCGGCAAGCCGGGGACGCCGACCCAGGTGCACGAGAGCACGATACAGCAGCTCGCCGCTCCGGCCGAAACTCCGGCGGCCGCGAAGAAGTAAGAATGCGCCATGAGATCGAGAATCACGCTATACATCACACTGGGCGCGCTGACGGGATCTGCGGTATCGCTACACGCGCAAGACAGGGGCGGCACCGGAAAGGCGGTCTACGAGAAAAGCTGCGCGCTGTGCCACGCGGCGGGGATTGCGGGCGCGCCCAAGCTCGGAGACGCCGGGGAGTGGAGCGCACGGCTACGCGCGGGGATCGCCACGCTCTACCGCAGCGCCGTCGCGGGCACGCCGAACGGCATGCCGGCCAAGGGCGGCAACCTTTCATTATCGGGTGCGGAGGTGAGGGCCGCGGTCGATTACATGGTGAGGTCCGCGGGCGGCGCGCCGAAATCCTCGGCTGTGCCCGGCGGCAAGCGCGCGACCGCGTCTGCGCGGGGCGCGGCGAAGCCCGCGGCGGGTAACCCTGCGCAAATCGGGGCGGCACCCGCGTCGAAACCTGCACGCGAGACCCCGACGCCGACCGTCGTCGCGGCCGCTCCGTCCGGGACACCGGCGCAGGCGGCGATCGATCCCAATGCTTTCAACCGGCTGCTCGCGCCGCCGGGGGGGCGCAACCCGCCGCCCGCCGAGGACGGCATCCACGATCCCGGCAATCCCGGCATCCATGCGCTGCAACCGCCGCTCGAGTCGTTCCAGCGGCTGCCGCGCGCGAACGCCGGCAACCGCGTCAACTGGGTCGCGGCGCTCGGGAAAAAGCAGATTCAGCCGCGCTGGGACCTCGGTGACCCCCAAGCCGAGCCGTCAGCGATGGACCTGAACATCGTACGCGAAGTGAAAGGTTCGATGCCCGACGTGGTCTACCCGCACAGGCAGCACACCGAGTGGCTGGACTGCTCCAACTGCCATCCCGCGATTTTCGTGCCGCAGAAAGGAGCGAACCAGATCAGCATGGCGGCGATCCTGCTCGGCCAGAAGTGCGGGGTATGCCACGGCAAGGTCGCATTCCCGGTGTCGGAGTGCCGCCTGTGCCATTCGAGGAAGAAGGACGCGCCGGCATCGAGCACCGCGGCGGTGCCGGCAGCGGAGGCGAGAAAATGAAGCGCGTGCCGAGGATATTGGCGATGATAGCGCTGCTCGCCGCAGTGCTTCCTGCGACAGCCGCCGAGCCGCAGCGCGCCGGGGCGATGCCCGCCGCGCCAGGCCAGACGCGCCAGGCGGTCGAGCAGAAAGAGGCGTTCTTGCGGCGGCTGCTCGGCGACTCGCCCGTGGCGAGCCGTATCGCAAAGAGCGGCAACGCCGAGGCGCAGAAATTCATGGCGGCGGCGCGCGAGCACCACGCGAAGGCCGCAGCGCTTCTGCAGGGCGGGGACGCCGCCGGCGCGGACCGCGCGCTCAACGAGGCGCTGTGGATGACAGGCAAGGCGCGCCAGCTCGTGCCCGACACCATGTACCGGTTGATCGAGCAGCGGGTGCGCTACGCGCGCCTGCTGGAGACGGTCGAGTCGTTGAAGGCGTCGTACGAGCGGCACCTTGCGCGGCTGACGCCGCGGCCCGTGGGCGGATTCGCTGCTCGCGAGCAGCTTGACCGGATAACGCAGCTCGTCGACGAGGCGAGGAACTACGCGAACTCCGAGCAGGTATCCGAGTCGGTGGCGGTGCTCGAGCGCGCGGAGCAGGTGCTGCTCGTAGCGCTCAACCGCGTGCTGGGCTCGGCGACCATCGAGTACTCGCAGCAGTTCGAGACCTTCGTCGAAGAGTTCGAGTACGAAATGGCGCGCAACCGCAGCTACGGCGAGTTGATCCCGCTCGCGCTCAGGGAGCTCAAGCCCCCGCCCGAGGCGGCGAGGTTGATACAGCGCTATGTCGAGTCCAACATCGCGTTGCGGGGCGCGGCGCAGCGGCACGCGGCGAAGAAGGACTACCACGCCGCGCTGGCGAGCATACGCGACGGCACCGGTTACCTGCAGCGCGCGCTGGCTTCCGCCGGGCTGGTGGTGCCGCAGGGGATGAACGATCAGTGAGCGAGGGAGTGGAACGGCAATGAACGCGACGCTGTTGCGGTTGGGGTGCGTGCTGTGGCTGGTGGTTGCGGTCCTGGCAGCGGCGTTCGCGCAAGAGAGCGCCCGTCCCGCGGCGGGCGCCGTGGACCGCGCGCGGCTCGAGCAGCGGCTCGCCGCCGTCACGGTCCTGCTCGAGAAATCTTCTGCGGCGCGCCAGATCGAGGCGAGCGGGGAGGCGCGGGCGCTGGAAAAGCGCGACAAGGCGCGCGCGGTCTACCGCCAGGCGCATGCAGCATTCGAGGCGGGCGACCTGCAACGCGCCTCGCAACTGCTGCCCGAAGCGAGCGTGCTGATGTTCGAGGCGGTGCGGCTCGCCTCCCCCGAGCAGGTGACCGGGCCCAAGCTCAAGGCGGATCTTGACGCGCGCATGGAGAGCGTGAGGGCGCTCGCCGCCGCTCAGAAGCGGATCAGCGCCGAAAAACCCGGCACGCCGGGGGCGGCCGAGGCGGCGGAGACGATAGAGAAGCTCCTCGGCGAGGCGGAGCAGCTCGTGCGCGCCAATGATATCGCGCGGGCGCGCGCGGCGCTGGACCAGGCATACTTGGTCGCGAGAGCCGCGATCAGCTCGATGCGCGGCGGCGACACGCTGGTGCGCTCGCTGACCTTCGCGACGAAGCAGGAAGAGTACCATTACGAGATCGACCGCAACGACACGCACCAGATGTTGATCCGCGTGCTGCTCGATGGGAAGCCGCGCGGCCCCGCGCAGCAGTCGTTCATCGACAAGGCGCGCGAGCTGCGCGCGCAGGCCGAGGCCGCCGCGGCGGGGGGCGACCACGCGGGCGCGGTGAGGCTGCTCGAGGAATCCACGCGCGAGCTGGTGCGCATGATCCGCAGCGCGGGCGTCTACATTCCGGGGTGACCACCGTGAGGAGCGGCTGCATGCTGTCACGCGCGCTCCGACTGATAGCGATGCTGCTGCTGATCGCGGACGCGGTGCTCGCGGCGGAAGTCGTGCGCCGCTGGGCGCCGCTCGCGCAGGACGGCGTGCACGACCCGAAAAGCCCGGCGTTGAAGCTGCTGCAGGAGCCGCGCGAGGCGCTCTCCGCACTTCCTCCGGTGGCGGGCGGCAACCAGGTGGACTGGGTGCAGGCGATCGAGCAGGGCCGCATCAATCCGCGCACCAACATCTTCCCCGAGACCAGGGTGCGCCTGCTGGAGAGCGACGTGCTGCTCAACCTGCGCGGCAGCACCCCCATCGTGCGCTTCCCGCACCGGCCGCACACGCTGTGGCTCGACTGCGGCAACTGCCACGAGCATCTGTTCAAGTCCCGGGCCGGCGCGAACAAGCTCAGCATGGACGCGATGCTGCAGGGCGAGCAGTGCGGCGTGTGCCATGGCGCGGTATCCTTTCCCTTGACCGAGTGCAACCGCTGCCACAGCGTCCCCCGCGCAAAACCCGCGCAAGGCAAGGCGCGGTGAATGAGCCGGAAGACGATGACTCGGCGACGGCTGATCCGCATTTGCGTAACGCTCGCTTTCGCGCTCGCGGCGTTTCCTGCGCCGGCGGAGTACGCGGACGTCGTGCTCAACAAGCGCTCGGAGAAGGAAGGCGTGCGTCCGGTGGTGTTTTCGCACTGGTTTCACCGCATCCGCTTCCGCTGCAAGGTGTGCCACTTCGAGCTCGGTTTCAAGATGCGCGCCGGGGCGAACGACGTCCTGATGGCGGACATCATCGACGGAAAGTTCTGCGGCATGTGCCACAACAACAACATCGCGTGGGGCGCGGACCGCTGCGATCTGTGCCATTCCGGGCGGCCGGGGCTCAAAAGCGGCATCTACGGCGGCCACCAGACGCTGGGCCCGGGACGCTGGTGATGGTGGGGGGCTCGATGACTGACGTGAGGACTGGTGCATGCAACGCGCGATGGTGGCGCCTGATCGCATCATGCGTCGTCATGGCGCTCGCGGGTTGCGCGGTCTCCCCGGACGGCGCGCCGGGAAAAGGCGCCGGCGCGGCGAGCGGGGAGCAGCGGCTCGCGACACCGTGGCTCACGCTCACCGGCGCGCGCTTCGCGCAGGCCGCGGATCCGGGCGGGACGCCCTCGCTCAGATCGGGCCCGCTCGCGTACCAGCGTTTCATAAGCCCCTCGGCGGTGGCAGCGCTCGGCAACGAGCTGTACATCGTCGACGCGGGCGCCGGTGCGGTGTTCCGCTTCGATCTCGCGTTGAGTGCGATGACGCCGGTCAAAGGCGTCGCAGCGCACACGAGCACGCAGCTTTTTGTCGCGAGCGACTTCTCGCTCTACGCGCTCGACGTGCAGAACCGGCGCGTGCTGCAGTTCGCGCGCAGCGGTCAGCTCCTTGCAACCTTCGGCGACAACGTGAACCTCGCGCGTCCGGTCGATGTCGTGGTCGACGAGGCGCGCGGGCTGGTGCTCGTGGCGGACGGCGTGTTCAACCAGATCGTCGCCTTCCATCCGCTGGGACGGGCCTCCCACGTGATCCACCTGCGCGGCGACGAACGCAACCGCGTGCTGAGCATCGCCGCACTCGCGGTCGGGGCCGACGCGCTCTACGTGTCCGACCCGGCGTGTCGCTGTATCGCGCGGGTTGCGCGCGACGGCGCAGTGCTCGATACTTTCGGCCACCACGCGATCGGCCAGCCCGGACCGCTCGCCGTGGACCGCTACGGGCGGGTGTTTGTCGTGGACCGGTTTGATCGCAGCCTCAAGGTGTTCGCGCGCGGTAGGCTCGTCGCAGCCGTAACGGCTGCGTCGCTCGGGCTGCTGCAGTTGAGCGATCTCTGGATCTACGACGGATGGCTGGTGATCGCGGACGCTGCGGGCGCGCGCGTCGAGCTGATGCGACTCGCGCCGCCCGCGGAGGGGAAGTGAGATTGCGGAGCTTCGATGCGTGCGTTTGATCCCGGTCCGATGCGACTTCGCACCGCGCTGGCGGGAGCGCTCGCGGTGGCGCTGCTCGCGGGCTGCGCCACCGAAGGCCAGCGCATGGTGCTGCATTTCGGGGTCGAGGACGCCCCGGAAGGCAAGCGTGTGGTATGGCCCGGGCCGCCGGAAGTGCCGCGCTACCTCTACGCCGGCCAGCTCCTGGGTGACGCGAACTTCAGAAAGGCGGAGCCCGAAGCGCAGCAAGGCATCGGCGGGATTTTCCGTTGGCTCGCGGGGCTCATCGTCGGGGAAAAGCCGCCGGTGTCACTGCAGCGGCCGCAAAGCGGTGTGGTCGACGGGAACGGGCGCATTTACGTGACCGACATGAGCCGCCAGGCGGTGTTCGTGTTCGACGAAAAAGCAGGAGAGCTCGTGCCGTGGGACAAGGCCGAGGGGCTCGCGAATTTCCACGCGCCGGTCGGCATCGCGCTGGGCCCGGACGGCAAGATACTGGTGGCGGACGCGGACCTCGGCATCGTCGCGCAGCTCGACGGGCAGGGCAATCCGGGACGCGCGATCGGGCGCGGCGTGCTCAAGCGCCCGACAGGCCTCGCCTACGATCCGCACGGCAGGCGCATCTATGTTGCCGACACGCACGCCCACGACGTCAAGGTGTTCGACGAACGCGGCAATCTCGTCAACGTCATCGGACGCCACGGCGAGGGCGACGGCGAGTTCAACTTTCCGACCTTCCTCGCTTTCGCGCACGGCGAGCTCTACGTGGCCGATACCATGAACAGCCGCATTCAGGTATTCTCGGGCGAAGGCGAGATCCTGCGCCTGAAATTCGGGGTACGCGGTCTCTACATCGGCAACATGGTGCGCCCCAAAGGGGTGGCGGCGGACAGCGCGGGCAACATCTACGTGGTGGAGTCCTACTACGACCATCTGTTGGTATTCGACAAGCACGGCGAGTTCCTGATGGCGATCGGGGGGGTAGGCCAGGAGACCGGGAAGTTTTACCTGCCGTCCGGCGTTTGGGTGGACAGCCGCGACCGCATTTTCGTCGCCGACATGTTCAACGGCCGCATCGTGGTGTTCCAGTTCCTGGGCGGAGGCGCCGATGGCGAGTACTGAACGCCTGTGGGCGTGGTCACTCGCGCTCGCCGCGGCGCTCGCACCGCTCGGTGCTTCGGCCACGCGCGTCTCCGACGTGCGCGGCACGAAGCACAACCTCTCCGTCTCCGGTCCGGGCACCCTCAAGGCGGTCTCCGAGACCCAGGTATGCGTGTTCTGCCACACGCCGCACGGAGCGACGTCGGGCGTCACCCCGCTGTGGAACCGCCAGCTCTCGGGCGCGACGTATACCGTGTACACCTCGTCATCGCTCGACGCGAACGCGATCCAGGGCTCGCTCGACCAGCCGGGCGGCAGCTCCAAGCTGTGCCTGTCGTGCCATGACGGCACGCTCGCGATCGGCAACGTCAACGTGCTCTCCGGCACCGGTTCGGAGACACAGCAAGGCACCGTCTCGATCCCGATGACCGGGACGGGACCCGGAGGGGTGATGCCGGCCGGCCCGGGCACGACGACCGGGTTCACGCGCAACCTCGGCATCACGCTCGCCAACGACCACCCGGTCTCGGTGAGCTTCACCAACACGCTCGCCACGCGCGACGGCGAGCTGCGCGACGTCGATGCAAACCAGAAGTGGCCGCCGGGCGTGGGCGACGTCGTCGGCGTGCGCAGCTCCGGCTACAGGCCGCTCTTGCCGCTCGAGCCGACGGGGGCGGGCGGCGTTGGCCAGGTGCAGTGCGGCACGTGCCACGATCCGCATATCCGCGAGACCGACGCCACCAAGGGCAACCAGAAGTTCCTGCGCCAGAACCGTTTCCAGGAAGGCGTGCCGAGCAACGCCCACGATCAGGTGAACGACATCGTTTGCCTCTCCTGCCACGACAAGAACCGCGGCAGCGGTACCTGGGCCTACTCGGCGCACGCCAACCCGCAGGTCGCGACGCAGACCTACAAGGCGGCGGCGGCGACCGACCGGGAGTTTCCGGCGAACCTCCCGGTGTGGAAGGCGGCGTGCCTGAACTGCCACGACGCGCACACGGTGCAGGGGGCAAGGCGCCTGCTGCGCGAGGCGACTGACAGCGTGACCTCGCCCAAGTCGGGCGGCAACGCGGCGCTTGAGGAGACCTGCTACCAGTGCCATACCGACAGCGCTTCGAGCATCGTCACGCCGACCACCACGGTGCCGAACATCAAGACCGACTTCCAGCTCGTGCGGCACATGCCGATCGCCTCCGGCGAGCAGCCCGCCGGCTCGGAGGTGCACGACATCGGCGGCAATTTCAGCGACGCCGGGTTCGTCGACTGTGCTTCGCCCGCCAACCAGTGCGGGAAGGATTTCATCGAGCAGCGCTCGAGGCTTGGCGTGGGCAACCTCAGCAACCGCCATGCCGAATGCACCGACTGCCACAATCCACACCGCGTGGCGAGGTTCCGCGACTTCCGCGGCAATCCGCCGGGAAGCCTCTCCGGCACGCCGGACGCGGCGGGCACACATGTGCATACCGACACCGCGGGCTACACACACACCAACATCCTCTCGGGCGTGCTGCGCGGCGCGTGGGGCGTGGAGCCGGTCTACGCTTCGGCTTCGTTCCAGAACCTGCCGATCAGTTACATCGTGAAGCGCGGCGATCCGGGTACCAGCATCGACGCAAGCGTGAGCGCCGCGTACGTGACGCGCGAGTACCAGATCTGCCTCAAGTGCCACTCGGACTATGGCTACAGCGACAACAATATCTATCCCACGGGCAACCGGCCGAACCTGGGCGTGCCGGGGACGCCGTCGGGTACGAACAACCTCACGCAATACACCAATCAGGCCAGGGAATTCCAGGCGCCGATCTCGCACAAGGGGGAGGTGTCGACCAGCGACTCCGGTGCCGCGGCGGCGTATTCCGCCAACAATCATCGCTCGTGGCACCCGGTGATGGACAACACGGGGCGAACAGCGGCCATCCGCGGCGACGGCAGCAACATCAGCAATAACTGGAACCTGCCGTGGCGCAACGCCGTGGGCACCCAGACCATGTACTGCACCGACTGCCACGGCTCCAACGTGACCTCGAGCACTTCGGTCATTCCCGACGGCGGTGAGAACGGCAATCCCTGGGGTCCGCACGGCTCGAACAACAACTTCATCCTGAAGGGCGCGTGGGACACCTCGACCGGCTCGGGCCAGCAGGCGACGGGACTTTGCTTCAAATGCCACAGCTACACCATTTACGCCACGCGGGGCAATACGCGCACCGGCTTCTGGCTCGCCGACAAGAACGAAGACGGGCACTCGTTCCACGCCGACAAGATCGGCTCGATGCGGTGCAACTGGTGTCACGTCGCCGTGCCTCACGGCTGGAAAAACAAGGCGCTGCTTGTCAACCTCAACGACGTGGGGCCGGAGGCGGGAGTGGCCGCCGGGACGCAGGTGCGCAACAACACGACCGCCGCGTACAATCAGCAGCCCTATTACATGAACGCGATATTGAAGATCAGGAACTTCAGGGCGAGCGGGCAGTGGACTGCGGCCGACTGCGGCTCGTCCGGTGCGCCCGGCAACGGGCAGTCGGGCAGGGATTGGATGCGCGACAGCAATGAAAACTGCAAGACCCCGCCTTAACCCCGGTTCCAAGTTTCGGGTTGCAGGTTCCGGACCGGAGTTCAACTTCGGATTCGATGAGCGGACGTTGAATCGGGTGACCAAGCATGGGCATGGAAGTATCGCTCGTTGAACCCCGGACCGCACGCGCGGCGGCGCGCCGCTGGCTGGCGGCGCTCGCCTCGCTCAAGCTGACGCTGGTATTCCTGGCATTGCTGGGCGCCGGCGTGGTGGCGACCTACCTGGGGGGCGCAGGCAGCGTCTGGCTGCTGGTGCTCCCGCTCGCCCTTTTCGCCGTCAACCTGGGTTGCGCCGTGATCACCAACGGCGTTTTCCGTCGGCAGACCGCGCTGCTCACGTTCCATTTGGCGCTGCTCGCGATCGTGCTGCTGATTGCGGCGGGTCGCCTCACTTTTCTCAAGGGCCAGCTCGAGCTTTCGACCGGGGAAACGTTTCGGGGTGATCTCACGCAATTCGAGAGCGGGCCGTGGCACCCGTCGCGGCTCGCGGAAATTTCCTTCACCAATCACGGCTTCGCCATCGACTACAGCCCCGGAGTGAAGCGTAACCAGACGCGTAACACGGTGAGCTGGAACGACGAGAGCGGGCGCCGGCGGGTCGCGGTGATCGGCGACCAGCAGCCGCTCGCGCTCAAGGGTTACCGGTTCTACACCTCGTTCAACAAGGGGTTTGCGCCGCTTTTCACCTGGCATCCGGCGCGCGGGCCGGCGCGCCGCGGCACGGTGCATCTTCCGGCGTATCCCATCCACGAATACCGGCAATCGCGGGAATGGACGCTGCCCGACACCGATGTCGCAGTCTGGGTCATGCTCAAGTTCGACGAGGTGTTGCTCGATCCGGCGCGGCGGTCCGAGTTCCGGGTGCCGCGCGAGCATACGCTGGTCGTGCGTGCCGGCGCGGAACGGCGCGAGTTGAAACCGGGTGAGCGCTACATGCTGCCGCAGGGCGTGCTCGTCTACGAGGGAGTGACGACGTGGATGGGCTACAACGTGTTCTTCGACTGGACGATGCCGTGGCTGCTTGCCGCGGGCCTGCTCGCGGTCGCGAGCCTGGCGTGGCATTTCTGGAACAAGTTTGCAGCGCGGCCGTGGGAGCGGTGATCTGATGGCGGAGCTCCAGTCGCTGTGGGCGGCGCTTCTGGCATACGTGGCTGCCGGCACCGTGGCGATCATCGCCGTGGCGATGGGGCGCCGCCCCGAGCGTAGCGTGCTCGCGCTGATCACGGCCGGGCTCGTGCTGCACACGGCGTCGCTTGCACTGCGCTGGGTGCGCGTCGGCTACGGGCCCTTCACCACGCTGTTCGAGATCCTGTCGAGCAACATCTGGAGCTTGCTCACCGTGTTTGTGCTCGCCTGCTGGCGCGTGCCGGCGGTGCGCCCCGCGGCCGCGGTAGTGATGCCGGTGTTGTTCATGATGATGGGCTGGCTGCTCGTGACCAACCCCGGCGAGGGTCACCTGCCCGCGACCTACGACACGATCTGGCTCTACGTCCATGTCGCCACGGGAAAGATCTTCCTCGGCGCGGTTCTGGTCGCGGTCGGCCTCGCCGGCCTCGTGCTGTTGCGGGCGGTAGGCGTGGCGGCGAGGCGGTTCGCGGCGCTGCCTGAGGACGCCGGGCTCGACGAGCTTGCGTTCCGCTTCATGGTGCTTGCATTCATCTTCGAGACGCTGATGCTCATCGCCGGCGCGGTCTGGGCGCAGGACGCCTGGGGCCGCTACTGGGCCTGGGATCCGCTCGAGACCTGGTCCTTCATCACCTGGCTCACGCTCGCTTTCTTCATCCACCTGCGCGTGACCCTCGCGCTCCGCCCGCGCCTCGGGGCTGTGATGATCATGGCGGTGTTCGTGCTCGCTTTTCTCACCTTTTTCGGCGTGCCGTTTGTATCCACGGCGCCGCACAAGGGAGCGGTCTGATGAGCGTCGTAGTAATGATTTACGACGCTCGCCCCTCGTCCCCGCGCCCGCGGAGGGCGGAGCAGGCTTCCGTCGGCTTGCCGATGGATGCGACCCC